>JAWERV010000062.1:0-10759 GCA_032481955.1 Streptococcus mitis | reverse complement strand
GGCTTACTTTGAAGTTCTTCACGAAATGAAATTGATCGTTGACTTGATCTATGAAGGTGGATTCAAGAAAATGCGTCAATCAATTTCAAACACTGCTGAGTACGGTGACTATGTATCAGGTCCACGTGTGATTACTGAACAAGTTAAAGAAAACATGAAAGCTGTCTTGGCAGACATCCAAAATGGTAAATTTGCAAATGACTTTGTAAATGACTATAAAGCTGGACGTCCAAAATTGACTGCTTACCGTGAAAAAGCAGCTAACCTTGAAATTGAAAAAGTTGGTGCAGAATTGCGTAAAGCAATGCCTTTCGTTGGTAAAAACGACGATGATGCATTCAAAATCTATAACTAATTAGAAAGCAAAGAATTTTGCTAAAATAGTAGCTTCAGCTATTCGTGGGATATTAGATATACTTATTTAGGGGTTGAAATCATATGAATATTACCAATTTGTTTTCTATCAAGACAGGATGTGATGAAACTGATAGCCAACTGCAAAAATTATTTTTTCAGTTGGATTTACAATTGGGAGAATTGACAGATCAACTAAGAAAATTAGATTCTAATTTTGTTCCTCGTAGTCAATTTGTAGACACGCTGGATTTGAATGATGTAGAATATAAAGAAATTTTAAACTATTTTATCTTCCATCGTAATGATAGTGAAGAAAGTTTGGCAGAATGGTTATATGATTGGATTTCTACAAATCGTTATGAACTTCCTAAAGAGTTTTCAATTCGTATGGCTCATAAATATCATGAAAGTGTTGCTGAAGTTTTTGGAGATGAATAACTAAAAAAACAGTCATTAGTGACTGTTTTTTATAGAAAAAGAGGTTTTATATGTTAAGTTCAAAAGATATTATCAAGGCTCATAAGGTCTTGAATGGTGTGGTTGTGAATACCCCACTGGATTACGACCATTATTTATCGGAGAAGTATGGTGCTAAGATTTATTTGAAAAAGGAAAATGCCCAACGTGTTCGTTCTTTTAAAATTCGTGGTGCCTATTATGCCATTTCTCAGCTCAGCAAGGAAGAGCGTGAACATGGGGTAGTCTGTGCTTCTGCGGGAAATCATGCGCAGGGTGTTGCCTATACTTGTAATGAAATGAAGATTCCTGCTACTATCTTTATGCCCATTACTACTCCGCAACAAAAGATTGGTCAAGTTCGCTTTTTTGGTGGGGATTTCGTAACCATTAAACTAGTTGGAGATACCTTTGATGCCTCAGCTAAAGCAGCTCAAGAATTTACAGTCTCTGAAAACCGTACCTTTATTGATCCCTTTGATGATGCCCATGTTCAAGCTGGTCAAGGGACCGTTGCTTATGAGATTTTAGAAGAAGCTCGAAAAGAATCAATTGATTTCGATGCTGTTTTGGTCCCTGTTGGAGGCGGAGGTCTCATTGCTGGAGTTTCGACTTATATCAAGGAAACAAGTCCAGAGATTGAAGTCATTGGGGTAGAGGCTAATGGAGCACGTTCTATGAAGGCTGCCTTTGACGCTGGTGGGCCTGTCAAACTCAAAGAAATTGACAAATTTGCGGATGGGATTGCTGTGCAAAAGGTAGGTCAGTTGACCTATGAAGCAACTCGCCAACATGTTCAAACCTTAGTAGGTGTCGATGAGGGATTGATTTCTGAAACCTTGATTGACCTCTACTCTAAGCAAGGGATAGTCGCAGAACCTGCTGGAGCGGCTAGTATCGCCTCTTTAGAGGTTTTGGCTGAATATATCAAGGGGAAGACCATTTGTTGTATCATTTCTGGAGGAAATAATGATATCAACCGTATGCCAGAAATGGAAGAGCGTGCCTTGATTTATGATGGGATCAAGCATTACTTTGTGGTCAATTTTCCACAGCGTCCAGGAGCTTTGCGTGAATTTGTAAATGATATTCTGGGGCCAAATGATGATATCACACGTTTTGAGTATATCAAACGAGCTAGCAAGGGGACAGGACCAGTATTGATTGGGATTGCCTTGGCAGATAAGCATGATTATGCAGGTCTAATTCGTCGCATGGAAGGGTTTGATCCATCTTATATTAACTTGAATGGTAATGAAACGCTCTATAATATGCTTGTCTGAGGACTAATAAAAAAATATCATATTATTTGCACAACTGATGTATAGGTGCTATAATGAGGGTAAAGAAAGGGGGCGATTCCTATGAACTTAGGAAAACTATCCTACTATTTCTACTACAACTTATTATAGTACCTATTATTTTTGTTTCCGTTTATAATAATAAAAAAGAATTACTTGCTATATATAAAGCTACTATTTAGAATACGATGTTTTATATATAACTAATTTAAAAATTGTCTAAATATAATGGCAAATAGAGAAAATAATCAGTATTTATGAGACAACTTTGATGATTTAATTGATAAAATTAATCTGATACTTGTAAAATGATAATAGTAGAAAAAGTTTGTGACATTAGGAAGTCATATTCTAGATGCTGACTATGAAGTGGTGTTTGAAAAGAATATGTAAAATCTGATGAAACAAGTCCATTGTACCAGTTGAAAAAGAAAATAAGATTTAAATAATGACAGGAAGGGACCTCAGACAAAGAGAAAGGAAAGAGATAGTTAAGAGGTAATCAGAGGAAAATATGATCTTTGATAGCTTTAATAATTTTAAAGGAATGTATAGAATTACTTGAATATGACTCCTGTCTATCCTATTGAGTAGCTGGTATGTAGTTTATATGAATATTCTTACATATTTGAAGTTTAATGATGCGATTATTTTTTAGGTGGTTACTAATGGTTTATAGTAAGTAAAAACCTATATATTATAAGCTTTAAAAAAGAAGTAAGAAAAATAAAGATCTTTTATTTTATTGAATATATGTTTTTTTATTGACAAAAGACATAAAAACGTATAGAATAATATATCGTAAAGAAGAAAATAGGAGAAGGACATGGCTAAGTCAAACTTTGAAAAAGTAGAATCAGTTGTTGGCTGGGTTCGTGATAAGAAAATCACAGGCTACCGTATCTCTAAGGAAACGAATGCGCGTGAAATGTCTATCATTGCTCTAGCGCAGGGTCGTGCAAAAGTAAAAAATATTTCATTTGAAACAGCTCTAGGTTTAATTGATTTCTATGAAAAAAATCATGAAAAATTTGAAGATTAATCTTTGGATAACGGCGGATTCTTGAATTGGGTCTGCCTTTTCATTTTTTGGCCAGCAAAAAGACTGCATAATTGCTGCAGCCTTTTCTTTTTATTTGAGATAACGTTGAAGAAACTCTTTTGTTCGGTCTTCTTTAGGATTGGTGAAGAGGTCTTCTGGTTTACCTTCTTCAGCAATCACACCCTTATCCATAAAGATAACACGGTGAGAGACATCACGAGCGAATTCCATCTCGTGAGTCACTACAATCATAGTCAAGCCTTCTTGGGCCAGTTCCTGCATGATTTTAAGAACTTCTCCAACCATTTCTGGATCGAGAGCTGATGTTGGTTCATCAAAGAGAATAGCGTCAGGATTCATGGAGAGGGCACGAGCGATAGCCACACGTTGTTTTTGACCGCCTGAGAGTTGTTTTGGCTTGGCTTGCCAGTAGCGTTCCCCCATGCCGACCTTTTCAAGGTTTTCTTTGGCAATCTTTTCAGCTTCTGTACGTTCACGTTTAAGGACTGTTGTCTGAGCGACGATTGTGTTTTCAAGAACGTTGAGATTTTCAAAGAGGTTAAAGGATTGGAAAACCATTCCCAACTTTTCACGGTATTGCGTGAGGTCATAGCCTTTTTCGAGGACGTTTTGTCCATGATAAAGGATTTGTCCATCAGTTGGTGTTTCAAGTAGGTTAATGGAGCGTAGGAAGGTCGATTTTCCGCTTCCAGAGCTTCCGATGATAGAGATAACTTCTCCCTTGTGGACAGTGAGAGAAATGTCTTTTAGCACTTCGTTTTGTCCATAGGATTTTTTGAGGTGTTTAATTTCAAGGATTGCTTGTGTCATTATTTCAAATCCTCCGTTTGCATTTGGTTAGCACCTGTAGTATAGGTATCCATGTCCATGCGATGTTCGATGAAGCGTAGGATACGTGTTACGGTGAAGGTGAGGACAAAGTAAATCACGGCGATGATTGTAAATGTCTGGAAGTATTGATAGGTTTGTGTTGCCACGGTATTTCCTGAGAAATAAAGTTCGACAACAGAGATAACGTTCAATACAGATGTATCTTTGATATTGATGACAAATTCATTACCAGTTGCTGGTAGGATGTTGCGGACAACCTGAGGTAGGACAATCTTACGCATGGTTTGGTTATGAGTCATACCAAGAGCAGTAGCGGCTTCAAATTGTCCCTTGTCAACTGCTAGGATACCACCACGAACGATTTCGGTCATGTAGGCACCGGTGTTAATCGAAACGATGAAGATAGCAGCCAGTGTACGGTCAAGGTTGATACCGAAAGCTTGGGCAGTTCCATAGTAGATAACCATCGATTGAACGATCATTGGGGTACCACGGAAAATTTCAATGTAGACATTGAGGATCCAGCCGACTAGTTTTTGTAAGCCATAAATAGCTTTATTTTCAGAGAGAGGAGCAGTACGGAAGACACCAATGGCAAGACCAATAATGAGACCTATGATGGTTCCGACGATTGAGATTAAAAGAGTGATACCAGCACCACGCAAGAGTTGTTGCCAGTTCTCAGAAAGAATTTTAGCGACTTGGCTAAAGAAACTACTGCTAGTCTCTTCAGTTGTTGTAGCTTCGGCAGGTTGTTCCTTGATCATACGATCCATCAAGGTAACTTGGTCATCTTTTGAAATGGTTTCAATGCTGGCATTGATTTGGCTAATACGATTGTCATCTTTACGAAGTCCAATGGCGATAGCTGTATCTTCTTCTCCAGTTTTAAAACCTGGTTCTACTTGGACCATCTTGAACTTAGAGTTCGCAGCTTCGGCAGTCAGTGCTTCAGGGCGTTCAGAAACATAGGCATCGATGACACCGGCCTCAAGTGCTTGGCGCATTTGAGCGAAGTCTCCCATTGCTGTTTCTTTTTTAGCACCCGGGATTTGTGTAATCAAGTCGTAGAGGTAGACACCTTGTTGAGAAGTGATTTTCGCACCATTAAAGTCATCCAAAGATTTAGCATTTGCGTAGGCAGAATCTTTTTTGACTAGCAGAACTGGTTCGCTAGTATAGTAACTGCTTGAAAAGGCAATCTCTTGTTTGCGTTCGGCAGTTGGACTCATACCTGCGATAATCATGTCAATCTTACCAGAAGTAAGGGCAGGGACTAGACCTTCCCACTTGGTTTTAACAACCAAAGGCTCTTTACCTAAGTCCTTAGCGATTTTCTTGGCGATTTGAACATCGTATCCATTGGCATACTGGTTGGTTCCATCGATTTTGACAGCTCCATTGCTATCATCGTCCTGGGTCCAGTTAAAGGGGGCATATGCTGCTTCCATACCGATGCGTAAATATTCATCGGCTTGAGCAACATTGACAAGCCCTAACATCAGTAAGAGACTTGTGAAAATAGATAAGTATATTTTTTTCATGATTTCTCCTATTTCTAATCTATTAAAAAATAACTGTCTCCTATTTTATCGAAAAAAACTCTATTTTTCAATATAGGTAAGCCCTTACTTATGAAAAAATGATATAATGATAGCAAAGATAAAAAGGGGGCTTAGTTGATGAAAAAAACTTTTTTATTACTAGTGTTAGGCTTGTTTTGCCTTCTGCCATTCTCTGTTTTTGCCATTGATTTCAAGATAAACTCTTATCAAGGGGATTTGTATATTCATGCAGACAATACAGCAGAATTTAGACAGAAGATAGTTTACCAGTTTGAGGAGGACTTTAAGGGCCAAATCGTGGGACTTGGACGTGCTGGCAAGATGCCTAGCGGATTTGACATTGTTCCTCATCCAAAGGTTCAGGCCGCGAAAAATGGTGCTGAACTGACAGATGTTACTAGCGAAGTGACAGAAGAAGCGAATGGTTATACTGTGAAAGTCTACAATTCAGGTCAGGGGGGCGACATAGTTGAAGTTGACCTCACATGGAATTTAAAAAATTTGCTTTTTCTATATGATGACATCGCTGAATTAAATTGGCAACCTTTAACAGATAGTTCAGGGGCTATTGGAAAGTTTGAATTTCATGTAAGGGGCGACAAGGGAGCTGAAAAACTCTTTTTCCATACAGGGAAACTTTTTAGAGAGGGAACAATTGAAAAGAGTAGCCTTGATTATACTATTCGTTTAGACAATCTTCCGGCTAAGCGTGGAGTTGAATTGCATGCCTACTGGCCTCGGACCGATTTTGCTAGCGCTAGGGCTCAGGGCTTGAAAGGGAATCGTTTAGAAGAGTTTAATAAGATAGAAGACTCGATTGTTAGAGAAAAAGAGCAGAGTAAACAACTCGTTACGTGGGTGTTTCCTTCGATACTTTCTATCTCCTTGTTATTGAGTATTTGCTTTTATTTTATTTATAGAAGAAAGACCACTCCTTCAGTCAAATATGCTAAAAATCATCGTCTCTACGAACCACCAATGGAATTAGAACCTATGGTTTTATCGGAGGCGGTTTACTCGACTTCCTTGGAGGAAGTGAGTCCTCTAACCAAAGGAGCAGGAAAATTCACCTTTGACCAACTTATTCAAGCTACCTTGTTAGATGTGATTGACCGTGGAAATGTCTCTATTATTTCAGAAGGAGATGCAGTTGGCTTGAGGCTGGTAAAAGAAGATGGTTTGTCCAGTTTTGAGAAAGACTGTCTAAATCTGGCTTTTTCAGGCAAAAAAGAAGAAACTCTTTCCAATTTGTTTGCGGATTACAAGGTATCTGACAGCCTTTATCGCGGAGCTAAAGCTGCTGATGAAAAGCGGATTCAAGCAAGGGGGTGTCAGCTCAAATCTTCTTTCGAAGAAGTGTTGAAAGAGATGCAAGAAGGGGTGAGAAATCGAGTTTCCTTCTGGGGGCTTCCAGAGTACTATCGTCCCTTGACTGGATGGGAAAAGTCCTTGCAAGTGGGTATGGGACTCTCTACGATTCTACCTCTATTTATTGGATTTGGTTTGTTCTTGTATAGTTTGGATGTTCATGCTTATTTTTACCTCCTCTTGCCAATACTTGGTTTTCTAGGTTTGGCTTTGGCTGTTTTCTATTATTGGAAGCTTCGATTAGATAATCGTGATGGTGTCCTAAATGAAGCAGGAGCAGAAGTCTACTATCTCTGGACCAGTTTTGAAAATATGTTGCGTGAGATTGCACGATTTGATCAGGCAGAGTTGGAAAGTATTGTGGTCTGGAATCGCCTCTTGGTCTATGCGACCTTATTTGGCTATGCGGATAAGGTTAGTCATTTGATGAAGGTTCATAAGATTCAAGTGGAAAATCCAGATATAAACCTCTATGTAGCTTATGGCTGGCACAGTATGTTTTATCATTCAACAGCGCAAATGAGTCATTATGCTAGTGTCGCAAATACAGCAAGTACCTACTCCGTATCTTCTGGAAGTGGAAGTTCTGGCGGTGGCTTCTCTGGAGGCGGAGGCGGTGGCAGTATCGGCGCCTTTTAAAGAGAAGTGCCATAGACTGAAAAAGTATGCTATAATGGAAGATAGAAAAAGGAGTAATCTATGTATCTTATTGAAATTTTAAAATCTATCTTCTTCGGGATTGTTGAAGGAATTACGGAATGGTTGCCGATTTCCAGTACAGGTCACTTGATTTTAGCAGAGGAATTTATCCAATACCAAAATCAAAACGAAGCCTTTATGTCCATGTTTAATGTCGTAATTCAGCTTGGTGCGATTTTGGCGGTTATGGTTATTTACTTTAATAAGCTCAATCCTTTCAAACCCACTAAGGACAAGCAGGAAGTTCGTAAGACTTGGAGACTATGGTTGAAGGTCTTGATTGCAACTTTGCCTTTACTTGCCGTCTTTAAGTTTGATGATTGGTTTGATACCCACTTCCATAACATGGTTTCTGTTGCTCTCATGTTGATTATCTATGGGATTGCCTTTATCTATTTGGAAAAGCGCAATAAAGCGCGTGCTATCGAGCCAAGTGTGACAGAGTTGGACAAGCTTCCTTATACGACAGCCTTATATATCGGTCTCTTCCAAGTTCTTGCCCTTTTACCAGGGACAAGCCGTTCTGGAGCAACGATTGTCGGTGGTTTGTTAAATGGAACCAGTCGTTCTGTTGTGACAGAATTTACCTTCTATCTAGGGATTCCTGTTATGTTTGGAGCCAGTGCCTTAAAGATTTTCAAATTTGTGAAAGCAGGACAACTCTTGAGTTTTGGGCAATTGTTCTTGCTCTTGGTTGCGATGGGAGTAGCCTTTGCAGTCAGCATGGTCGCTATTCGTTTCTTGACCAGCTATGTGAAAAAACACGACTTTACCCTTTTTGGTAAATACCGTATCGTGCTTGGTGGTGTCTTATTGCTTTATAGCTTTGTCCGTTTGTTTGTATAAGAAAAGCCTTGAAGAGTCAGCTCTTCAAGGTTTTAAAATCCAGTCATGGTAATCCCCAACAGGCGGACACCTCTTTCTTTCTCGTCTAACTCTTCATAGAGTTGTAGGGCTATTTGGCCTATCTGACTAGCATCCTGTGTTTTTTGGGCCAGACTTTTTCGTTTAGTAAGAGTTGAAAAGTCCTCGTAGCGGATTTTTAGAATGACAATTTTTCCAGATTTTTCTTGTTGACTGAGATTGAGAGCGACTCTTTCTGATAGGAGAGTCAGCTCTTTTTTGATGTCTTCCTCGGCACGGAGAATCTTTCCATAGGTTTTTTCCTTGCCGATTGATTTACGGATGCGGTTGGATTTGACGGGGGAGTTGTGGATACCACGAGCCTTTCGATACAGGTCATAGCCCAGTCTACCAAAGCGGTCTATTAGGGTCACTTCAGGTACTTCAAGCAAATCAGCGCCAGTAAAAACACCCATGTGATGAAGCCGTTCCACCGTCTTTTTTCCTACTCCATGAAACTTGGAAATATCCATTTGTTTGAGAAAATCCTCAGCCTGGTTAGGTAGAATCACTGTCAGACCATGTGGCTTTTGATAATCACTGGCCATTTTAGCTAAGAATTTGTTGTAGGAAACACCGGCAGAAGCAGTTAAATGAAGTTCTTGCCAGATATCCTCTTGAATGAGGCGAGCGATTTTGACTGCTGACTTAATCCCGAGTTTATTTTCTGTTACATCCAAATAGGCTTCGTCAATACTCATAGGCTCAATCAAATCTGTATAACGCTTGAAAATCGCTCGAATCTGGAGGCCCACAGATTTATATTTTTCATAATTCCCTGAGATAAAGACGGCCTGGGGACATCGTTCATAAGCTTCCTTGGAACTCATGGCAGAATGAACACCAAAAGCTCGTGCTTCATAGCTACAGGTAGAAACGACTCCCCGCCCACCTGTTTGCCGAGGGTCGCTTCCGATAATGACAGGTTTTCCTTTGAGTTTAGGATTATCTCTGATTTCCACCGCAGCAAAAAAGGCATCCATGTCAATATGGATGATTTTTCTTGACAAATCATTTAATAAGGGGAAAATCAACATGCCTAGCACCTTTTTACTGCTTATTTTCTTTTATTATACCCTTTTTTCTGAAAAAAAGAAAAAAGGACTTTCTTTTTTCAAAAATATAATACAGTTTGGTATAGAATACGGTCTGTGTTAGAAAAGAAAGTGTAAAAATAAGGAATTTTCGCTTGTTGAAATCGGTTACTGTGTGGTATACTGATTTCATAAATGTAACAGATGACTGTTACTAGAAAGAAAAAAGAGGACATTAACATGGTTGTTAAGACAGTTGTTGAAGCACAAGATATTTTTGATAAAGCTTGGGAAGGCTTCAAAGGCGTAGATTGGAAAGAAAAAGCAAGTGTATCACGCTTCGTACAAGCTAACTACACACCTTACGATGGAGACGAAAGCTTCCTTGCAGGACCAACAGAACGTTCACTTCACATCAAAAAAATTGTAGAAGAAACTAAGGCTCACTACGAAGAAACTCGTTTCCCAATGGACACTCGTCCAACATCTATCGCTGATATCCCAGCAGGATTTATCGATAAAGAAAACGAAGTTATCTTCGGTATCCAAAACGATGAACTCTTCAAATTGAACTTCATGCCAAAAGGTGGTATCCGTATGGCTGAAACTACTTTGAAAGAAAATGGATACGAACCAGATCCAGCTGTTCACGAAATCTTCACTAAATACGTAACAACAGTTAACGACGGTATCTTCCGTGCTTACACTTCAAACATCCGTCGCGCTCGTCACGCTCACACTGTAACTGGTCTTCCAGATGCATACTCACGCGGACGTATCATCGGTGTTTACGCACGTCTTGCTCTTTACGGTGCAGACTACTTGATGCAAGAAAAAGTAAACGACTGGAATGCAATCGAAGAAATCGATGAAGAAACAATCCGTCTTCGTGAAGAAATCAACCTTCAATACCAAGCATTGCAACAAGTTGTTCGCTTGGGTGACCTTTACGGAGTTGATGTTCGCAAACCAGCGATGAACGTTAAAGAAGCGATCCAATGGGTTAACATCGCCTTCATGTCTGTCTGCCGTGTTATCAACGGTGCTGCTACATCTCTAGGACGTGTGCCAATCGTATTGGACATCTTTGCAGAACGTGACCTTGCTCGTGGTACATTTACTGAATCAGAAATCCAAGAATTTGTTGATGATTTCGTTATGAAACTTCGTACAGTTAAATTT
>JAWERV010000061.1:0-10866 GCA_032481955.1 Streptococcus mitis | reverse complement strand
TAGATAGACAGTAGGCAATACAGTCTAACTTTCCTTACTATTTTATCAAATTTCAGCTAAATTGCAAGTGTTTTACAAAGTTTTTGTGAATTATTCTTAATCGGCTAATCTAAATGGCACTTCTACTCCTATAATTTACCTAAAGAAAAAGAAAAATCAGGAATTTCCTGACTTTTACTTAGCTAATTCTCGTTCTCGTTCTTTCATTGTTTTATGATTTTCATACAAGCGAGATAAGAACTTAGAAATCTCTTTTAAGATAGAATAGGTTGGTACTGCGACAATCATGCCAATGACACCGTAGATATTGCTTGATAACAAAAGTAATACTAAAATCGTAATTGGATGAACCTTCATTACCCCACCTACGATTCGAGGGTAGAGGATATTTCCATCCACTTGTTGAATGATTAGCATGTAAACAACTGCAATTAGCATTCTATGAGGATCCGTAAAGACATTGGCAATAATCATCGGAATCAAGCCGATACTTGGTCCTACATAAGGAATGAGATTGGCCAAGCCTGAAAAGATGGCGAAGACCAAAGCGTATTTTAAACCGATCACGCTATATCCGATAAAGGCCAAACAACCGATAATAATCGCATCAATGGCGACTCCACTAATATAGCGAGCAATTGTCGCATTCAAATTTTTTAAGAGGCCTGCAATATGCAACTTATCTCTCTTTAAAACAGTACGTTCAAGCATCGGTAAAAATTTGTGACCATCTAACAAAAAATAAACCAAAAACACAGGTGTCATGATAATAATTAAAACAGTACTAAAGAGAGCTGATAGGATACTTCCGACACTACTCGTCACACTATTTAGTATATTTTGTAAAATATCTACATAAGAAAGATTTAATTGTTGAATATTCGCTTGAATATCCAAATTTTGAAAGGCTGGATAAGTAGATAAATCCACAATCAAATCTTGTAAACGACTGTAGATAGTCTGGCTAGTCGCAATCAAGCTGGTCAACTGATTGACCAAAATCGGTAAGAGATAGACTACCCCAATAACTAGCCCCCAAACCAAGGCACACAAAGTTAGTAGAATACCAATGATACGATTAATTTTGAAATACTTTTGTAAAAAACTAACAAAGGGATTTGTTAAATAATATAAAAAACTGCCTAGAAGAAAGGGAATCATTATGGTGTTTGCGACACTTACAAAGGGCGTTATAATCCCACCCATCTGTCTCCATAAATAAAAGATGATGGTTAATAATAAAATCTCACTGGTCCAAAAAAATAATTTATTCTTACGAAACATGGGGTACCTCCATTCATCTATTTTACCACACTTTCAAAAAAGCTTCTTTCTTCTATCATGAAACTGGGAATATTTTTTTCTTTATGTTAGAATAAACTTACTATGAAAAAAATAATTTTAACTCTACTAACCTTATCCGTAATTGGATCAGCTTCTACTGTTGCCGCTCAAGATTTTAATATTGCCGCAAAACATGCCATTGCTGTTGAGGCGAATACTGGAAAAATACTTTATGAAAAAGATGCAACTCAGCCAGTCGAAATCGCTTCAATCACAAAATTGATTACAGTTTATCTTGTCTATGAAGCCTTGGAAAACGGCAGTATTACACTATCAACTCCGGTAGATATTTCTGATTATCCTTACAGATTAACGACAAATTCCGAAGCAAGCAACGTCCCTATGGAGGCTCGTAATTATACAGTCGAGCAGCTACTAGAAGCAACACTGGTATCCAGTGCTAACAGTGCAGCCATTGCTCTAGCTGAGAAAATTGCTGGCTCAGAAAAAGATTTCGTCGATATGATGCGGGCAAAACTCTTGGAATGGGGAATTCAGGATGCCACTGTTGTCAATACGACGGGTCTTAACAATGAAACTCTAGGGGATAACATTTACCCAGGTTCTAAAAAAGATGAAGAAAATAAGCTTAGTGCTTATGATGTCGCTATTGTTGCTCGTAACCTCATCAAAAAGTACCCACAAGTCTTGGAAATCACCAAAAAACCTTCTTCTACTTTTGCTGGAATGACAATCACTTCGACCAACTACATGTTAGAAGGAATGCCTGCTCATCGAGGAGGCTTTGACGGACTGAAAACAGGAACGACAGACAAAGCTGGTGAATCTTTTGTTGGTACTACTGTCGAGAAAGGAATGAGGGTTATTACAGTTGTTTTGAATGCAGACCATCAAGACAATAATCCTTACGCTCGTTTCACAGCTACATCTTCCCTAATGGATTATATCTCTTCTACATTCACACTTCGCAAAATCGTTCAAAAAGGCGATGCCTATCAAGATAGCAAAGTCCCTGTACAAGACGGAAAAGAAGATACAGTCACTGCTGTTGCCAAAGATGATATCTCTCTAGTTGAACGTGTTGGGAATCAATCTTCCAAATCTGTTCAGTTCACACCTGATTCCAAAGCAATCCCAGCACCACTTGAAGCTGGAACAGTGGTTGGCCATTTAACTTATGAAGACAATGACTTGATTGGTCAAGGTTACATTACCACTGAACGTCCTAGTTTCGAAATGCTAGCAGAAAAGAAAGTTGAAAAAGCCTTCTTCTTAAAAGTTTGGTGGAATCAGTTTATCCGCTTCATCAACGAAAAATTATAAAAAAATCGCGATTTTAAACCGCGATTTTTTTGTTACAAGTTCATCTTCAAAGTCCTTGATTTTTAGTAAATCTAAAATCAAATTTTACCCAACTGACCCTTCCATTTCGTAACTAATCAAGCGGTTGAGCTCAACGGCATATTCCATTGGAAGTTCTTTAGTGAAGGGTTCTACAAATCCCATGACAATCATCTCAGTTGCTTCAGATTCTGACAAGCCACGGCTCATGAGATAATAGAGTTGTTCTTCAGAAATCTTAGAAACCTTAGCTTCGTGTTCCAAAGCAACTTGCGAGTTGTGAATTTCATTAAATGGAATAGTATCTGATGCTGACAAGTCATCCATGATAATGGTGTCACACTCGATGTGAGAGACAGATTTCTTAGAGTTTTTATTAAAGGTTACTTGTCCACGGTAGTCAACCTTACCTCCACCTTTAGCGATGGATTTAGACACAATAGACGAGCTTGTATGTGGAGCGTTATGGATCATCTTAGCTCCAGTATCCTGGTGTTGCCCTGCATTGGCAAAAGCAATAGAAAGCATGGTACCACGCGCCCCTTCTCCATCAAGGTAAACAGATGGGTATTTCATAGTAGTCTTGGCACCCAAGTTTCCATCAATCCACTCAACAGTGGCATCCTTTTGAGCCTTCGCACGTTTTGTAACCAAGTTATAGACGTTATCAGACCAGTTTTGGATAGTCGTATAACGCATATAAGCTCCATCCAAGGCAAAGATTTCTACGATGGCAGCATGCAAGCTGTTACTTGAATAAGTTGGTGCTGTACATCCTTCTACATAGTGGACACTTGCTCCCTCATCAACGATAATCAAAGTACGTTCAAACTGACCTGTATTTTCGTTGTTGATACGGAAGTAAGTTTGAAGTGGAATATCTACCTTGACTCCTTTTGGTACGTAGATAAAGGTTCCACCTGACCATACTGCCGAGTTAAGGGCAGCCAACTTGTTATCTGTTGGCGGTACTAACTTAGCAAAGTATTGTTTAAACAAGTCTGGGTATTCCTTGAGGGCAGAATCCGTATCCGTAAAGATAATCCCCAATTTCTGGAACTCTTCCTTCATGTTGTGGTAAACCACTTCTGACTCATACTGGGCAGAAGCACCTGCTAGATAGGCACGCTCAGCTTCAGGAATCCCGATACGTTCAAAGGTTTCTTTAATTTTTTCAGGAACGTCGTCCCAAGAACGGGCTGGTTTATCAGATGGTTTTTGGTAGTAGATCAAGTCATCAAAGTCAATCTCTGACAAGTCTGCTCCCCAAGTTTGCATGGGCATTTTTTTAAAGGTTTCGTAAGACTTCAAACGGAACTCTAACATCCACTCAGGTTCTCCCTTTGCAGCTGATAGTTCACGAATGACATCTTCATTCAATCCTTTTCCTGTCGATAGGACAGGCTTTACATCATCATGGAAACCAAATTTATATTCACCAAGGTCAATTGGTTTTGGTTCTACTCTTTCTTCAGCCATAATATCCTTTCTTTCATTCTTCATTTCTACTAATTCATAAGACAAAAGAAACTTGTCTTACTTATTTTCTTGATTTTCAATTGTTTTCTTCAGGGCGTTCCAAGCTAGGGTTGCACACTTGATTCGTTGAGGGAATTTGGCAACACCTGATAAGAAGGCTGCGTCTCCAAGACTATCTTGTCTGTCATCTTTTTGCCCTTGAACCATCTCAGAAAAAATAGTCGCAAGTTCTAAGATTTCTTGCTTGGTTTTGCCCAAAACTGCGTCCGTCATCATACTAGCAGAGGCAGTTGAGATGGTACAGCCTGAGTTTAGAAAAGCGATATTCTCCAAACGATCCTCTGCATCAAACTTAACAGAGAGATTGATGACATCTCCACAGGTCGGATTGTTGAGACTGATTTGTTCAGCATCTTCCAACTTTCCTTGGTGATGTGGATTTTTCGAATGGTCCGCTACCACTGCCATATAAAGGCTATCTAGTTTAGAAAGTGCCATTGAAAAACTCCTTTGTCTTTTGTAAGGCATCGACTAGCTTGTCGCAATCTGCCTTGGTATTGTAGATATAAAAACTTGCGCGAGCTGTTGCTGGGACATCCAAATACTGAAGCAAGGGTTGGGCGCAGTGGTGACCTGCACGAACAGCCACTCCTTCATAATCCAAAGCAGTCGCAAGGTCGTGCGGATGAAGGTCACCTAGGTTAAAGGCAATGACACCTGAACGTTGAGCCAAGTCCTGCGAACCATAAATGGTCAATCCTTCAATCGCCTGCAGTTTTGGATAGACATATTCAATCAGTTCCTGTTCATGGGCTTCAATGGCATCCATACCAATCTTTTCTAGATAATCCACTGCCGCAGCAAGTCCGATTGCACCAGTCATGTTAGGAGTTCCAGCCTCAAATTTCCAAGGCAATTCCTTCCAACTAGCAGATTGCTCATAGACGAAATCAATCATCTCTCCACCAAACTCAACTGGTGACATTTGTTCTAAATACTTCTCTTTTCCGTACAGAACACCGATACCAGTCGGGCCAGCCATCTTGTGACCTGAAAAGGCAAAGAAGTCCACATCCAAGTCCTGAACATCAATCTTCATATGAGGCGTAGATTGAGCACCATCCACCACCATGATAGCTCCAACTTGGTGGGCCAATCGAGTGATTTCTTTTATTGGATTGACCACACCCAGGACATTTGAGGCGTGAGCAAGGGAGACAAACTTAACTCTATCAGTCAATTTAGCTCGCAAATCATCCATATCCAGAGCTCCATTCTTGAGATAGACATAAACAAGCTCTGCCCCAGTCTTGCGGCAGGCTTCCTGCCAAGGAATGATATTGGAATGGTGTTCCATGACAGAAATCAAAACCTGATCTCCTTCAGTCAAGACTTCCTCTGCAAAGCGCGCCACCCAGTTCAGACTGGTTGTCGTTCCTCTAGTAAAGAGAACTTCCTTTGTAGACCCTGCATTGATAAACTTACGAATGGTTTCACGAGCCGCCTCATAAGAAGCTGTCGCCCTTTCAGCCAAGGTATGAACGCCACGATGAACATTGGCATTATCCTGTTCATAGTAGCGGTTAATCGTTTCCAGAACTGCTAGTGGTTTTTGTGTCGTCGCAGCATTGTCCAAATAAACCAATGGTTCATCATTAACAATCTGGTCTAAAATTGGAAAATCCTTGCGAATCACTTCTACATCTAACATAGCCTACCCCTTAGCGTTTTGACAATTTTTCTTCGATAGTTGCAATCATTTCATCACGAACTTCCTTGACTGGAATCTCAACGATAACAGAGCCAAGGAAACCACGAACAACCAAGCGTTCTGCAGTTGCCTTGTCCAAACCACGACTCATGAGGTAGTACATATCTTCTGGATCCACCTGACCGATAGAAGCTGCGTGACCTGCAGTTACGTCATTTTCATCAATCAAAAGGATTGGATTGGCATCTGAACGCGCTTGATCTGACAGCATAAGAACACGGCTCTCTTGTTGCGCATCTGCCCCCTTAGCACCCTTAATAATGTGGCCAATACCATTGAAGGTCAAGGTTGCTTTTTCAAGAATAACCCCATGTTGCAAGATATTCCCAATTGAGTTGCAACCATAGTTGGTTACACGTGTATCAATCCCTTGTACCTGACGGCCACTTGAAAGAGCTACAACTTTAAGGTCCGCATGGCTACCGTTACCAATCAAGTCGCTATCAAAGTCAGCAACGACGTTTCCTTCGTTCATGACACCAATCGCCCAGTCAATACTTGCGTCGTTGCCTAATTTACCACGACGGCTAATGTAAGCAGTGACGTTTTCACCTAGACGGTCAATCGCCGCAAACTTCACTTGCGCACCAGAACGAGCAATCACTTCAACTGTGATATTAGCAGTTGCTTTAGCACTTCCTTCACCGCGTGACTCTAAACGTTCCAGATAACTAATCTTAGAATTTTTACCAGCGATAATCATAATATGTTTGTTAAACGGCACATCGCTATCGCTGTCTTGATAGAAAATTCCTTCGATTGGTTCAGCAATTTCCACCTTATCAGGAATATAGAGAACAGCTCCACTATTGAAATAAGCTGTATGGTAGGCTGACAACTTGTCATCGTCATACTTAACAGATGACATGAAGAATTCTTCTACGAGTTCTGGAATTTCTTCTAAAGCTGAGTGGAAATCTGTAAAGACAACACCCTGTTCAGCCAACTCAACTGGAGTTTGCTCAAAAACAGTCTGAGTTCCTACTTGCACCAACTTCAAGTGATTATCTAGAACTGTGAAATCTGGAACATTTGCTGATGGCTCACTTTCTGTAATCGTTCCATCACCCAGATTCCAACGGTGGAATTTGACACGCTCAATAACTGGTAATTCCAAACTCTCAATCTTGTCAAAAGCTTTTTGACGGAAATCAGCCAACCAGCTTGGTTCAGCGTGCATTTCTGAAAAAAGTTTAATATTTTCTTTAGTCATTTACTTCTCCTAAAAGATACGAGGGAATTATAATTCTTCCTTGTAGTCATAGCCAAGTTCTTCAGCTAGTTTTGCGTATCCTTCACGCTCCAAACGCGCAGCCAATTCTGGACCACCAGAAAGGACAACACGACCCTCCATCATGACGTGTACCACATCTGGTGTGATGTAGTTCAAAAGACGTTGGTAGTGAGTGATGATCATAGCACCAAAGCCTTCACCACGCATGGCATTCACACCTTTAGAAACAACTTTAAGAGCATCAATATCAAGACCAGAGTCAATCTCATCCAAAAGGGCAAAAGTTGGTTCCAACATCAAGAGTTGAAGAATTTCATTACGTTTTTTCTCTCCACCAGAGAAACCTTCATTGAGGTAGCGCTCTGCCATTTCTTCTTTCATGTTGAGCAATTCCATCTTCTCGTCCAATTTAGTGATAAACTCACGAACTGAAATCTTCTCATCGTCTTCTTTACCAGCATTCATGGCTGCACGAAGAAACTCAGCGTTAGTAATACCAGGAATTTCTGATGGGTATTGCATAGCAAGGAAAAGTCCCATACGCGCACGCTCGTCTACTTCTAACTCAAGGATGTTTACGCCATCAAACAAAACTTCACCTTTAGTTACTTCATAGTTTGGATTTCCCATGATAGCGGCAGAAAGAGTCGATTTCCCAGTACCATTTGGTCCCATGATAGCGGCAATTTCTCCTGTTTTCAGGGTCAGGTTAACCCCTTTTAAAATTTCTTTTCCTTCAATCTCAACGTGAAGATCTTTGATCTCTAATACTGACATGATAGTTCCTTTCTTTTTCAAGGCCTTTACAGTACTTACTAGAAACATACTTGATTTCCCTAGAAAATACGGTAAAAGGTCAATAAATATACTTTTATAGTATAACAAAAAAAAGCCTAAAAGGCTTTGATTTTGTCTAGAAGCTGAGGACTAGTCTTTTCCTTTTAAATGTTGGTCAATGACATCTACAATCTTGCCCATCAAGTAACTAACTCGAAAATTTCTAAAGAGCAAAATGGCCCAAAAGGCTGCCATAATATAGCGACCAGTCATCCAAGCTTCATTGAAAAAATAGGTCTCAGCAGCTGTAAACAGCGCGATGATAATAAATTGTTGTCTATTCATAAACTTATTGTATCATGAAATCTTTCTTTAGTCTTCCTCTACCTTCACTTTATCAGCCAAAAATTCAAATCCTTCTGGAATCAGACTTTCTTCTTCTACTTCTTTTTCAGTTTGGGAAGATTTGGCTTTGGCTGAAAAGGCTGCGCGAACTTCTTTCCATTCCTCCATGGAAATAGCTAAAATCTCAGGTGAAAAACCTGCTGCCTGACTGAGGATGTTGCCAAACATGGTATTGAGATTGTCTCGTTTCATAGTTTGACCGGCATTGAAGTTAGACTCAAAAGCAAGAATAGCATGGTGTTCATTGGCCGCAACCGGTTGAGAACCAACTAGCAGAGCCTTGTCTGCCCCACCAAGACTTTCAATTACCTCTCCCCAAGCATTCTGTAAACGAATCAGATTTTGACGTGCTAAATCAGGATTTTCAACGGCCTCTTGTAGGATAGATTGAACTTTATTGCGATCCACACGATAGACTGTCTTGCCCGCTGCTGGTCGGCTAGGCACTGGACTTGTTGGCTTGGGTATAGTTCCTACATTTGCGAGTTCTTGTTTGAGACGCGCAACTTCCTGTCTCAATACAGCAATTTCACTTTCAACCGCTCCTGAAAGAGCTGATTCAGGCTTAATCTCAGCCAAACGGATGGTCATCATCTCAGCATAAATCTTGGGCTGCAAACTAGACTTAATATCTGCTAAACTGACTGTCGCCAAGCGAATCATTTCAAACAGATTTTCCTGAGGAAGTGCCAAATTCTCAACAAATACTGGACTATGATGAGTGTTTTCACCACCTGTTTGAACAATTAACAAATCTCTTAAATAGTGCAAAAGGTCGGTCACAAAACGAGTCATGCTCTTACCATTGTCAAAAAGAAGATTTAAGCAAGACAAAGCCTTGGGAACATCCTGTTGAGACAAGGCAGCCACATAATCATCCAAGGCTGATAGACTAATGGTCCCAGTAATTTCTTCAGAGATGGCAGTCGTCAACTCATTTCCCTGTGTCAAACTCAGGGCTTGATCCAAAATAGACAAGGCGTCTCGCATTCCACCTTCAGCCCGTCTGGCAATGATTTCCACAGCCTCTGGTTCAGAACTGATATTTTCTTTTTCTAAGATATAGTGGATATGCTCCTTAATATCCTGTGTCTTAATTGATTTAAATTCAAAACGTTGCACACGGGATAGAATAGTGGCAGGAATCTTGTGCAATTCAGTAGTGGCCAAAATAAAGACCACATTCTGTGTTGGCTCTTCCAGAGTCTTTAGGAGGGCATTAAAAGCCCCTGTAGACAGCATATGAACCTCATCTATGATATAAACCTTGTAACGAGCAAGGCTAGGGGCGTATGTAGATTTATTACGAATTTCACGGATTTCATCTACCCCATTATTAGAGGCCGCATCCATTTCAATGACATCTTCTAAACTACCGTCCGTCACTGCCTGACAAATATAACAGTTATTACAAGGTTCACCACCCACTTGATTTGGACAGTTCATAGCTTTGGCAAAAATCTTAGCTACACTGGTTTTTCCCGTTCCACGAGGGCCAGAAAAAAGATAAGCATGACTTATTTTCTCTTGTTCCACTGCTTGTTTAAGAGTCTTAGCTACAACTTCTTGACCAACCAACTGAGAGAAGTTTTGACTTCTATATTTTCGATAAAGTGCTTGATACATTAGGCTTTCTCCCCAAACATTGTAAAGTCCCATTCTGTCTTTTCAAGCAAAATAGCGACAAATTGTTCCAAATAATCTTGATCCATAGCATCATAATCATCAAGCTTTGAAGAATCCAAATCCAGAACTCCAAGTAATTGACCGTTCTTAACCATGGGCACAACAATTTCACTTTTAGCCCGACTATCACAAGAAATATAATTGGGATAGGTTGTCACATTTCCAACAACAACAGTTTCCTGAAAGTGAGCTGCTTCACCGCAAACTCCTTTTCCTAGTGCAATACGGATGCAGGAAACCCCTCCTTGGAAGGGGCCTAAAACCAATTCTTTTCCATCAAACAGATAAAAGCCTGCGAATACGGTATTAGGAAAGCGTGATTTTAAAAGAGCACTGGCGTTGGAAAGATTAGCCAAAACATTACTTTCACCTTCCAATAAAAAAGAGAGCTCTTCATTTAACATTTGATAACGTGATTGTTTTTCTGATTCTAACATAGAACTATTATATCAAAAAAGACTTACAGACAAAAGAAAAATCCCTTGTTAAGTAAACAAAGGATTTTGTGAATTTTCAATCTGATTAAAGTTCAATATCACCGAACAAGTCAGCCATTGAGAATCCTGTTTGTGTTTCTGGAAGTTCGAAATCACGTTTTTCTTGACGTTTTGGACGACGTGGACGTGGAGCACGTTTTTCTTCTTTTTGTCCTTCTTCTTGAGCTGGACGCTCTTCAAGAGCTTTGATAGAAAGTGATACGCGCTCTGCATCTGCGTTAACTTCAAGAACTTTAACTTGAACTTCTTGACCAACTTTAAGTGCTTCTTTAGGATTTTCAATACGTTTGTGTGAAATTTGTGATACGTGAACAAGTCCATCGATACCTGGCAATACTTCAACAAATGCACCGAAGTCAGTCAAACGTTTA
>JAWERV010000060.1:0-11354 GCA_032481955.1 Streptococcus mitis | reverse complement strand
ATACGACGTTTTCGTTAACGTTGTAGGTGGTGGATACGCTGGTCAATCAGGAGCTATCCGTCACGGTATCGCTCGTGCCCTTCTTCAAGTAGACCCAGATTTCCGCGATTCATTGAAACGCGCAGGACTTCTTACACGTGACTCACGTAAAGTTGAACGTAAGAAACCAGGTCTTAAGAAAGCTCGTAAAGCATCACAATTCTCAAAACGTTAATCAATCCGATTATATCAACGTTTCAAAGCACTCAAGGGTTTACCCTATGGGTGCTTTTTTCTATACTTTCTAAAAAAGTTTGCCCTAAAATTTGCCCTAAAATTACCCTACTTATTTTTAAGATGTTGGTAGGCAACTTGTCCAGCAGATAATGGAACTATGTTTGAAGCATTAACATAAGTTTTAGTTGTAATTGTATCGCTATGAGTTAATGCTTCAGAAATGGCTTCTAAGCTCATTCCTGCCTTTTTAGCAAGTGTCGCTCCTGTATGTCGTAATTTATGAGGTGTAGCGTGTTTTAACTTTGGGTGTCGTCTTTTTACGGAGTTCATTTTGTTATTGAGATAATCAACGTGTAGAGGGCTATTTACATTACCTTTCGTATCTATATAGGTAAAGACTAGTTGATCGGATGTTTGCATTATACCAAATTTCGCTAACTCATATTTCTGTTGTTTTTTCCATTCTGAAAGAAGTGATACAAGGTAACTAGGAATTGAAAAAATCGTTTTCTTATTTCCTTTTGTTGACTTTACATTCTTATATTTGTCAAGTGCATGCCTTAAGTCAATTTGAGCATTTGCCAAGTCTATGTTTTTCCAATGTAGAGCATAGGATTCTGATTTTCTATCGCTCAAAATAAAGGTTGTAAAGAATAGGACATAATCTTTTAGTGATAATTTATCGTTCTCCAAATCTTCTCTAAAAGCATCAAACCAATCTTGTAATTCTTCACTAGATAGATACAAGTCTTCCTCATTTTTGGAGTCTTGGAGTTTTAGCTTTTTGGTAGCTTTAATTCGCTTAATTGTCTTGGATAATCTATTTGATTCTATGTACTCTAATTCCTCAGCCCAATCGAAAATTGAGTTTACATAGCTTCGAATAACCTTGAAATTAGCATACTCTTCAGCTTTCGCAGTCATTAAGTTTAGTACGACTTGCTTATTCTGGTTCAGAAAATTGATTGAATAATTACCGAACATTGGTAAGATATGCTTTCTAAAAACAGTTTCAGTATTATCAATAGTAACCTGTGTTGGAGGCTTAGTTGTCGAAGTTGTTTGACCAGCTTTGTATGAATCCCACCAAATATTATTAAAGAACTCAGAGAAAAGAATATCACTAGTTTTAGGGAGTAGGATATCCTCTCCATTTTCAAGTTGATGTATCTTTGTTAGAATTTCTAATTCAGCTTCTTTAGCCTCCTTTCTTGTTTTATAGCGTTTAACAAAGTGATTTCCTTTAATCCCCATTTTAGGTCGGATTTCTTTAGGTATATACACTTTAAGATTGTAAGTGTTACTACTTGTTTTTGTAACTGTCATGATGTTCTCCTTTTACGAGTCAGGATATATCATTAGAGATATTATAGCATAGCTTTTCTACAAAGCCACTTATCAATTTCATTTTTATTGAAACGTACAGTCTTACCAATTTTAATAACGGGTAGCCCTTTTTGTATCCAGCCATCTAATGTATTGTTAGATATCCCTAGATATTTGCAAGTTTGCCCCTTGTTAAGGTAAGGACTATCTAAACCTAAATCTTCTTTGAAATGAGAAATTTCGTTTTGCAAGAGATTAGTAATCATCGACTGTATTTCTTGAACTTGTTCTGTTGGTAGAATAACTTGCATTTTTTCCTTACTCCTTACTTAACTTTATTTTTTTGTATTTGACTTTATTGTCAATTAAGTGTCCTTTTCGAAATACTTTGCTAATATAGTTGCTTTCATATAGGATATCTTCATTCTTAACAAGGCTATCTAAGGATTCACTTGTAAATAATTTTATCTCTTCAGGCTTTTGTAAATTACGAGAAGAATAAAAAGCCTTCTTTCCTAGACTCTCTAATAATTCCTGTCCTATGCCTTTTTCCATATATTTTCCAACATAACGACCAGCATTAGAAGAATCATCTAAGTTATGTAGTTTGTTTATCCGAACTGCACCTAACCCCCAAATTGTCAGTAATTCTTTATGAGGGATAAAAGGAAATGAAAAAAGGAGAATGTGTGCATGCCACGCTCCCCTTTTTTGTCGTTCTAATACTGCAATATATTTAATAAGTCTTTTTTTGGAATGGTATATGTGATAGTTTAAACGTTTAATAAATTTATCAAAAAGTAAATTAAACTCATATCTGTTTTGTATATTTTCTTTAGTTGTAAGGGTAAGGAAACTAGTTCTTTCATCAAAATTTGTATCTATTAGGCGTTGAAGTTTCCATTTAGAATTTTTACGAGTGTTAGAAATTCTTTTTATTCGTTCATCTTGTTCAGCAGTTGTGAGTTCTTCAAAAGTTCTACGTTTCTTCTTTTCTTTTAGTGAAATGTGTTCTTCATCAATTTGAGTAGTATCATTTGAAAAAATTGGAGATTCGTATTCCCATATTTCAAGGTACGAAGAAGTTCGGATAATTTTGCGATTGTAACTCACAAAATCATCTCCTTTTCTCGTAATGTTTGCTTATATAATAAATAAACTAGGAGAAGCAAAGCTCCTCCATACTTCTATCATGTGTTTCTAAGCATCGCTCTGCTAAACACGCTTCCAGCTTGCCGACTTCCAGTCGGCAGTTTTGCTTAGTCACATGATGAGAAGTAGTAGTTAAATTTGAGGTTTAGGTAATTGTTTTAATGTTTGGTCTGTAGCCCAGTCAGTTGAAATGATTTCAAGATGTCCTTGGTCATAAACCAGCAAATCTCCGTTACCAATAAATTGATATTTATTATCTTTGTCAATATATAATGAAAAAGTATCTATACCAATAACATTTTTAGAAATATCGATAGATTCTTTAGGGGTATGTCCAACAATTTGTTTAGGGTAGTTGTTATTAGGGATTAGCTCTAGTTCTCTAAAATGAGCCCATAAAGGAGAACCAGCCATATCTCCTCCTCCACGCATATATCCTACTGCATTAGCAAGGATTTCTAATTCTTCTTCATATTCTTCAGTAAAAGGTTTAAAGTGCCATTCTTTTGGGTCAAATAGCAAATTGAAACCAGCATGGCTAACTAAATAATCATCTAGTTGATAAGCTACTTGTAAATTCAAATCTTGTAATAATTGTTGAACTGCGAAAAAGACCTCTAGATTTTGAATTGAGAAAGGAACTTGTTCTCCAAGTAAATAATAAACATCGTGATTGCCCATAAGGTTAATAACTTCTATTGAATTTAATGCTTTTTCTATTTTCCAATCGTATAGAAAAGTGAGATCTTTGGCATATAGTTGGATATTGTTAGTTTGTCCATGTAAATCAACATAATCACCAAGAAAAATGACTCTTTTAATATTATGTGTTTGGATAATCCTGTCAACAATAGGTAAAATTAGTTGAGATTTTAAATGTAAGTCGCCAATTAATAATGTCTTCATATAGATTCCCCTCTTTATTTTTGTTATTAATATAAGAATAGAATTAAGCTTGCTTAAATTTTTTATGTAATAGAGAAGTATTTTTTTAATATTGATAGGATTTTGAAGCTGTATCATAGCAAAGAACAGGTATTGTTTTGCTATTCTTTACATCTCCATCAATAAAATAATGACTTTTACTATCATGGTAAATCTTACCTAGGTAACTTTTATCTTTAGCTACTTCCCAAGAAGCAACATGACCAGAAACAATATCTTTTAAAAATCCACCAGTGGTAAGAGGAAATTTATTTGTAAACATCTCTGAACTCGTTAGCTCTTTCCAAAGCTTGCCAGCTTCTTCATCAATGCCAGCATGAACAAAAATTTGGGTATCAGTTTCATAATAGCGTTTATCCCTATATCGTTTTTTAAACCAGTTTATGAATGAGTTGAACTTGATATTATTTTTAATTTCATTTCTAACACTTGTTTCAAAGTTGTTAGCATTCGATTTAAAAATATGGTTCAATTCCTCCGAAGAGAAGAAACTTTTTATTGTTTCTGAAAATGCAGAAGAAGTAGGTTTTTCTAAAATCAACCAATCATAAAACCATTCTTCATGATTTCCTAATAGAGTGATAATTTGATTAGGATAAAGTTTCTCAAGTTCAATTATTTTGGAAATAACTTGAAAAGATTGAAGTCCATTGTCAATGTAGTCTCCGATTAGAATAAGACGATTATTTTTATCAGATAAATCTACTTTACTGAGAGCGCATATGAACTCATCTAGGTAACCGTGTATATCAGATATTGCAAAAAGTTTAGCCATAAGTAATATCACCAAATTACTTAGAAATAGGGACTACATCGTTACAAGAAAACCATAAATTTCCGTTGAATTGTCCAACTGTTAAATTAGATAATTTAACGGGGCATGTCTTTTTATCCGATAATAATTGAGGAGTGGCAGTAGGAGATAACGTATTAACTTTTATCTGAATCATTTCCATAAAGAAATCAGAATCCTCATCTTGAATTGACACATTAAGACGTAGTGCTACAGGTTTATTTGTTTCTCTATCTAGAACTTCTGTATATCCTTTTACTGCCACGAATTTATTTCCTAATAATTCTGCTTTAAGAAAATCGTTAATTTTCATATAATACCTCGTTTCTTTTTGTCATCGCTTAAGCGATGAGGAATAGATATTTTTGCTGAAAATCTATTGAATTTAAGCAAAAATATCTATTGAAATTATTTTGACTTTGTTATGTATAATTGTAGTTCTTTTATAAAATCGAATTGCGTTGTATCAAGATAAGGACTTTCCCAATATTGAGCTTTTTCTTTCCCTGAGCCCTGCATATAAAGATATCCTGCTCCTTTTTCTTCAATAGATTTAAACTTATCAGGAGTAGCTGTGCCAAATACCATGCGGTATCCTTCTATTGAGTTTTCTCCTAAAGCTATTCTCAGTCCTAAATTATCTCTAAGATCAGTGTTTAGAGTTTCAGCTCTCATTTGTTGAGCAGATATAAGAATAAATACTCCTGCTTGTCGGCCTAGTAGGATAATTTGTTTGATACCGTCCATTACTTCGGTGATAACTTCTTTAGATTTTTTATCTGTTGCTGAAGCTTGAAATGCTCCCATTTCATCAAATATAAGCCATATTGGTTTAAATCCATGATCGGCAAAATTTGAACCGTAATGAAAGTTATCACGCATGGCTTGATATCGTTCCTGCATTTGTTCAACTACCAAACGTATAATACGAGCAATATTATTGGGAGTTGTAGCTATATATTTATCACTTAAATAATGAGATAAACTACCTAAATCACTGTTCTTAGGATCTGCAATATATAGTGTTGAGTTTCTTTTAAGAAGTTCAATAATTAAGAAAGATATAAATATAGATTTTCCACTACCTGTACCGCCTGAAACTAAAATATGAGGACATTTTATAGGATTATAAGTTATATCATATCCTAAGTATATATCAAGACTATCTATCTCTTTTTTATGATTTTGGGGTGATAGTATTAGTCTATCAGGTTTCTTGTAATAAAAGTGATATTCCACAATATTAGGATGAGTAATTTTTTCTTCTAGTTCAAGTTCGAGAACTCCAGCTAATACATCATCAAGTGTCTGAACCTTTTTACTAAATTCGTCACCTCTGATAAGCGCTTTAATGATAATACAACCGTTTTGATTATCTAATTCATATTTTAAAATAGCACTCCTAATAATTTTTTCGTAACCTGAATTATCCTTTTCTGAAGTGTAGAGATGATTTGTATATAAAACAAATAGTAAGCTTTCCCTAATAATTAAATCAAAGTCTAGATTGTATCTAAAATGTTTTAATGTATTATTTATTTTATAGATTGCTAGAACACCAAAGACAATACATAAGATTTGAATAAAAGCAGGAGCTCTAATACTTACTATTAAACCTAATAAAACAAAGATAGAAAAGACAATTATTATCAGATGTAACCATTTTAAACGTGAACTTGTAATAAAATAATTTCTTTTTAAGTTAGCTTCTTTTTTTAGTTTAAACATAAACAACCTCCAAATTGGTAGTAAAACAACTATACAACACTTCGTGTAAGGAACCTAAGCAGGTTTTGCTTAGGTTATTGTTGTGTCTTCCAATAGGAATATACAACAAGTTTAATGATGTAACTAAGTCTTGGTAATCTAGTAGCACCATCTTCTTTCATTAAATGATATCGAAATTCATCAAGACCATTTAGAACATTTTCATCTAAATAGAGTCTAGGAGTTACGGATGTTTCTAGACTAGGATTGACATTTTTGATATCTTTTTCCATTTCTTGACGTAGTTTTTGCCATTTATCAATGGAGTAATGTTTTGTATTTCTATATGATTCTTCAATGACACTTCCGATAGAAGCTTTTAAAACAATATTGAAAGAAACACCATTTAATTCATCGTAATGATTTGATAGAAGTGTTTGTTCTAATGTACTTAGAAAATTATTCTGACTTAGTTCTTTAATTTTACGTTCTTTATTTTGAATAAGCTCATCTATCCATACTTTGGCTTCATATGCAAGACGAACACTTTTATATACTCTGACCACAAATCCTCCTGTTTAAAATTCATTAGAAAATTTTATTTTATCCATATTTTCAATTTCCTTATAGAAATTAAAATCTTTTTGTTCTAACTTATCACAAATTTGTTTAATGATAAATTTACCACGTTCTTCGATTCTCTCATTGACTTTTTTAAGGAAAATAGGAAAATGTCGTCGCTCCATATTTGGTCTTTCGGATGTATGACCTTCCCAAAACAATTCAGTTTCATATTGCTCATTTACGTATGGTTGTAAATAGAAAGCATCTACGAAACATTTCCATGTATCGTTAGGTAAAAGATTGAGCCACTCTTGGAGAGAAAGCATTGTAATATCCCAATAATCTTTTGAGAAGTTATATCTCCCCGTATTTATCCAATGAGGTAATACGGTGAAATTTCCAATTGTGTGAGTTAATTTGGCAAATTTTTTAAATTGCTCTTTATTTTCTTTGATGATGATAAAGTTCTCATAATTATTGTTATTATATAGAGTTGGATATTGTTCGTTTAGATATTGCTCTTCATCTATCCCAATTTTTTTATATATACTTTTATAGTGAGGTGTTTTAGTAATAGAACGAGTGAATGTAGTTAAATAAGAGTTAAGAGTTTCTCCTCTAATAATACAATTTTCCGAGTTTTGCCACCCCAAACATTTATATAAATAGAATGCTTCCTTATCACAGTCAGCACCCTTACCAAGCAGTTCTGTAACTCGAAAAGTAGTTGGATCAGTAAGTTCACCGTTTTTATATTTTAAAAAATTTGTAATACTATCAGGTGTTAGCGTATCGGAATAACAATTTTTAAAATCCCATTCCCATGGTTTGATATTATTTTCATCACAATATCTCAACCAATCAATAACTTCTTGATGTTCCATAAGCTTTTCCTTTCGACCTTATTAAAGTTAAGTTTTGATAATCTTAAGCAACTGTTTGAAGAGTATTTTTATTTTATGATGATCTAGTGCTTACAGCGTAAATGTATGCTAAATAGTTTGCAAAATCTCCTTGCCGTTGTCGGTCATCCGTGATTTTATCAAACCAACTAGTATCTTTACCTTTAGATTCGACTTCGCTTTTTAGTGCATTCAATTGTACGATGAAAGCATTATGAGCAGAAGTTCTAAGCTCCCCATGCTTGTTTTGTCTTTCTTTTGATATTGTTGCAGATTTGACACGAATTTCAGTATATTCTGCAGCTAACTCAATCAACATTGTCCAGTCATCAAGAAAAATTGGATCTTTTATGTCAAATGAACTAATTAGTTCATTATAGATTTTATGTGCATCTTCAAAAGTCAAGGCAGTTTTCTCTTGAAGAAAATCGGAATAAGTGTAAATTTCCATAAAGGGCCTCCACGAAAATATTTTTTGTCTAACTACGACTATACTTTTATTATAATCCTATCTAAAAATAATGTCAAGGATTTTTGTAAGTTTTTTAGAAAAATTTTTTTATAAGTGGCTTTATAAGTGATATCACTTATGAAATAATAAAGGAGGTTTGGCAAAAACTCAATTTTAGTAAAAAATGGAGTAAATCTTCCTACAATAAAACGCATAGTATCAAGGTTTTTCAACGCCTGATATTATACATTTTTGATTTTAAAGACTTTTTGCTCAGACTTTATTTTATCAATGAGATGTTATCTTTGAAATTATTCAATATGTTTTCTAGTATATTATAATTTATGGGAGCAACTATATCGTGCAAATTTTGTTTTAATTCCTCCATTGCTTCCATGGTAGATAAATTTTTATTTGTATTTATCTTTCCTGTTTTATTTAATATAATAGCTCCTTTTAACATAAATTTAACAGCAACTCCGATGGTTACACTTCTAGTAGTTGTAAAATTTGGTAATAGTATTTTTAACTCCCTAATGCCCTTTTCAACCTCATCACTTATTTGTACTTTTACATTAGTTCCGTAGCCTTTTTGATATTCTAAATATTCTAATGATATTGTTTCTGTATCATTAATGATAGATGTCCAATTGCTAATAACTTTAGTTTCTTTGAAAGCTCTAGTGAGTATTTGACTACGCGTGAGTTCAATTTTAGAATTATTTGAATACATTTTTTTCAATTTTTCAAAATAAAAAATAGCTTCACTTGATACTCTAACTTGAAATTCCACTTATAAATTCTCCTTTATAGTAATTGTGTAGTTTATTATAATTAAAAATGGATTTGTTTTAGGGAAAAGTACAAAAGATAATGCATGTTATCAATAAACAATTCAGTTTCTATAGTAATAGTACAATGCGACTTCTAAAATATCGCTAGAAATCAACTTGGCCTTCTCAACCGATTTGTTCAAATTTTATTTTATTCCACTATAAGTACCTAAGGAAGTTAAATGTTTATCAAGAACCTCAAGTAATGTGGCTAACTTTTACTTTTCTCTATGTGTATTGTATAGGTAAACGATTATTGTTAGAATCTGTTATTGTAAAATGTTTTATTAGATGTAACGTTTGATCGAGTTGAATATTTCCAGCAACAAACATGTCATTTTCTTTTTTTATAATGCCAAAACAAGCTATCCATTCTCCTTGTGTAGAAATTGGAATCATATCACTGTTAAAATAGAGAGAATATGTCTTAATGCTTTGTTTTGGGCGAGGATCAGGTATAACTAAAACATTGTTGCTAAAAATAAAATCAAAACTATTTCCTGAATCAATATAAGCATCTATTACTGGGAAGACAAAATCGGAATTTGAATAATCTAAAGTTATATTTCTCGCCACTACCTTTTCTTTTTGAATTTGGTAGACTAAAACATTAGGGGCGTTAAAAAAGAATATTGATGCCATAAGTTCTCCTTTTAATTCTAGAATGTCATTCAGCTTATTTACTTAATTGTAATAAGAAATTAGCCTAGTCTGTTGTAATAATCACACCGAATTCATGGTCAGTAATAGTTTTAGTAGGAAAATAATCAATCTCATCTTGATTGATATCAAAATTAGCCAATACATAATCTCCTGGAGTATTACATCCTTCATGAGACCAAATTTTATGGATAGGATTTTCTAATAAATTATCTAGTGCTTTATTATTCTTGAAGTTCACGGTATTAAAATCTCCAATGAGCAACAACTTGTTGTTCTTGAATTCTTGTACAAAATTATTGATTTCCTTCCAGAAACTCTCAACATCGCCACTTGGTGGAACATGTGTACCGTAAATTACTAAATCATTTACTTGTATTGCATATGCTCTGCCATTACGCAAATGGCCTGTTGAAATAGGTTTATATGTTAGACCATTTTTAACAAAGAAAACTGTCATAGATGGACGTGTTGTTGGTTCTGCTGATTTTAGAATATACCCTTTCTCCACCATCAGAGGTTCAAAAATTTCTCGACACTCTTTAGAATTTATATCGTACTCTTGTATGATAGTAATATCAGGTTTGTATTCATCAATTTTACTGATAAAAGAATTTATTGTTTCCTTTTTATCCAGCTTGTCCCATTCTTGAATATATTTGCCATTTCCAAGTTTGTTTTTAAAATCTTCACGATGGTTTTCGGGGCCACCAAAGTCATTAATATTAATGTTTAGTATTTTCATATTCTGATTTCCTTTTTAATTTTAGCTTTTTCAATAGTTGAATGTGTTAAGGAGGCATAATAAACACAAACTTCTTAAGTAAATAATGATTTGTTAGGTAATGATACACATATAATCTAAAAATATATTTTGTAATTCAATTTTATCAAGAGACTAGATATTTGTCAACCTTAATTATTGGGGAAAATAAAAGGAATATTTTAATCTTTCTATTCCAACAATGTAGTAGAAGGTGGTTAGCATTTTGGTGTTTAATTTACTACTTATATAAAACGTACCATCTTTACTTTTTTGAAAGTAGAGATGGTACGCTTGGTTTATTGATTTAGTCATTGATTTTTTGTGCTATAGGCCAAATTGTTGATATACCTGACTCATATTTGTTTATTTTGTAGAATAATTTGCCCTATTTAGATAAAATTATTTGAAAGTAGATAAAAATCAACTTAATATTTTGCGGATAGATATTGCTTAAACAAAGGTATTTGAATTAATTTAATTTTTCAGTTAGCCAAACCAGGTCTTAAGAAAGCTCGTAAAGCATCACAATTCTCAAAACGTTAATCAATACGATTATATCAACGTTTCAAAGCACTTTGCAAAGATTTTGCAAAGTGCTTTTTTGTCGATTTTTGAGCTAGAATAGCTTTGTGATAACCTTCTGATAACCTCTTCTAAATTTTAAAAATCATGATTCTATTTTGCTTTATTGAGATAATCTGCAAATTTGTCAATAGAGTTTTTCTCACCAGTTTTTGTGGTGTGAGTATAGACATCTAATGTCATCTGACTGCTTGCATGACCGAGACGTTTTGATGTATTAGAAGGATCGATTCCAATTTCAGACATAAGTGTTGCATGTGTATGTCTAAACCCGTGTGGGCTAATTGGTTTTAATTTATGCTTTTTAATGATTCGATTCAGTACATTATTAATGTAGTCAGCATGTAAGGGTTCAATTTTGTTATTGCTTGATATATAAGAGAACATATATTCGTTACTAATATTCAGCTTCGTGAGAGGCAACTGAGATTGTTCTTTTAGATAGAAATTTCTCCAT
>JAWERV010000059.1:0-11371 GCA_032481955.1 Streptococcus mitis | reverse complement strand
TAATATCGAGTAGTTTTGTGATAAAATGTAATTGTTCCATATGATTCTTTCTAATGATGTTTTTGTCGCTTTTCATTATAGATCTTATGGGACTTTTTTCTACAACAAAATAGGCTCCATAATATCTATAGGGGATTTACCCACTACAAATATTATAGAGCCGATATTATGGAGTCTATTTTGTTGTCTTGTTAGAAGATGGTAGTCACGGAGAGTCCTCTAGTAAAGAATATCAACAAATCCGTTAGATTCTCAATTCAAAGATTACTTAAAAGTTAATTGAAAAGACTTCTATGAAAGATATAAATCATAAACTTTAAATCTTATTATAATTATCGTACTGTAACTAAATAATTAAGACTTAATAATTTTTGTATTTTCAATCCCAATTGGAGTTTTTGCTTTTTTAACGATATATTTGTCCTTGGTTAAAGTTCAATAAATTTTATTTGAAATCCTCAAAAAGTTAGTTTTTAATCTTAAATTTTTGAGGATTTGAGTTCCTAAAAATTTTTTAAAATAATTAAAGACTAGTTGTTGAAAACAAAAGAGTTATTTTAACTAACTTTATGATATAATGAAAAACGAGGTAAATTGAATGAAAAGTATAAAATTAAATGCTCTATCTTACATGGGAATTCGTGTCTTGAATATTATTTTTCCCATCTTAACTGGTACCTACGTCGCGCGTCTCTTGGACCGAACTGACTATGGTTACTTCAACTCAGTTGACACTATTTTGTCATTTTTCTTGCCCTTTGCGACATATGGAGTCTATAACTACGGTTTGCGAGCTATCAGTAATGTCAAGGATAACAAAAAAGATCTGAATAGAACCTTCTCTAATCTTTTTTATTTGTGCATAGCTTGTACGATTTTGACCACCGCTGTCTATATCCTTGCCTATCCTCTCTTCTTTACTGATAATCCAATCATCAAAAAAGTCTACCTTGTTATGGGGATTCAACTCATTGCCCAGATTTTTTCAATCGAGTGGGTCAATGAAGCTCTGGAAAATTACAGTTTTCTCTTTTACAAGACTGCCTTCATCCGTATCCTGATGCTGGTATCTATTTTCCTGTTTGTCAAAAATGAACACGATATTGTTGTCTATACACTTGTGATGAGTTTATCGACACTGATTAACTATCTGATTAGTTATTTTTGGATTAAAAGAGACATTAAGCTTGTTAAGATTCACATAAGTGATTTTAACCCCCTCTTTCTCCCTCTTACTGCTATGTTGGTCTTCGCCAATGCCAATATGCTCTTCACATTTTTGGATCGACTCTTCCTCGTTAAAACAGGGATTGATGTCAACGTTAGTTACTATACCATGGCTCAGCGAATTGTAACCGTTATAGCTGGGGTTGTAACAGGAGCTATTGGAGTGAGTATGCCTCGTCTCAGTTACTATCTAGGAAAAGGCGATAAGGAAGCCTATGTCGCACTTGTTAACAGAGGAAGTCGAATCTTTAACTTCTTTATCATTCCACTGAGTTTTGGACTCATGGTTTTAGGACCAAATGCCATCCTACTTTATGGTAGTGAAAAATATATCGGAGGCGGTATCTTAACCTCTCTCTTCGCTTTTCGGACGATTATCCTGGCACTGGATACCATTCTTGGTTCCCAAATTCTCTTTACAAATGGCTATGAAAAACGTATCACAGTCTATACAGTCTTCGCGGGATTACTCAATTTGGGCTTGAATAGTCTCCTCTTTTTCAACCATATCGTGGCTCCTGAATACTACTTACTGACGACCATGCTATCAGAGGCCTCTCTACTTGTTTTCTATATCATTTTCATCCATAGAAAACAACTTATTCACTTGGGACATATCTTTAGCTATACTGTTCGATACTCGCTCTTTTCACTTTCTTTTGTAGGAATTTATTTCCTGATTAATTTCTTGTATCCTGTGGATATGGTCATTAATTTGCCATTTTTGCTTAATACTGGTTTGATTGTCTTGCTATCAGCCATCTCTTATATTGGTCTACTTGTCTTCACCAAAGATAGCATTTTCTATGAATTTTTAAACCATGTCCTAGCCTTAAAAAATAAATTCAAAAAATCTTAGGAGTTTAGAATGAAACAACTTAGCATTGAAGATGCCAAACAAATTGAATTAGAAATTTTGGATTATATTGATACTCTCTGCAAAAAGCACAATATCAACTATATCATTAACTACGGTACTCTGATTGGTGCAGTTCGACATCAAGGATTTATCCCTTGGGACGACGATATTGATTTATCCATGCCTCGAGAAGACTACCAACGATTTATTACCATTTTCCAAAAGGAGAAAAGCAAGTATAAGCTCCTATCCTTAGAAACAGACAAAAACTACTTTAACAACTTTATCAAAATAACCGACAGTACGACTAAAATAATCGATACTCGAAATACAAAAACCTATGATTCTGGTGTCTTTATCGATATTTTCCCTATGGATCGCTTTGATGATCCTAAGGTCATTGATATTTGTTATAAGCTGGAAAGCTTCAAACTTCTGTCTTTCAGCAAACATAAAAATATTGTCTATAAAGATAGCCTTTTAAAAGATTGGATACGAACAGCCTTTTGGTTGCTCCTTCGACCTGTTTCTCCTCGTTATTTTGCAAATAAAATCGAGAAAGAAATTCAAAAATATAGTCGTGATAATGGGCAGTATATGGCTTTTATCCCTTCTAAATCTAAGGAAAAGGAAGTCTTCCCAAGTGGTACCTTTGATAAAACAATCAATCTCCCATTTGAGAATTTAAGCCTTCCAGCACCTGAAAAATTTGATACTATTTTGACACAATTTTATGGAGATTATATGACCCTACCACCAGAAGAAAAACGCTTCTACAGTCATGAATTTCACGCTTATAAATTGGAGGATTAGGATGCAGTATTTAGAAAAAGAAGAAATTAAAGAAATTCAACTAGCCCTGCTAGACTATATTAATGAGACTTGTAAGAAACATGATATTCCTTATTTTCTCAGTTATGGAACCATGCTTGGAGCTATCCGCCACAAAGGTATGATTCCCTGGGACGATGATATTGATATTTCCCTTTATCGTGAAGATTATGAGCGCTTATTGAAGATTATTGAGGAAGAAGACCATCCACGTTATAAGGTTCTCTCCTACGACACTTCTTCTTGGTACTTCCATAATTTCGCATCGATTTTGGACACTTCTACTGTTATCGAAGACCATGTTAAGTACAAGCGCCATGACACCAGTCTCTTTATCGATGTCTTCCCAATTGATCGCTTTACAGATTTGAGCATTGTCGACAAGAGCTATAAGTATGTGGCTCTTCGTCAACTGGCTTATATCAAAAAATCACGCGCAGTTCACGGTGACAGCAAATTAAAAGATTTTCTCAGATTATGTAGCTGGTACGCTCTCAGATTTGTCAATCCGAGATACTTCTATAAGAAAATAGATAAGTTAGTTAAGAATAGTGTTGTAGAACAGCCGAAATATGAGGGAATGGTTGGAGTTGATAAAGAGGGAATGAAGGGTGTTTTCCAAATAAATACTTTCAAAGAGTTAATCTTAACAGAGTTTGAGGGAAGAATGTTACCAATTCCTAAAAATTATGATGTCTTTTTAACCCAGATGTATGGGGATTATATGACACCACCATCAAAGGAAATGCAAGAGTGGTATAGCCACAATATTAAAGCTTATCGCAAGGTGGAGAAGTAATTCTGTTTTATGAGAGAACAAATCTTGTGAGTGTCTATTGAGGAGATTAGGACATTGATATTCTTATACAAGCTTGGACACAAAAAGGAGTTCTAGTTTACTAAGACCAATTTTTTATACATCAGCAGAAAATATTGCAAATTGTGGTCTGTAGAGATGGTAAAGGAAAGTGTGATATACATGAAGAACATAATGATAAGAAATTTAATATTATTTAGTTTTCTTGTATGTCCTTTAAATATGGCTGCCAAATTATCCGCATCCACTTTATTAATGTAAAATCTAAGTCAGGGAGTTATACTATTCTTTTAGAAAGCTAAGAGTACTTTGTTTTAATTATGTGACTATTGATCCTTCTCGCTCCGTTAGGTGCGCGTCGAAGGTTATAGCCTAAAAACTTCAAATGCGATACAATAAAGTTGTTTCTGTAAATCGAAAAGTGAAAAAATATGGTACAAAAGTCTCATAGTTTATCGTACACAAAGTGGCGCTGTAAGTATCACATCTTATATAGACGAAAAGTAGTCTATAATCAATATCGAAGTAGTTTAAGCGAAGTATTTCATCGCTTGTGTAGTTATAAGGAAGTTGAAATTATCAGTTAGATTATGTACATATGTCAACTCTTTGTAAACTGTAGTGAGTTTAAGAAAAGCTAAGATCGAGAAAGGACACATTTTGTCCTTTCTTTTTTAAGTACGACGGGCATGTCGTACATCTGAGGTGTAAGTCCTCCGTGGGCACCCGCTACCGGTGAACCCAATAGCGATTCCCAAGCCTGACTATCGTGAGGTAGCGGATTAAAACGGTCTGGGGATAGACCGTTTTAAGTCTGACGCTAGAAATAAGAATCGTCAGAGGAAGGGATAGCGAAATCGTGGCTCTACGAACAGGAACGTGATAGTAAGGCGTATATAGTGGATAAGGGGGCTTAAAACTCTAAAGTACAAAAAGGTAGTCGTAACCTATATGCGTAAATCACGAGAGTAATTGAATTCGGACTAAGGTTTGTGTGAAAAAGATAAATCTTCCTAGAGTCTAAAGACTCTGCGTCAGATTTCCTATTTTCACTGTAACCTTTTAACGTCCTCGTATCTTGTATAAACGAGGAAAGATGTACGACCTATCCCGTGAGGTCTCATGAGCGCTGAAAGCGTAGTAACAACGAATCATGAGAAGTCAGCCGAGCCCATAGTAGTGAGGAAACTTCTGTAATGGAAGTGGAGCGAAGGGGTAAACAACTAATAGAAGTAATCCTACTTCACTTGTGTCTGTAAAACGAACGGTCTGATAGAACTGGACTCTGTCACATATTGACTGGGTGAAGGTTCACCAATATAAGATGTCCCTCAGGCACCAAAACAAGAAAGGAATACGCACATGTCAAAATTGCTAGATAAGATATTATCACGCGAAAATATGCTGGAATTCTACAATCAAGTAAAATCCAATAAGGGCTCAGCTGGGATTGATGGAATTACTATCGAAGAGATGGATGACTATCTCAGACAAAACTGGCGCCTGACTAAGGAACTGATAAAACAGAGAAAATATAAGCCTCAACCAGTTCTCAGAGTTGAGATTCCCAAACCAAACGGAGGCATCCGTCAACTAGGAATTCCAACAGTTATGGATAGAATGATTCAACAGGCCATTATTCAAGTCCTTACCCCCATTTGTGAACCCCATTTCTCAGATACGAGCTATGGATTCCGACCAAATCGGTCATGTGAAAAAGCCATCATCAAGCTACTAGAGTATCTTAACGATGGCTATGAGTGGATAGTGGATATAGACCTAGAGAAATTCTTCGATACAGTTCCTCAAGATAGATTGATGTCCTTAGTACATAACATTATCGAAGACGGAGATACGGAATCCTTGATTCGTAAGTATCTTCATTCAGGTGTTATCATTAACGGTCAGCGTCATAAAACGCTAGTTGGCACACCACAGGGAGGAAATTTATCTCCTCTCTTATCCAATATCATGCTTAATGAATTGGATAAGGAATTAGAAAAGAGGGGACTTCGATTTGTGCGCTACGCAGATGATTGTGTGATTACGGTCGGAAGCGAGGCTGCCGCTAAGCGTGTGATGTATTCAGTCAGTAGTTTTATTGAGAAACGGCTAGGTTTGAAAGTAAACATAACCAAGACTAAGATTACTAGACCAAGAGAGTTGAAATATCTAGGTTTCGGGTTCTGGAAATCATCAGATGGTTGGAAAAGTCGTCCACATCAAGATAGTGTTCGGAGATTTAAGCTTAAATTGAAGAAACTAACACAGAGGAAATGGAGTATAGACTTAACAAGACGTATTGAGCAACTGAATTTGTCCATTCGAGGATGGATAAACTATTTCTCATTGGGAAATATGAAAAGTATAGTCACCAGCATAGATGAGCGCTTGCGTACTCGCCTACGAGTGATTATCTGGAAGCAATGGAAGAAGAAATCGAGACGATTATGGGGATTGCTTAAGTTAGGGGTCCCTAAATGGATAGCAGATAAGGTATCTGACTGGGGCGACCATTATCAATTAGTAGCTCAGAAGTCGGTACTTAAACGTGCTATATCAAAATCAGTCCTTGAAAAACGTGGACTGGTTTCGTGTTTGGATTATTACCTTGAACGACATGCGTTAAAAGTTAGTTGAACCGCCGTATGCCGAACGGCACGTACGGTGGTGTGAGAGGGGCTAGAGATTATCCCCTACTCGATTGTTGAGAGCGATAAAAATCCGTTTTTTGAAGTTTTCAAAGTTCCGAAAACCAAATGCATTTCGTTTGATAAGCTTGATGAGATTATTGGTCGCTTCTAATTTGGCGTTGGAATAGGGTAATTGAAGGGCATTGACGATTTTCTCTTTGTTCTTTAGAAAGATTTTAAAGACAGTTTGACGAAGAGGATGAACTTTCTTTAGATTGTCCTCGATAAGTCCGAAAAATTTGTCTTGCTTCTTATTCTGAAAGTGAAAAAGCAAGAGCTGATAGACATTGTAGTGGTGTCTCAAGTCTTCTGAATAGCTCAAAAGCTTATCTAGAATCTCTTTGTTGGTTAGATGCATACGAAAAGTAGGGCGATAAAATCGCTTATCGCTCAGTTTACGACTATCCTGTTGTATAAGCTTCCAGTAACGTTTGATAGCTTTGTATTTATGGGATTTTCGCTCGAATTGGTTCATGATTTGAACACGGACACGACTCATAGCACGGCTGAGATGTTGTACAATATGAAAACGATCTAGAACGATTTTAGTACATGGAAAAAAGCAGTTTAGCCAAGTCATAGTAAGGACTAAACATATCCATAGTAATGATTTTCACCTGACAACAAACGGCTCTATCGTAGCGCAGAAAATGATTACTTATGATAGCTTGTGTTCCACTTTCAAGAACAGTGATGATATTGAGATTGTCAAGACCTTACGCAATGAAACTCATATTTCCCTTAGTGAAGGCATACTCGTCCCAAGACATAATCTCAGGAAGACGAGAAAAATCATGATTAAAGTGAAAGTCATTGAGTTTTCGAATGACAGTTGAAGTTGAAATGGACAGCTGATGTGCAATATCAGTCATAGAAGTCTTTTCAATCAACTTTTGCTCAATTTTTATTGATGAGAGAAGTTTTGGAGAGGGTCATTTTCGAGCAATGATAGCACTTGAAACAGCTTTTCTAAGAAGGGGTTCTATTGGGGATACCAATTGTTTCAAGGTAAGGAATTTTAGACAAATTTTGAAACTCATATTTCTTAATTTGGCTAGCGCAATTAGGACGAGATAGAGCATCATTATCCAGTTTAGCGATGATTTCCTTGTGGGTATCCCTGTTAATTTAATTGTTCCATACGATTCTTTCTAATGATGGTTTGGTCATTTTTCATTCTAGATATTACGGAACTTTTTCTACAACAAATAGGCTTCATAATATCTATAGGGAATTTACCCACTGCAAATATTATAGTTCCCTATTTTCTTAATATAGAATTTAACTTGACAAAAATAAATGTTCATTGTATAATCGAATGGATAGAAATATTGAACGAAAGAGGTTAAGGATATGCTATCAGAAAAACAATTTAAACTTTTACGTTTTTTGTTGATTCACAAAGACGAAAACTTTACGCAGAGACAATTGGCTGAACAGCTAGATTTATCTTTAGGAACAGTCAATGCATTGGTTGGAAAACTTAAAGAAGAGAAGTGGATTGATGAGGAACATCACTTAAATGAACTAGGCAAGAACGTTTTAGAACCCTATCGAGTAGAAAATGCTATTATAATGGCTGCTGGAATGAGTAGTCGTTTTGCTCCTTTGTCTTATGAAATTCCCAAAGGATTGCTTCAAGTCAAGGGGGAACGCTTGATAGAGAGGCAAATCAGACAACTGCAAGAAGCAGGAATAGAAGATATAACCGTTATTGTAGGTTATCTACAAGAAAAAATGTTCTATCTGGAAGAAAAGTTTGGCGTTAAAATCGTTGTGAATAATGATTACTACAAATACAATAACTGTTCTTCTCTCATGCTAGTCAGAGATCAACTTTCCAACACTTATATCTGCTCTTCGGATAATTATTTTGTAGAAAATCCGTTTGAACGATACATTTACAGAGGTTATTATTCGACTATATTTGCAGAAGGGGACACAGACGAATACTGCTCTAAGGAAGATTCCAATCACACGATTATCGATATTCAAATCGGTGGGACGAATACTTGGGCTATGGTGGGGCACGTTTATTTTGATCGTGCATTTAGTGAAAAATTCGTAGATATTTTGGAAACTGAATTTAAACATGAGCCGTATCGCGAACAGCTCTGGGAAGATTATTATAGTCGTCACGTCAAAGAACTTCCTTTGGAAGCTCGGCATTATTCAGCAGACATTGTTAAGGAGTTTGATTCACTAGATGAGTTGCGTCAGTTTGATGAACACTATTTGCTGAATACTAATTCGGAAATCATTGATAACATCTGTAAGACATTAGGATGTATAGCTTCAGATATTGTCAATATTAAACCCCTAAAAGACGGTTTAACCAACACTTCGTTTTCATTTGACTGCCTAGGGAAGAAATATGTTTACCGTCATCCAGGTAGAGGAACGGAGAATTATATCAATCGTGCTAGTGAAGCGGCTTCCATGGAAATTGCTGCAAAATTAAAGATTGACCGTACCTTTGTTGCCATGAACAAGGATGAGGGCTGGAAAATTTCAGAATTTATCCCTAATGCCAAGCAACTGGATTATGACAATTGGGATGATGTAGCAAAAGCAATGGAGCTCTTGAGACGTTTGCACCAATCTGGAGAAAAAACAAATCATTTCTTTAACCAATTTGAGGGAATTGATGATTTTATACAAAAATTAAAAGCCAGCAATCGTTTTGAATTTGATGGACTTGAAGAGTTGGATAAGAATGTCTCAGTTCTCGAAAAGTTTCTACAAGAAGAGCAGACGAAAAAGGTTCTCTGCCACGGAGATTCTTATAGTCCAAATTTCTTGTTGAACGAAGCTGGCGAAATGAGCTTGATTGATTGGGAATATTCTGGTATGGGAGATCCAGCAGGAGATTTAGGAACCTTTATTGGGTGTTCAAATTATACAGTGGAAGAAGCTGAAAAGGTACTTGAAATCTATTTACAAGAAGTGCCAGATAAGAACACCAAACGTCACTATTTTGCCTATGTATCAGTGACTTCATATTATTGGTTTTTGTGGGCCCTGTTCCAAGAAAGCGTTGGAAAACCCGTAGGTGAATTTCTTTATGTCTGGTATCGTTATACCAAGCAGTATGGGCAAATTGCACTAGATTTGTATTTGGAGGAGAATTGAGATGAAACCGACATCTGAAATTGAAGAATTAGTAGCAAATGAAACGAAAAGAAGGCTAGAAGAAATGGAATCTCCAAACTATGTGTTTGCTCAGCCATTTCTAAAAAGTGATTTTATTATAGTCATTGGCTTAGTTCTAATTAACCTTATTCTGATTATTTTAGCTATGACAGGAGATATTCAATAAAATGTCCAAGATGAATGACTTTATTCAACAGGAGACGATAACGGGAATCGTTCCTATGACCAACAAGGATCGTCAGTATTCTTTCTGGGATCTCTTCCTATCGACAAGTGGTTTTGCCATCGCAACCTGGTGTTATACCCAAGGAGCCTATGTGGCTCAATATTTGACCTTTAATCAAATGTTGATTAATATTTTTAGTTTTAACATTATCTGGGTCTTTATTGAATGTCTCCCAATCTTGTTTGCAGTTAAATATGGAATTGATTTATGGATTTGGTTGAGAGCCGTTCTAGGTAAAAAAGGGGTGGCCATTCTATCAACCGTGATTAGTCTGGCGAATTTTGGTTGGTACGCCGTTACCGCTAATCTTTTTGCCAGCTCCATGATTCATTTGGCAAATAATTTTGGGCTTGGTTTAGACAAGGGAGTATGGGCACCGATTCTAGGCACCCTCTGTGTTCTCCTTGGAACGCTGATTGCTCTTGGGGGCCCAGATGTGATTAAAGGTACTAATCGCTTTCTGGTGGTTGCCTTGTTATTTGTTGGGCTAATCATCGTTGGAATCTGTTTTGTTGCGGTTCCGATTAGGGATATTATGAATGTCCAACCTGCCATCCAAGAAAATTTGACACCGATTGAACGTTTTATGATGTCAGGGGAAGGAAATGTGGCCGTAGCCTTTTCTTGGTCTACACAAGCCTTTGTCTTACCACGTTTGGCAAAATCAGAACGCAGTGGCTATTGGGCTACAGCCTTGTCATATGGGGTTGTTGCTCCATTCTTTGCTGCGACAGGTGGAGTTATGGCTCTAGCCATGTTTGTCAAAACAGGTGTTTATGAAAGTGATCCAACAACCATGCTATCAACTCTAAGTACCCCAGCCTTTGCTCTCTTAAGTCTACTACTAGTAGCCTTTGCCAATATTGGAACCCAAGGTACAGGATCTTATGTGAACTGTATGATTGTAAAAAGCGGGATGCCCAAAGTAAGCTATAAACTAATGGTTTGGATTGCCATGGTTTACGTGAGCCTACTCACCATCTGGGGAGGGGTAGAAGAGTACTTCGGTTCCTTCATCTCGCTGGCTGCCTATATTCAAGGCCCCATTATTGGTATGATTGTTGTCGACTACTTTATCTTGAGAAAACGAAAACTCGATTTGCGTTCAGCCTATTTCGTTGAAGGACATGACGCCTATGAGTTTACAAATGGCTTTAATATGGTAGGATTATCTTGTGTAATCATTTCTTTGTTAGTTGCAGTACTATTTGTTTACAACCCTATAACAAAGCACATCCAGAGTCCTATGTTCCTGCTCACAACTGGTAGTGGCTTCACTGCAATTTTTGGAGGTCTATTGTACTGGTTAGCTAGCTTAACTCGTTTAAAACGCTATATGCTCAAGGATAAAGATTCTGTTACGATTTAAGTTTAAGAGAGAACGTTGTGTACTACCCCAAAAAGTTGGAAAAATAATTATTGAAAGGATTTAGTTCTGTATTGCACAGGACTAAGTCCTTTTAGTTTGGCTCTTTGTCAAGTGTAGTGGGTTGAAGAAAAGCTAATATCTAGAAAGGACAAATTTCGTCCTTTCTTTTTTGATGTTCAGAGCGATAAAAATCCTT
>JAWERV010000058.1:0-11404 GCA_032481955.1 Streptococcus mitis | reverse complement strand
AGTAATCGACGCGGGGATGGCGGAATTGGCAGACGCGCAGGACTAAGGATCCTGTGACCGCTTTAGGTCGTGAGGGTTCAAGTCCCTCTCTCCGCATAGGATAAGAGTTAGCTTAGGCTAGCTCTTTTGTTTTTTATCAGGTTTATAATATCTATGGTGGGCGTCCTTCGCTTTCAGATAAATAATATAGTTTGAAATTTCTCCTAATTTTCTCTATTCTTTCTACTTTTTCCGAATAAATAGATAGAAGCATAGAATCTAGTAAAGTTAGATTTAAAACTATGGTATAATAAAAGGAGGAAATGGATGATTCTCAGACATCCGGGCATTAGCCCAACCAACGATTTGGTTGCTAAGAAGATTTTTAGCAATCCAGAAATCACTTGTCAATTTATCCGCGATATGTTGGATTTACCAGCCAAAAATGTAACTATTTTGGAGGGAAGCAACATTCACGTCTTACCTTCCCTGCCCTATTCAGTACAAGATTTCTATACAAGTATTGATGTCTTAGCTGAACTAGATAATGGTACTCAAGTTATTATTGAAATTCAGGTACATCATCAGAATTTTTTCATCAATCGCCTGTGGGCTTATCTGTGTAGTCAGGTTAATCAAAATCTAGAAAAAATTCGCCAGCAAGAAGGAAATACTCATCAGAGTTATAAACACATCGCACCAGTATATGCTATTGCTATCGTAGATAGTATTTATTTCCAAGATGATTTAGCCTTTCATAGTTTTAGTATGCGAGAGGATACGACAGGTGAGGTTTTAACCATCACAAACAATGGACAAGAAAACCACCTAGTCAAGATGGCGTTCTTGGAACTTAAAAAATACAGAGAAACCAGCAAAGACGAGCTTCGCAAGCCATGGTTGGAGTTTTTTGGGAATAAACCCTTTACCCAAGAACCCGAGCGAGCCATCAGTCAGGCAGACCAACTGCTGGACTATAAGAGCTGGTCCGAGGAGGACAGGAAAATGTTTAGTCAACTACGTATGCGAGAAGAACAAGCGCTATTGGCTCATGACTATGCTTTGGAGCAAGCTGAAGAAAAAGGATTAGAACGTGGGAAAGTTGAAGGAAGAGAAGAAGGGAAACTTTTTGCCTTCCTAGATATGGTTCGTCAAGGTATCCTGACACCTGAGATTGCCAGTCAACAGTTGGGTATGACTGTATCTGAGTTTGAAGAACTATTGAAAGAGCATCACAAATAAGGACTAAAAAAATACAGAGAAACCAGCAAAGACGAGGTTCGTAAACCGTGGTTGGAGTTTTTGGGGAATAAACCCTTTACCCAAGAACCCGAGCGAGCCATCAGTCAGGCAGATCAACTGCTGGACTATAAGAGCTGGTCCGAGGAGGACAGGAAAATGTTTAGTCAACTACGTATGCGAGAAGAACAAGCCTTGTTAGCACAGGACTATGCCTTGGAACAAGCTGAAGAAAGAGGATTAGAACGTGGTATTGAACAGGGACTGGAGTGTGGGAAAGTTGAAGGAAGAGAAGAAGGGAAACTTTTTGCCTTCCTAGATATGGTTCGCCAAGGTCTTCTGACATCTGAAGTTGCCAGCCAGCAATTGGGCATGACTGTCACTGAATTTGAGTCACTATTGAAAGACCATCATAAATAAGACCTAAAAATACAGAGAAACCAGCAAAGACGAGGTTCGTAAACCGTGGTTGGAGTTTTTCGGGAGAAGCTCTTTACCCAATAATAAGCTTTCATCAATCCGCTGGCTATAAAATGTAAGGACAGGCAATCTACCATTTAAAATAAAATAATGACAGATTTTTCCGAAGCAAAAGGTAAAATCTGTTTTTTATTTATATTAAATTTTTATACTATATAGTCTAAAACGTCTGTGTAACAAGCGTTGCATATATATATATATATATATATATATATATATATATAATGTGTAAAAAACCTTGAAACATCAGTGTTACAGCGCTTACATTTTTAGATGATATTTATGTAAATGCTTGATTTTTTATTTTAAAAGAGTTAACATATTATCGAGTCATTATGTCTCGGAGATTTTAAACTTATTCTACTAAAACAATAGAAAGGACATATTTATGTTTGGTAAAAAGTCTAATGATAATGGTGAAAAATTATACCGTTATTCTATTCGTAAGTACCATTTTGGTGCTGCAAGTGTTGCCATAGCAGCGTTAATGTTTTTTGCTAATGGAGTAGCTAAGGCGGATATGACCGTCTCTCCTGCAACAGCCAATACTGAAAAAGTGGGGGTTGCTGTTACTGGTTTGACTGAGGGAGTTCCACCTACAGAGGGACATTCAGAAAAATCACAGGAAGTAGGGTCTGAGAAAGAGGCAATTGCTAAGAAATCAGTGGATAAGTCTGCTCTTAATCAGGCTCTTAGTGAACTTCAAGCTGCGATTGCAAAAGCAGACGAGGAAAGTTTATTAAGTCTATCTAATCAACTTTCTCAATTAACAGATGAAAATAAGCGTTTACTTGATGGAGAAAATGTTTCTGAGGAAGCGATTGCAAGTCAAGTAAGTCGGGTTCAATCTTTTACAGAGCAAGTGCGTTTACTTAAGTCTAAGGCTAAAGATAAAGATTCTAACAAGGAAGATAGAACCGATTCTAAAGTTCAAGATAAAAAAGAGCTCAAAGTATCTGATAAAGCTGTGATTCCTACTGATCAGAATGAAGAAATCAAAGCTGTTCAAAAAGATGACAACAAAGAAGATACTGCTAATAAAGATAAATTAGAATCACTTTCTAAAAGTTTAATCACTTACTTATATACTGCTAGAAAAATTGAACGCCCTGAGACCAAGAAACTTTTGGGGGATGTAGAAGAAGTTGTTCGCTCTGTTGAAAATGGGTTAAAAAATCCACAATTAACGGCTTCAGAAATCGAAGAATTAATGAAGCAAGGAAAGCAAGCAGAGAAAAAACTTGCACTTGCTGTCACACGTGAACATTCAGGAAAACGTGACTTGGATAACGGTAAGAAGATGTTGCCAGAATCTTACTTTAGATCTGCAATTTATCGAGCAGCAAACGGTATAGTTTATGATGCTCAAGGTAACGACAACTTACGTGACGCAGAGGTAGGGTATATTACGAAAGAAGGGGATGGTTCTGGATATCCACCTGGAACTTTCTTGTATATATCTCATAATGATAATAGCTCTGCGAACGGTAGAAATAATGCTGATTTAGGTCCTCAACCTGTTAAGCGTTTGAAGCAAAAAGTTTGGGCTGTTGTTAATAAGACTGGTGATGGTTTCCATTGGAAAATAACTTATAACAATGGGAAAGACTCTAGACAAAATCCAATTTACTACTTTACTGTTCCAAGTGGTCATTCTGTACAAAATATGACTTTGAAAGAGAATGGTTCTGTTGTAAAACACGGTGGGGTTGCTCAAGTATTTAATGGTGAAGCAGATAAATATTTAACGGCTGTTGGTTCTCCAAATGCTGGTGTCAATGGTAGTCCTTACTATGAAAATGTTGCAAATACTCAAAATGGAATTGTAGGTAACCGTGGTGGTATTTATACCTTAGATGATTTTGTGCGAAACGATACAAGTGTGTATTTTAATCGTGATGGTATGTCTCAAGATGATATAAGAATTACGGATAAACTGTACGATAAAATCAAGAGTTCTACACAAAATATCTTTGCTTTTAGACCAAGAGATTTTGACGCAGCTAATACTTATGAAGTGGAATTTGATACAAAAGCTGATACTGAAGCTCCACTTTACTATATTGCAGGTATGAAATCGTACGAAAAAATACCAAGTGGACGTTTTATGCACAAGAGTTACCAACAATGGTATGGATTGCAAGAACAGTATAATATCACAGTTAATACGAATGTGTTAAAAACAACTTTCCTAAAAGGTACAGGGATAGGTACTTTGGATACAGCAAGTGGTCTGATGAGCAATGCTGTTACTATTGAGGATACTTATCATAATAACAGTCAGACAAATCCTGGCCGTGGAGATGTTACAGATTACTATACTTATAAATCAACAGGTAATTTTAGTGCGGATTATTTCAAGAGTTTCCATAATCGCTTTAGTAGACAACGTTCAGAAGATGGCGTGAATACAACTGCTGATAGAACAAAAGGAAACCATACTCTTTATATTGAAGCTAGAGTTAAGGGACAACCAATTAATTTCCGTTTGCCATATAAAATTGTGACTCAGTCTGATGTTTATCAACCAGTAGCTAAAGAAGTAACGGATACAAAGAATTATAAGGCTGATTTAGGAAATGCCGATACTTATATTAAGAGTTATACGGATGTTTCATCTCAAATTGATGGATTTAAAACTCCAGATGCCGATGATATGGGAACTCCAAACCCTGGGAATTCATTCTATAAGGATCGAATTTCAGAATTTCCTCGTACAAGTGATAAAATTAAAGAACAGGCAGTGAAGCAAGTTCAATGGGTAGGTGGCTCGAGTTTATCAACCGGTAAGAGAGTAATCGAATTAACACTTGACAATCGTAAAACAGAGTTGTTTACAGTACCTGATGATATTGATGTTTTACCTGGTGGAAAAATTTCTGCAGAAAATGTTGCAAAGTTGAATGCTGCTATTCGTGAAGCTTATCAAAAAGTCGATACAAATGGAAATGTATCGGGTACAGTTCCAACTGTTACATCAACTACGCCTGTATGGGTGCAAAAACAAATAAAAGTTACGTACTATGATAATGAAAATAATTCTCGTACAAATAATCAAGATGATTCTGTTGACTATGTAGATGTTCTTTTCAAACATATTCAAAAAGAAGCTAAACCAGCTGCTCCAACAATAGCAACTCCGCTTGATGGCTCTGCTTCTGTTACACCAAATGGTACGACAGATAAAATGGTTGTTTCTTATAGACCAACTGGACAACACAGTGATACTACACTTACGGTGAAAAAAGAAGGATCATCATGGGGAGTAGTTGGTAATCGTCCAGATGGTGTAACTGTGGACACTTCAACAGGTCGTGTATCTATTACAGAGCCAACCGTTGAAGATAATACGAAAATTAAAGCTATTGCTACGTATCTGAATAGTGATGAAACTTCAGCTGAAGATACTGTTAAGAGCAGAGATACTCAAGCTCCTACTGTTATGATGAATGGAAAAGTCTTAACAGAAAGGGCATCAGATAATCGATTTGTGATTTTCCGTGGAGCTAATTTTAATCCTACTTTTAAAGTGACAGATAATTCCAACACGATTGCTGAGTTTAATGTAAAAAATATTCCAAATGGTGTTTGGTTTAATAAATCAGGGAATAAAGACTATGCTCGTACTTTAATTACAAATGGAGATTATCGTTTTAGTCATACAAAAGTAGATGATGATGCACCTTTGGTAACGCGTGAAGCTTCTGTTACTGTAAGAGACCTCAGTGGTAATGCAAAAGAATATAAATTTGAATATACTATTGCTGATGTGATGGTGAGAAATTCACCTAAAGCTGCTTCTCTTAACGAAAAAATAGGAGATTCTCATAATTACTTGATTGATACCTTAAATGGTAGCACGGATCAAGGAAATAAATATTTCCCAGGAGGAATGAATTGGGAATGGGAAAATGCTGATCAAAATACAAAATTAACTAATCTGGGATTAGTTAGACATGTAGCAAAAGCTGTATTTCCAACGGGAGCTCAAAACGGAACCCTTACAGCTAACGGTATGACTCTCTATGCGCCACATGAAATTAAAAGAGAAGTAAACTTCAATGTTACTGACAATGCAAAACCACAAGCTACTCTAAATGGAGTATCTCTTGGTACAACAGCAGGAGAACCAATCTTTACAATTTTCCGTGGAGCAACCTTTAATCCGGAATTAAAAGCATGGGATAATGCTGGAAAAATTAGTAATGTAACGGTCAGTGGATTACCTGGAGGAGTGACAAGTACAAACTTCCCAGGAAGTCAACAAACAGGTAGCGAAACGCAGAAGTACACAGCTAAATTATCAAATGGTACTGTAGATAATTCTTATGAATTAGGAGAACACGAAGCTACTTTGACGGTTACGGGTAGTGATAGCAAGGACGTAAGTACGTTTAAATTCAAATATCGTGTTGTAGATTTAGATTTTAAAAATGTTTATGAAACACCTGATGCTGGTCAACCAGGTGGTAAGAGTTATGTTATCGGACTTCATGATGGCAATTCTGTCAATGTAACGAATGGTACTAAAAATATCAATCCTAAAGACTACTGGAAAGTGATTAATGACTCAAGTAAGGCAGATAGAGGATATTCTTATCTACCAGACGGAATGGTTTATAGTATCAATAATGGTGGTATTTCATCTAACCCTGCTGATGCATCTAAAGGTGCTAGTATTGCTATGGGTCACTATGGACGTATGATTAAGGCTGATTTCACTGGAGCAGGCGATATTGCCAATAATGACAGTACTACAAGAACCGTATTTGCACCGACTACTATTGAACGAAGAATCCTAGTTGCAGTAGATCCAACAGCTCCAACGATTGATGGAGGAGCAGATCTTCTATATGGTCAAGCAGGATATAAGCCAGATATTAAAATTAAGAATATCGTTAATATTGGTGAAAGTACTTCTGAAATAGGTACGGTTAACAAAGAGGCAACACGTACGATTCAATTATATAGTGATCAAGATGATACAATTCCTATAGCAGAACATTCTTTTGATAAAGGAAGTAGAGAAACTGAGTGGACATTCCGAGAAAGTGATATTGCACGTACACGTCCTCAGGGATTAAGAGAAGGAGAAACTCTTTATGCACGTGTTAAAGTAACGCACCGCGGTGTATCTACAATGTCAGGTAATAGTAACGAAAAAGAAGTTACTGCTCGACTAAATTTAATAGAGAATGCAACTAACCGTATCGTTCAAGCAAACGATAGCAAGTTAAACGATGCTGAGAAAGCAGCAATTAGAATCGCTTTGAAAAAAGCAAATCCAACACTTGGCTTAGAAGATAATAATATTGAGATTTCAGACAGTGGATCTATTGTTGTTACAAAAGACAAGAAACGTGGCTGGCTTCAAACTGAACCAAATAAGAACAGAGGAGAGGGATTTGTCACTCGCTTTGCAGACATTCGTAAAGATTTCTTGTTAGAAAATATCGAAGGTGCAAAACTACCGAATAGAGATACAGATAAAGGTTTTGCTTGGTCTAATAGTACAACCGACTCATCTGTAAATGGAAATCGTAGTTTGATCTATTACTATGATGCGACAAAAGGACAAGGTATCAATCTAAATGATGTCTTAAGAATGATGCACTTAAAACCAAAAGCAGGTACAAATAGTGTTGAAAATCCATCTCTTGTTGAAGCTAGAGGGGATGATAAAGAAAAAGCTGAACATAATCGTGAAGGTTATAGTAAGGATTCACGTACAAACGAGTTTAAAAAAGGTTCTGACTATATTAATACGCTAGATTTGGTAGATGCAGGAAATCTTAGTGGTGGACAGGTTGTTTCTAATTCACCTAATAAGTTAGTTGAAAACGGAAAAGGAACTCCTGGCGCTGTTAATACAAGTCTACAAAATGCAAGCATTGCTGGAGCTAACGGAATACAAGCAATTACTTTAAATCATGTGGTAAATGGTAGTAATGCTATTTATAAAGCACAATTGTACCTTCGCCCTGAGTATGTTAATACAAATACGCTGTCTAAGAGAAATGAAACTAAAGATACAACGACAAATGTTATTAATGTGTATTTTGTTCCTATTGATCCAGTAGCGCCTCAAGTTGAACGTTCAACTACAAATAACTTAGCAAGTAAAAGAGAACAAGCTGGTCGATTAGATGCAAATACTTCGTTCAAGAGTTTAGCCAAGGTACTAGATAACTACGACAAAGATGATGTGACAAATGCTACTACCAATACGATTCGTAATAAGTTGAATATTTGGGTTAAAAATGGTAGCACTAAAAAACTGATCGTAGAAAATGGCGTAGAAAAAGCAGATGTTATTGCAAGCTTGAAAAACGAAGTGAATCCGATGACTTATGAAGTTGTTGCCAAAACAACAGATGCTTCAGGAAACAAGAGTCATGAGGAAGATGACGATGGAGCAAGTCTTGGATTCTTCAAGGTGGGTTATGACTTAGTTGCGCGTGAAACTATCAATGTTAAGCAAGGAGAACGTTTAACACAAGATGAGTTAAATAAATTAATTCAAGTTCAAGAAGGAAATGAACGTCAAGATTTACCACAAGGCGCAACTGTCACAGCAACGCTTGATACTGCTAGCATAAGAAGTGGAAAAGAAGAGACAAAAACGGTAGAAGCGACCGTTAATTTCGGAGAAAATAGAACTCAAAAAGTTGTTTTAACCTATAAAGTTTTGAATACATTCCCGATTGCTCGTACAATTTATGATTTTAAAAATTCAGATACAGCACGTCAAGGTGGCTCATCAGTTTATTATCATAATGGAGGAACTATTCCGGATGGAATGACTTGGATTTATAAAGGAAATGATAAAGTAACAAAACCTGGAGATGAATTCACAGCAGCTCTTGCAAAAGATCCAGTAGGAACAACTACGAATTATGAATTTGGTGGTAAGTATAACTATGGTCGTTTTACAAATAGTCCAACAACAGGTAATCTAGAATATACAGAGCGAGTTGTTCATAAAGTGTTTGATATTACTGACAGTAATGGAGTTACAGTGAATAAAGGAGATGCTCTAACTACTGATCAAGCCAAGGCTGCAGTCAAAAAAGTTGATGGTTCGGAAGAATTACCAGCAGGAACAACTTACGAATGGGTAGGTAGTATAGATACAAATACTCCGGGAGTAAGAACTTATAAAGTAAAAGCTACTTTACCAGTATCTCAATCAGGCAATGATGCACAACCAGGAGCAACGCAAGTAAGACCATCTAAGACAATTAATGTAACAGTTAAGGTGAGACCAACTGCTCCAAGAATCGAAGCGCAAACTAATGGGGATGTTATAATAACTCCTGCAAAAGAGGCTCAAGTTAATAAATTTGAATTCAAATATACGAATGCAAATAAAGATAATCCTACGAATCAAACAGTAACAGCTACAAAAGTAAATGATAGATGGACGCTAAGCGGACAACCAACAGATGGTGTAGAAATTGACCATGCTTTAGGTACTGTTACAATTAAAGACCGTGAAATTAAAGATAACGCAGATATAACAGCAAAAGCTGTAACAACGGATAGCGTAGAAAGTAATTTAAATACGAGAACAACGCTTGCAGGAGAAAGAGTACTACCTAAATTTACATTTGATGAAACTAATACAACGGTGGATGAGAATGGAGAGCGTATAGTTTATGTAACTCCAACAGAAAGAAACAATTTTAAATTAGGAACATTTACTGACGAGTCTGGAAAATTGATTGAAGCAAGACTTTCAGAAAAGAATAATAAAGGAAACGAATTAGCTTATGGATTGACATATTCAGAGAAGTTTACTAGAACACCGAATACAGAAAAAGCTTCACCAAGAGATATTATGATTACAGGTGTTCTTGACAAAACAAATAATGGAGCTAATTGGACTAATGGATTCCCAATAGTAACAAGATATGCTGTAGCAACGGATGCTTCAGGTAATGAGTTAAGAAATCAAAGTGATACACCATCGAATCCAACACGTGTAGTATTTAAGGTTCTTACTCAAGCAACAAAATATGTGCCAACAGTGGAAAAACAATTGATTAGTAAAGATATTACTGCTTCAGGGGCAAGCTTGTCAGAAGAGGATATAGCTTCACTAAAAAATAAACTCAAATTTACAGCTGAAAAGGGCACAGTGAAGATAGATAAAAATACACCTGAATTACAATTAACAGTAACGAATCGTAGTGTACAAAAAGATACGGCAGGATACTATGTGTCAGCTACAGTAACATATCCAGACGGTTCAAGTGAAGAAGTAAGAGTACCATTAACAACAACTAAAGCAAATCTTTCACATCCAGAAATTGGTGAAGTTTCTATTAAAATGCCAAAAAATGAGTCTGAAAGAGATAAAGTACCCGCAGAACAACGTGGAGAAGTTATTAATCATATTAGCTATCCTACAGGAGAGCCTGTACCAAATAATAAAGCAATATTGAATGAAGGTAGTATTACAACTGAGAAAGGGGAAAAAGTTGTCACAGTTCAGTTAACTTATGATGATACTTCGACAAAAGAAGTGAAAGTTCCGTTGTTAGAAGTAAATCCGATGACGATTAGCAATATCCCACGCGAGGGAGAAAATAGTGTATCAATCATAGCTAACAATAAAGTTGAGGTTGGAGATAAGATATATGTAAACCATAATAATCGCGAAGTAGTATTCACAAAAACAGCTACAGGATTTAATGCTAGTGATGCAAAATATAGACTGACAGGAAATGGAGAAGATTTAGAGTTTGCATTAGCAAACGATGATAAATTCCATGTAGGAGAGGTTATTAAAACTCATATAGAGAGTCATAAGAATAATGTTGTTAGTTCTGTAGCAACTGAAACTGTAGTAGGGTTTAATACTGTTAAGAAAACTCCGGTTGTTGATCTGGAACATTTAAGTTCTGAAGAAATACTAAAGGTAAAAGAAGCAATTAGAGAAGCACATCCATTGATAGATTTAACAAAATTAGAAGTTAGCAATGATGGAGTTGTTAAATATAATTATATCAATGGAGATGGACAACCAAATGTATTAACGCTTTGGAAACCGATTGTACAAAAACCTGCTAAACCTATCATTCAAACTAATTTAAAAGGTAAAGCCAATTTAAATACACCAGTTGATGTAGAAGTAACGGTAGATCCAAGTAAAGGGACTGATTTAACAGCAATCTTATATGATAAGAATAATCATGAAATTGGTAGCGGAAAAGTAAATTCGGAAGGAAAAGCAACAATTCATGTATCAACTCCAATTCCAGTAGGAACAGTTACAGCAAAAGTAAAATCTAATGAAACTACAGAAATAGATAACTACTCAGATAGCAGTGATGCAAAAGAAGTAACACTAGCAGAAAGTAAAGTACCAATATTCACTGTCGGTAAACAAAATCCTGAGACTGGATCAGTTGAGATAACAGTTGTTGGGGAAGGTAATTATAATTATCCAAACGGAACAAAAGTGACATTACCAGGAGTTGTTGGTGAAAAAGTTATTAATAATGGAAAAGTAATTCTAACTAATAATGATTTACCAGCACAAAAAACAACAAATAAAGGAACAGTTACTGAAGAAAACAAACTACCAAAAGACGGAAACGCTGTAGAAGTTCCAGCGAAACTAGTCGATAGTAAAAACCCAACGATTGAGAAAGTGTCTCAAGATCCAGAAACAGGAGCAGTAACGTATAAAGTCACAGAT
>JAWERV010000057.1:0-11639 GCA_032481955.1 Streptococcus mitis | reverse complement strand
TATCAAAATAAAATACAATTATTGTTACCACCTTTGGAAACAGGAGGAGATGGATAAGTCCAGAGCGCTATTATTGGAGATGATTGAATTTTGTAACAAGTATCATAGTAGCTTTAGGCTAGCAGATTTATATTGTTTGTTGGGAAATGTAACAGAGGATCTTGATCTCTCTGTTGCTAAGGACTATTATATGAAAGCTAAGGTGCTCTATCTAATTGAAAATAATGAAGTTATGGCACTCAAGGTAGAACAATATCTGATGGATAAGCAGTCAGAGAATGTATAAGGATAGCAGAAGCTATCTTTTTTACGTGTAAAAAAGATAACTATAATTCTTTTTTAAAAAAATATATGATTTTTTACTTTAATTACTTGACAGCTTATATATATTGACTTATAATATAGGTGAAAGAAGGTGGCAAGATGGGAAAATTAAAATTCGAATATTTGAAAGCGCTATCTATTTTGCTTATTGTGCTAATTCTACTGAGTAATAGTCGGAGTTTTATTAGTACTACTCTAGTTGTTCAAGGTATTGATACAGGAGCGTACTATTCTCCCAGTTAAGAGTAAGTTCGTTGTTTAAAATGAAATGAGATAGAAGGAAGGTGAGTCCAATGGACTACGATACTTGTTGATAAATTACTATAGCTGTTTTTACGGAACAGCTCTCGATAATAGGAGAAATAAATCATGAGAAAATTAGTTAGAATTGGTGTTGCATCTTTAATGGTATGTGGTATACTTGCTACTACAAATGCTTTAGCAGAATGGGTTGATGGTGGTCAATGGAACTATGGAGTAGGTTGGACAGGAACTTTTGGATATTCTGATTATTTACATTCTACTCGATCTCATACAGCAACTGTCAAGCATGGAGGTAGAATCTCTAAGGATCGTGAAGATCCCGAGGTTTGGGCTCAAGCTTCCCTTAATAAAATTCCGCCAACAGGATTAGAATATTTCTATGGATTTTAAGTGAAATTTTCCCTCTCCTATTAGGAGAGGGAAAACTTTAGTGGAGGTACTTTTATGAAAAAAATCAGTCATCTTTGTATGTTTCTGCTGTTGCTGTGTACCACTTTTTTTGTTTTTAATGTAAACTACACACGTGAAGCGGTTCGGATTCGGGAAATGGGAAAGACTGTAGATTCTTTGGATTTGTATTTGAAAGATATTAACGAACCTGCAGCGTCTGTTCTTCGATTTTTTGAGGATGTATCAAAGGAGTACAAAGTCTCCATCATCAAAACAGACAGTGGTGATGAGGTAATCAAGTCTGGTGTTTTTGATAAAGATACCTTCCCCTACCAAGAGTTTGGGATTTCTTCTCTTGATTTTACCACAGATGGTGAAGGAGTCTACAGTAATAAAGAAATTTCTAATAAACTTGGTACGATACCGACCTTTCTAAAAGTCAAGCCTATTCAGCTTATAACTTTTCAAACCTATATCAAGGATACATCTCGTAGTTTAAATGGTCGCTATACGATAACTTCTACACAAGAGATGGATAAGGATAGGATTGTACAGAAATGGAGCGATTTTTTCAAGATAGACCAGGCTACCTTGCTAGAGCCTACCTATAAAAGTGCAGTGGAAGTCATAAATCGAGATTTGCTTTTATCTGTCATTGTTTTTGTCTTGGCTATTTTACTTCTTGTGTTAGTAACAGTTTATCAGCCGATGATGGAGATGAAACGAGTGGGGGTTCAAAAGTTACTTGGTTTTCAAAGCGGGGCGATTTTAGCTGGTTTTGTAAAAACTAATTTTTATCTTCTCTTGGGTGGAAGTCTTGTCATTGACTTGGGACTATTTTTAGTGCTGGACTACAGGCCAAAACTTCTGTTCCCAAGTTTACTCTTATCCCAATTTCTGCTTTTACAGTTGTATTTGTTCATCAGTTGGCTGACCTACCTGATGATTCAGAAAATGACAGTTAGTTCCATGTTGAAAGGTTTTTCATCTGTCAAACTTGGTCTTATCTTCAATTATGTGATGAAAATAGGGACAACTATTTTACTGACGGCCTTACTGATTGGGGTAGGCAGAAGTCTAGAACAAGAAAACAAAGAACTTGCTTATCAGCAACAGTGGGTAAGCCAAGGGAATTACTTGACCTTAGAAACCTTCCAACTCAATGATAACCTGTGGCAAGAAGAGCTAGCAGGGTCAGGGAAATCTACAGATTATTTCTACCAATTTTATCAAGATTTGCTAGCAAAAATACAAGTAAATTATGTGCGAAGTGCGAGTCTTCCTATCAAACCAGTCATCAAAGCTGAACAAGTACAGCACTACCAACTGCCTGATAAGGTAGATGTTTACTATGCTAATAGCAATTTTCTAAAGAGCAAGGGATTCAAGTTACCAGATAACAGCACTAAAAAAGTTATTTTAATGCCAGCCAGTGATAAAGGACAAGAAGGTAAGAATCAGTTCTTGGGAAAATCCATCGCCTATCTTTCTCTGAGGTATGAAGATCAGCAAAAGCAAACAATAGAAGATATGGATGTAGAAATTGCCTACTATGAAGGAGATTGGTCATTCTTCCCTTATAATAATGAGCGAAAGGAAAATCTCCACAATCCAATTATTAGTCTGGTAAATGATCAAGACATGATGTGGGAAGAAAAGACTCGCTTGTCAACGACAGGTTTAAACAACCCGATGAAAGTTGAAAATACAGAACAAAATCAAAAAGTGATTACGGAGTTAGTTGAGAAATTATCAGATGGGAATTATTTAAAATTTTCATCGCTTCAAGCCATTCAACAAGAGAAAGTAGATTCTTATCGAGATGCAGTTCGAAATCTTAATATACTCTTTGCTTTGTTTGGTCTCCTTAGCATGATGATTTCCTACTTCTTACTAGTAACAACTTTCTTATTGAAGCGCAGGGACATCATTACCAAGAAATTTATGGGGTGGAAACTGGTCGATCGCTACCGCCCTCTTCTAGTTCTGCTCTTGTTGGGCTATAGTCTCCCTCTTCTAGTCTTGATTTTCTTTGCCCATGCGCTCCTGCCACTTCTACTATTTGCAGGTTTTACATGTTTGGATATACTATTTGTGCTAGTTTTGGCTTCTAGGATGGAGAAAAGAAGTCTAGCAGAGTTATTGAAAGGGGGCATCTTATGATTGAGTTGGAAAATATTACCAAAACCATTGGGGGAAAAGTGATTTTGGATAACTTGTCTCTCAGGATTGATCAGGGGGATTTGGTTGCCATCGTTGGAAAAAGTGGTAGTGGTAAGTCGACCTTGTTAAATTTATTAGGTTTGATAGATGGTGATTATAGCGGACGGTATGAGATTTTTGGTCAGACAAATCTAGCGGTCAATTCTGCTAAGTCACAAACAATAATCCGTGAGCATATCTCTTATCTGTTTCAAAATTTTGCCCTGATTGATGATGAAACGGTCGAGTACAATCTTATGTTGGCGCTGAAATATGTGAAATTGCCTAAGAAAGACAAGCTCAAAAAGGTAGAAGAGATTTTAGAGAGAGTAGGTTTGTCAGCTACTTTGCATCAAAAGGTCTCCGAGTTGTCTGGTGGCGAACAACAACGAATTGCAGTTGCTAGAGCCATCTTAAAACCCAGCCAGTTGATTTTAGCCGATGAACCAACAGGTTCTCTGGATCCTGAAAATAGAGATTTGGTCTTGAAGTTTCTCTTAGAGATGAATCGCGAGGGGAAAACAGTTATTATTGTGACCCACGATGCTTATGTAGCCCAACAATGTCATCGTATCATTGAATTGTGAAAAATACAGAAATCTTATCAAAAATCTTTAGATTTAAGGATACCTTTAAAATTTAATTTTAAAACATTCATTTATCAACATTTTTTGATGGATAAAAATAGGAAATTGGTTGTTTTGGGGAGATTCCCTAGAATTACCTCCTAACCACACGTACTAAAAAGATACTTCCTATGGAAATCGTATGACTCTTAAGCTTCGAATACTTCAGTTCTCATTGTTTTGAGCTATTCTGGCTTTAGAATCCTTCAGAACGTAAAATTTTAAGCAGTCAAAGGCTTAGAATAATCTTAAAACATTTATTTTATAGTAACTCTAAACGTAGAATTGCATGGATATGTGTGTTTGAGCTGTTCGATAGTTTGGACAGCTTTATTCTGAGAAATCTGAGTTATCAATGCTTTAGAATAGTATTTCGTCAATGGATTTTATTGAAGGATTGATTGTTCTATGATAGTCTAAAATAAAACTGATTTAATGGAGCAAATGGAGAATCGTTACATGAAACATTTTTTGCAGGAATTGGTGAGATAAGATTTATTAGTTATCTATTGTCTCTATGTGTAGGACTAGCCCCTCTTTTTCATATATATGTCATAGGTTCGGAAATGAGTTTTGTGAAAATAGTATTATCTATTTTGGGAGTCATATTTGTATGTATTTTAACTATTGCTCGAATTTATAGAAGATTTTTCTATAATTCACTAGATTAGTATGGGTTAGTTAATCAATTAGGACTATTATTCTTTGTGATACTATACTACTTTTAAGTTTTTACATTGAACAGCTTAATGAAGTGAAAGTTGTTTATCTTAGAAAGGAAAACCTCAAATTGTCCTACAAATTTCTACTTTTCGACCTCGACCACACCATGCTTAATAAAAAAGGAGAAAATAAATGGAACTCGTATTGCCAAATAATTATGTTGATCTTGAACAAGAAGAGATGATATATCTTGATGGCGGAGAACCAATGTCAATTTCGGCCATTGTTGCCTTGGCTATCACAATTGGTGGCGCATCGTATAGCACAGGATATGTGTTAGGAGAAAGAGTCTACTATTCAGGATATAAAAACTCTGATTATCAAAAAAATAAGTGGGGTATTAGGGGAGCAATGCTGGTTGCATTTGGAGCAATAGGTGCAATAGTTATGCTCGGTTTTGAAAATAGATACTATGCTTTGGTTACTGGTAGAGGATAAAATGTTAAGAGTAATAGTAGTTATTCAATCTTTAGTAATAATACTGCTTGCTGTTGCTTTATTATTATCTCGGAAAAACTTTGATTCGTTAAATGTTGTTCTTATAATGATGATCGTATCACAATTGTTGTTATTACTATATTTGATAAAATCAGGGAATCAGTGATTAGCTGTTATTTGAATTAAGTAAACTGTTAAGTTTCAAGCAGTAATTGGTTTTAAACATTAGGCAACCTATAAAATAAAGTAAGATAAAGGGAAGATATCTTATCTAGGTAACTAAGTGCTATAAACAAAGTTGACGATCACTTGTTAGGAAGCTATCCTAACCATGCTTAATAAAAAAGGAGAATTTTGATGGAACTCGTATTACCAAACAACTATGTTACTATTGATGAACAAGAAATGATGTATCTTGATGGTGAAGGCTGGCTTGCCTTGCTTTGTGGAGGTGTAGGTGGTGTCGCAGGCGGAATAGCAGGAGCTATAACTGGTGCGGCAGCTGGTGCAGCACTAGGGACAATAAACTTACCAGTTATTGGTACAGTTAGCTATGCATTCATTTTAGCTACTTGTGGTGCAGCAACAGGTTATATGTCAGGCTATATTACCGGCTATAATTTCGGTAGGATATTGGAAAGTAATTTAGGCTGGGACTAGTTATGAAAGATAAAAAAGTACAACTATTTGCGACTATAGTATTTATTATAAATCTATTATTAGCTATCGTGAGTTCATTTGATACTATTATTTTTAAGCATGTTTTCCTTATAGTTATCTATCTGGAAATCATGCTTGCCTTTCTTATCTATATTATTGTTAAATACATTCAATCACGGAATAATGGAAAGTAAGCGTAGGCTGTTTTTATGCGTCTATTCAATCATGGGCATCTTTATCGATTACCATTTCATTTTCGGTTTAGAAAAGAAAGGACAAGGTTAAAATAATTTCTTCAACAAAGGAGTCAAGATCGGCTCCTTTTCTTGTCTTCTCTAACCAAGCATGTTATAATGAATACTGCTCAAGCGACCTTCAATCGTTAAAGCACACACGACCTTCAATCGTGAATAAACGAATAGATGGGAGACTTACCATGAGTGATAACTCTAAAACACGTGTTGTTGTGGGGATGAGTGGTGGTGTTGATTCGTCGGTGACGGCTCTTCTTCTCAAGGAGCAGGGCTACGATGTGATCGGTATCTTCATGAAGAACTGGGATGACACAGATGAAAACGGCGTCTGTACGGCGACCGAAGATTACAAGGATGTGGCTGCGGTGGCGGACCAGATTGGCATTCCTTACTACTCTGTCAATTTTGAAAAAGAGTACTGGGACCGCGTTTTCGAGTATTTCCTAGCGGAATACCGTGCAGGACGCACGCCAAATCCAGATGTTATGTGCAATAAGGAAATCAAATTCAAGGCCTTTTTGGACTATGCTATGACCTTGGGGGCAGATTATGTTGCGACTGGTCACTATGCCCGAGTGGCGCGTGATGAAGATGGTACTGTTCATATGCTTCGTGGTGTGGACAATGGCAAGGATCAGACCTATTTCCTCAGCCAGCTTTCGCAAGAACAACTTCAAAAAACCATGTTCCCTCTGGGACATTTGGAAAAACCTGAAGTTCGCAGACTAGCAGAAGAAGCAGGTCTTGCGACTGCTAAGAAGAAAGACTCGACAGGGATTTGTTTTATCGGAGAAAAGAACTTTAAAAACTTTCTCAGCAACTACCTGCCAGCTCAGCCAGGTCGCATGATGACTGTGGATGGTCGCGATATGGGCGAGCATGCAGGTCTTATGTACTATACAATTGGTCAGCGTGGCGGCCTCGGTATCGGTGGGCAACACGGTGGTGACAATGCCCCTTGGTTCGTTGTTGGAAAAGACCTAAGCAAGAATATCCTCTATGTCGGACAAGGTTTCTACCATGACTCGCTCATGTCAACCAGCTTAGAAGCCAGTCAGGTCCACTTTACTCGTGAGATGCCAGAGGAATTTACGCTAGAATGCACAGCAAAATTCCGCTACCGTCAGCCTGATTCTAAGGTGACAGTTCATGTCAAAGGAGATAAGGCAGAGGTTATCTTTGCGGAGCCACAACGAGCCATTACACCAGGACAGGCAGTTGTCTTTTACGATGGCGAAGAGTGTCTAGGTGGCGGTTTGATTGACAATGCTTACCGCGATGGACAAGTTTGTCAGTACATTTAGATTGACAAATTTTCTCAATTTGCTACAATAATAAAAGCAATAGAAATGATGGTCAAAGCTCATGGATGTTGCAGGCTTTTTTGTCCTGCACTTCTTTGGAGTTTTGACTGTTTTTGTGTCGTTTAAGGGAAAGGACACAAAATGACTCAACAAGACTTTAGGACAAAAGTGGGAAATACTGTTTTTGGAGTTCGGGCGACAGCCTTGATTCTTCAAAACCGCAAGCTCCTAGTCACCAAAAATAAGGGCAAGTATTATACTATCGGCGGTGCGATTCAAGTCAATGAAAGCACGGAAGACGCGGTAGTCCGTGAAGTGAGGGAAGAACTGGGTGTCAAAGCTCAAGCTGGGCAGCTAGCTTTTGTGGTTGAAAATCGTTTTGAACAGGACGGTGTTTCCTATCACAATATCGAGTTTCATTATTTGGTAGACTTGCTTGAAGATGCCCCATTAACCATGCAGGAAGATGAGAAAAGGCAACCTTGTGAGTGGATTGACTTGGACCAGCTTCAGGATTTCCAACTAGTCCCAGCCTTTCTAAAAACAGCCCTACCAGATTGGGACGGTCAACTAAGACACATTCATCTTGAGGAATAGGAGAGAAACATGACATATAATTTTACTGAAGAATACGATATTATTGTAATCGGTGCGGGACACGCTGGGGTTGAGGCTTCCTTGGCCGCTAGCCGTATGGGCTGTAAGGTCCTGCTTGCGACCATCAACATTGAAATGCTGGCTTTCATGCCTTGTAATCCTTCTATCGGTGGTTCTGCCAAGGGGATTGTCGTGCGTGAAGTCGATGCCCTCGGTGGCGAGATGGCTAAGACCATTGACAAAACTTACATCCAGATGAAGATGCTCAATACAGGGAAGGGTCCTGCCGTTCGTGCCCTTCGTGCGCAGGCTGACAAGGAGCTTTACTCTAAGGAGATGCGCAAGACAGTTGAAAATCAAGAAAATCTGACCCTTCGTCAGACCATGATTGATGAGATTTTGGTTGAAGACGGCAAAGTTGTCGGTGTGCGTACAGCGACCCATCAAGAATATGCTGCTAAAGCCGTTATCGTGACGACAGGGACGGCCCTCCGTGGGGAAATTATCATTGGAGACCTCAAGTATTCATCAGGTCCTAACCACAGCCTCGCTTCTATTAACCTTGCGGACAACCTCAAGGAACTGGGCCTCGAAATCGGTCGTTTCAAGACAGGAACCCCTCCACGTGTCAAGGCTTCTTCAATCAACTACGACGTGACAGAGATTCAGCCAGGAGACGAAGCGCCTAATCATTTCTCTTATACTTCACGTGATGAGGATTATGTCAAGGATCAGGTGCCATGCTGGTTGACCTATACCAATGGTACCAGTCATGAAATTATCCAAAATAACCTCCACCGTGCGCCTATGTTTACAGGTGTGGTCAAGGGAGTGGGGCCTCGTTACTGTCCGTCGATTGAAGACAAGATTGTGCGCTTTGCGGACAAGGAGCGCCACCAACTCTTCCTTGAGCCAGAAGGTCGCAATACAGAGGAAGTCTATGTCCAAGGACTTTCAACCAGTCTGCCTGAGGATGTCCAACGTGAGCTGGTTCATTCTATCAAAGGTTTGGAAAATGCAGAGATGATGCGAACAGGTTATGCCATTGAGTACGACATGGTCTTGCCACACCAGTTGCGTGCGACTTTGGAAACAAAGAAAATCTCCGGTCTTTTCACTGCTGGTCAGACAAATGGAACGTCAGGTTACGAAGAGGCAGCAGGCCAAGGGATTATCGCGGGTATCAATGCGGCTCTGAAAATCCAAGGCAAGCCTGAATTGATTTTGAAGCGCAGTGACGGTTATATTGGGGTCATGATTGATGACTTGGTGACCAAGGGAACCATTGAACCCTACCGTCTCTTGACCAGTCGTGCTGAATACCGTCTCATTCTCCGTCATGACAATGCCGATATGCGTTTGACAGAGATGGGACGCGAGATTGGCCTTGTGGACGATGAACGCTGGGCTCGCTTTGAAATCAAGAAAAATCAATTTGACAATGAGATGAAGCGTCTCGACAATATCAAACTCAAGCCAGTCAAGGAAACCAATGCCAAGGTTGAGGAGATGGGCTTCAAGCCGTTGACCGATGCAGTGACAGCCAAGGAATTCCTTCGCCGTCCAGAAGTTTCTTATCAAGATGTGGTGGCTTTCATCGGACCAGCTGCAGAGGACTTGGATGACAAGATTATCGAATTGATTGAAACAGAAATCAAGTACGAAGGCTATATTTCCAAAGCCATGGACCAGGTTGCCAAGATGAAACGCATGGAAGAAAAACGCATTCCAGCCAATATCGACTGGGATGACATTGATTCTATCGCGACGGAAGCTCGTCAGAAGTTCAAACTCATCAATCCAGAAACCATCGGCCAAGCCAGCCGTATCTCGGGAGTAAATCCAGCAGACATTTCTATTTTGATGGTGTATCTTGAAGGTAAAAATCGTAGTATTTCTAAAACTCTTCAAAAATCAAAATAATACGTTGTCGGCTTCGGCTCACCTAACTCAAGTTATGCTTTCGCCTAGCCTTCTAGTCTGATTTCGATTTTTATTGAGTTTTAATCTCAAAAGAAAGCATAGAGAAAAACAGCTCCGAAGACGGGGCTGTTTTGTTGACTTATTCTTCATCTGGTGTGAGGATCATAGGGATGATAATCGGTTCACGTTCTGTATTTTCATAGAGGAAGGGGCGAATTGCGTTGACAATGGCACCATTGACAGATTGCACGCTAGCATCCTTGTTTTTCAGTGCGATACGAATGGCATTGAAGAGGATGCGTTGGCTTTGGCGAATCAAGTCGCCAGACTCTCTCATGTAGACAAAGCCTCGGCTGAGGATATCTGGACCAGACAGAATCATCTGCGATTTGAAGTCAACAGTTGCGACTGCTAGAACGACACCGTCTTCAGATAGATCACGACGGTCTTTGAGGACAGCGGCACCGATTTCGCCGATACGATTTCCATCGACATAGATGTCTTGGGCGTTGAAATGGCCTGCAATACGAGCTGAGTTAGCAGTAAGGGCAAGCACATCACCGTTGCTCATGATAAAGATATTGTCCTTCTCAACACCAGTATCCACCGCAAGTCCAGCATGGACTTTTTGCATGCGGTATTCACCGTGGACAGGCATGAAGTATTTTGGCTTAATCAAGCGGAGCATGAGTTTTTGCTCTTGCTGACCACCGTGTCCCGATGTATGGATATTGTTCACTTTACCATGGATAACTTCGACACCAGCTTCAGAAATGATGTTAATCAATTTATTGACGCTAGTCGTATTTCCAGGGATTGGGCTAGAAGAGAAGATAACCGTATCACCGGGCTGGAGTTGTACCTGACGGTGGGTTCCGTTGGCGATACGAGAGAGGGCTGCCATCGGCTCGCCCTGACTACCTGTACAGAGGATCAGAACCTCGCCTGCAGGGTAATCTTTGATTTCATTTGGCTCGATAAAGGTTCCCTTAGGAGCTTTGATGTAACCAAGGTCGATTCCGTTGACAATGGCCTTTTCCATAGAACGACCAAAGACCGCAATCTTACGTCCAGTCTTAACAGCAGCTTCAGTTGCTTGCTGGAGACGGAAGATATTTGAGGCAAAGGATGCAAAGATGATACGTCCTTCAATGCCTTGGATAATCTTCATGATGGACTGGCCAACGACTTTTTCAGAGTTGGTAAAGGTTGGCACTTCCGCATTTGTTGAGTCAGACAGAAGACAGAGAACACCTTCTTCACCAAGGGCTGCCATACGGTGCAAGTCCGCAGGTTCTCCAACTGGAGTAAAGTCGAACTTGAAGTCACCTGTACAGACAATTTTCCCTTGAGGAGTATGAATGACAATCCCCAAAGGTTCTGGAATAGAGTGAGTCGTTCTAAAGAAAGTTGCCTTGAGATTTTTAAAGGTCAACTCAGTGTTGTGGTTGATTTCGTAAAGTTTGGCGTTGCGCAAGAGGCCGTGTTCTTCGAGTTTCCCACGGATCAAAGCCAAGGCAAGCGGTCCAGCATAGATAGGGACATTTGCTTGCTTGAGCAGGAATGGAATCCCACCAATGTGATCCTCGTGTCCGTGTGTGATTAAGACAGCCTTGACGCGGTCGATATTGTCCACGATGTAAGAGTAGTCAGGAATGACATAGTCGATACCTAGCAAGTCATCCTCTGGGAATTTAATCCCAGCATCGACGATGATAATCTCGTCTTGGTATTCAATCCCGTATGTATTTTTCCCGATTTCTCCCAGACCACCGATGGCAAAAACGCCGACTTCTTCAGGTTTAAGAGTATAGGCCATATTAGAACTCCGTAATTTCGAAGGCGCCAGTTTCTTTTTCGTAATCTAGCAATTTGTCAGACAAGAGTTCGATATACTCGATATTGTACTCTGGGCGATTTTCTTCGACAAGTTG
>JAWERV010000056.1:0-11667 GCA_032481955.1 Streptococcus mitis | reverse complement strand
TAATATCGAGTAGTTTTGTGATAAAATGTAATTGTTCCATATGATTCTTTCTAATGATGTTTTTGTCGCTTTTCATTATAGATCTTATGGGACTTTTTTTCTACAACAAAATAGGCTCCATAATATCTATAGGGGATTTACCCACTACGAATTTTATAGAGACATTTTTATATTAGTAAGTACAAGATTGAGTGCATAGTGGAATGTTTTATCTTTTGTGATAAAAAGTATCAAGAGATAGTAGATTCCACAAGTTGTAATAGTTGAGAGAACCATGAGGATCATATTGAGGTTGACTGTATAAGAGTTGATTTGGAAAAGGAATTTAAATGTGAAATAGATGGGAATGAATCCGAGCGATACAATAGTATAGCGTGTTAAAGTAGTAAAGATTTCTTTTAAGTCAAGTAGATGATGTTTCTTGATAAAGTAAATTTCTAGTAGAACAACTACGGTTTCTGCAATAATAGTAGTAGCAATGTAATACTCTGGTGCAAAAATATTATTGAAATACAAGAGACTGTTGAGTAGGATATTGGCACCGCTACCAATAAAGTAAAAGACTGTTAAACGATTTTCGTGGTCGTTGATGAAGATAATTTGTTTACCAAGGATTAACTCAATGGCCCAAATGATAGTCCGAAAAGCGAAGACACTAGTCACAATACCAGCTTCAAGGTATTTTTCAGAAGAGTAGATGACAGTTGCGTAGTTCCCTAATACCATAATCCCAATACTGGTTTGAATGATGAGGAAGTAAAAGAGGGCAGCGCCTTGATTTAGAAGATTCTTATAGGACTCGTAGTCTTTCTTACCGAGATAGTAGCCGAGACGTGGAATACTGACGTTGATAGCTCCACTCAGGACACTGGCAATCAACATGACGATGCTGGAAGCAATGGTGTAATAAGAAATATAGTTTTCATCAGGCCCTTTGGTGATAAACATTCTATCAAGCAATGTGTAGAGCATATTGCTTGATAGAAGCAACATGGTCAAGAGCGGTTTAGATGCTTTGACTAATTCGACAAGACCAATCTTAACAAAGGAAACTTCTCGCTTAATCCAGAGAAAGCTGAGTAGATAGTTGAGAATCGTCGTTGCACTCATAATGATTGCATAAGGTACGATATCATTTGGAGTTTTTACAAAGGTGAAGATAGCGACCAACATGGCAATACGAATAACCAATGTTTTGTATAAGATGAATGCATAATTTTCATAAGCTTCATTCATCCACTCGATATAAAGGAATTGGAAGAGAGCCTGGACACCAAGTATATAGTAGAGTTCTTTCAAATTTTCAATACTATTATCCAGATAAATAAATAGGAAATAGATACTTGTTGTTAGAACAGATGTAATAATGGAGATATAGAATAACTTAGAGAAAACATAGTTGATTTTATTTTTATCATCCTTGACCTTACTGATAGCTCGAATCCCGTAGTTGTATACTCCAAAGGCGGCTAAAGGAATGACAAAGCTAGCCTAGGTATTTGCGGTATTGAAATAATCGTAGACGGATTTGCTGAGAATCCGTGTCAGATAAGGATTGGTTATCAGAGGAAAAACGATATTGAGAACATTGACTAGTAAGCTAGCCAGTGCATTAATTTTTATATTTTTCATTGTACTTTCTTTCTTGTATTGTAAAATGGTCTCTAGTATTATATCACATTCTCGCTTCATTCTTTTGATAAAATCGTAAAAATCTAGTATAATAGATAGAGCTGAAAGTATGAGGTTACTAGCAATGAAAATGAAACAAATTAGTGATACAACTTTGAAAATCACGATGTCTTTAGAGGATTTGATGGATCGTGGCATGGAGATTGCTGACTTTCTCGTTCCTCAAGAAAAAACAGAAGAGTTCTTTTATGCTATATTGGATGAGTTAGAGATGCCTGAGAGCTTTTTGGATACAGGTATGTTGAGCTTCCGTGTGACTCCAAAACCTGATAAGGTAGATGTTTTTGTAACCAAATCAAAGATTGACCAAAATCTAGATTTTGAAGACTTATCGGATTTACCAGATATGGAAGAATTGGCTCAAATGTCGCCTGATGAATTTATCAAAACTTTGGAAAAAAGCATCGCAGATAAAACCAAGGATGATATTGAAGCGATTCAATCTCTAGAGCAAGTCGAAGCTAAGGAAGAAGAGCAAGAGCAGGATGAACAAGGAGTTGAAAGTAAGAAAGAGCCTTACATCTATTACATCCTTTCTTTCGCAAAATTAACTGATTTGGTTGCTTTTGCCAAGACAGTGACTTTTGAGATGGAAACTTCTGAACTTTACAAGATGAATGAGCGCTATTATTTGACCATTTTAGTGGATATTGAAAATCATCCAAGTCCATATCCAGCTTGGCTCTTGGCCCGTATGCGCGAGTTTGCAGATGATAGTGACATCAGTCGCTCAGTCTTGCAGGAGTATGGTCAAGTCTTGATGAATCACGATGCGGTGATTAATCTGCAAAAGATTGGATAATCATTTTTGGAAAGCTATTTCCAGATTTTAAGAAGAGCGAATCGTTTGATTCGTTTTTTCTTTTTTAGACTGAAATAGTGATTTACTATAATAGGAATTTTCACAAAATTCTGTTATAATGGCTATATTAGAAAATTTCGAGGAGACAAAGATGACAGTTAAAATTGCTTTACTAGGATTTGGTACCGTTGCAAGTGGCGTGCCTTTCCTCCTAAAGGAAAATGGAGAAAAAATCAATCAATCAGCACATTCAGAGATTGAAGTTGCCAAGGTATTGGTTAAGGATGAAGATGAAAAGAATCGCTTGCTTGCAGCAGGGAATGACTTTAACTTTGTAACCAATGTAGATGATATTTTATCAGATCAAGACATTACGATCGTAGTGGAATTGATGGGGCGTATCGAACCAGCTAAAACCTTTATCACTCGTGCCTTGGAGGCTGGCAAACACGTTGTTACTGCTAACAAGGACCTTTTGGCTGTCCATGGCGCAGAATTGTTAGAAATCGCTAAAGAGCATAATGTAGCACTTTACTACGAAGCAGCAGTAGCTGGTGGGATTCCAATTCTTCGTACTTTAGCAAATTCCTTGGCTTCTGATAAAATCACGCGCGTGCTTGGGGTAGTCAACGGAACTTCTAACTTCATGATGACCAAGATGGTAGAAGAAGGCTGGTCTTACGATGATGCTCTTGCGGAAGCACAAAGACTAGGTTTTGCAGAAAGTGACCCTACAAATGACGTAGATGGGATTGATGCAGCCTACAAGATGGTGATTTTGAGCCAATTTGCCTTTGGCATGAAGGTTGCCTTTGATGATGTAGCCCACAAGGGGATCCGCAACATCACACCAGAAGATGTAGCTGTAGCCCAAGAACTTGGCTATGTAGTGAAATTGGTTGGTTCTATTGAGGAAACTCCTTCAGGTATTGCTGCAGAAGTGACTCCAACCTTCCTTCCTAAAGCGCATCCACTTGCCAGTGTGAATGGAGTAATGAACGCTGTCTTTGTAGAATCTATCGGTATTGGTGAATCTATGTACTATGGGCCAGGTGCTGGTCAAAAACCAACTGCAACAAGTGTTGTGGCGGACATTGTCCGTATCGTTCGTCGTTTAAATGATGGAACGATTGGTAAAGACTTCAATGAATATAGCCGTGATTTGCTCTTGGCAAATCCAGAAGATGTCAAAGCAAATTACTACTTCTCAATCTTGGCTCCAGACTCAAAAGGTCAGGTCTTGAAATTGGCTGAAATCTTCAATGCTCAAGATATTTCCTTCAAGCAAATCCTTCAAGATGGCAAAGAGGGGAACAAGGCTCGTGTCGTGATCATCACACACAAGATTAATAAAGCCCAGCTTGAAAATGTCTCAGCTGAATTGAAGAAGGTTTCAGAATTCGACCTCTTGAATACCTTCAAGGTGCTAGGAGAATAAGATGAAGATTATTGTACCTGCAACCAGTGCCAATATCGGGCCAGGTTTTGACTCGGTCGGTGTAGCTGTAACCAAGTATCTTCAAATTGAGGTCTGTGAAGAACGAGATGAGTGGTTGATTGAACACCAGATTGGCAAATGGATTCCACATGACGAGCGTAATCTCTTGCTCAAAATCGCTTTGCAAATTGTACCAGACTTGCAACCAAGACGTTTGAAAATGACCAGTGATGTTCCCTTGGCGCGTGGTTTGGGTTCTTCTAGCTCGGTTATCGTTGCTGGGATTGAACTCGCCAACCAACTGGGTAAGCTCAATTTATCTGACCATGAAAAATTACAGTTAGCTACCAAGATTGAAGGACATCCTGACAATGTGGCTCCAGCCATTTATGGTAATCTCGTTATTGCAAGCTCTGTTGATGGGCAAGTTTCAGCAATTGTAGCAGACTTCCCAGAATGTGATTTCCTAGCCTACATTCCAAACTATGAATTGCGTACTCGAGACAGCCGTGGCGTCTTACCTAAGAAATTGTCTTACAAGGAAGCTGTTGCAGCTAGTTCTATCGCCAATGTGGCTGTTGCTGCCTTGTTGGCAGGAGACATGGTGACCGCTGGGCAAGCAATCGAGGGAGACCTCTTCCACGAGCGCTATCGTCAGGACTTGGTGAGAGAATTTGCGACGATTAAGCAAGTAGCCAAAGAAAATGGTGCCTATGCAACCTACCTTTCTGGTGCTGGGCCGACAGTTATGGTTCTGGCTTCTCATGACAAGATGCCAAAGATTAAGGCAGAATTGGAAAAGCAACCTTTCAAAGGAAAACTGCATGACTTGAAAGTTGATACCAAAGGTGTCCGTGTCCAAGCAAAATAAAAAAATAGAAGACAGGATGTGGAAACCACTTGACCAGAGGGCTTCCTATCCTTTTTTTGAAAAGAAGTCTAGTTAAGAACTTGATAAAGGAGAAATAAAGATGGCAGAAATTTATCTAGCAGGCGGTTGTTTTTGGGGTTTAGAGGAGTATTTTTCCCGAATTTCTGGAGTATTAGCAACCAGTGTTGGCTACGCTAATGGACAAGTCGAAACGACCAATTACCAGCTGATCAAGGAAACAGACCATGCAGAAACAGTTCAAGTGATTTACGATGAGAAAGCAGTGTCACTCAGAGAAATTTTGCTTTATTATTTCCGTGTCATCGACCCTTTATCTATCAATCAACAAGGGAATGACCGTGGTCGCCAATATCGAACTGGGATTTATTATCAGGATGAAGCAGACTTGCCAGCTATCTATACAGTTGTTCAGGAGCAGGAGCGCATGCTGGGTCGAAAGATTGCAGTAGAGGTGGAGAAACTACGTCATTACATTCTCGCTGAAGACTACCACCAAGACTATCTTAAGAAGAATCCTTCAGGTTACTGTCATATCGATGTGATCGATGCTGAGAAGCCATTGATTGATGCAGCAAACTATGAAAAGCCTAGCCAAGAAGTGTTAAAGGGAAGCTTATCAGAAGAGGCTTATCGTGTTACCCAAGAAGCTGCTACAGAGGCTCCATTTACCAATGCCTATGACCAAACCTTTGAAGAAGGGATTTATGTAGATATTACGACAGGTGAGCCACTCTTTTTTGCCAAGGATAAGTTTGCCTCAGGTTGTGGTTGGCCAAGTTTTAGCCGTCCGATTTCCAAGGAATTGATTCATTATTACAAGGATATGAGCCATGGAATGGAGCGAATTGAGGTTCGTTCTCGGTCGGGGAATGCTCACTTGGGTCATGTTTTCACAGATGGGCCTCGGGAGTTAGGTGGACTTCGTTACTGTATTAATTCTGCTTCCTTGCGTTTTGTATCCAAGGATGAGATGGAAGAGGAAGGATATGGCTATCTACTGCCTTACTTAAACAAATAAAACAGAGAGGGTGGGCGCTTCCCACTTTCTTCATTTCCAGAATAAGAATAGAAGGGATTTATGAAACACCTATTATCTTACTTCAAACCCTATATCAAGGAATCAATTTTGGCACCCTTGTTCAAGCTGCTTGAAGCTGTTTTTGAGCTCTTGGTTCCCATGGTGATTGCTGGGATTGTTGACCAATCCTTGCCCCAGAAAGATCAAGGACATCTTTGGATGCAGATTGGCCTGCTCCTTATCTTTGCAGTAATTGGTGTTGTAGTGGCCTTAATAGCCCAATTCTACTCAGCCAAGGCTGCGGTGGGTTTTGCCAAGGAATTGACAGACGATTTTTATCGTCATATTCTGGCTTTACCAAAGGACAGCAGAGACCGTCTGACCACTTCGAGCTTGGTGACTCGCTTGACTTCGGATACCTACCAGATTCAGACTGGTATCAATCAATTCCTGCGTCTCTTTTTGCGAGCACCTATTATCGTTTTTGGGGCTATCTTTATGGCCTATCGAATCTCAGCTGAGCTGACTTTCTGGTTCTTGGTCATGGTTGTCATTTTGACCATTGTCATTGTAGGGCTCTATCGACTGGTCAACCCTCTCTACAGCAGTCTCAGAATGAAAACTGACCAATTGGTTCAAGAAACGCGCCAGCAATTACAAGGTATGCGGGTTATTCGTGCTTTTGGACAAGAAAAACGAGAGTTACAGATTTTTCAAACTCTTAACCAAGTCTATGCTAGATTACAAGAAAAGACAGGTTTCTGGTCTAGTTTATTATCCCCTCTGACCTATCTGATTGTCAATGGAACTCTCCTCGTTATTATCTGGCAGGGCTATATTTCTATACAAGGATACTTACTCAGTCAAGGTGCCCTCATTGCCCTTATCAACTATCTCTTACAGATTTTGGTGGAATTGGTCAAGCTAGCCATGCTGATAAATTCTCTCAATCAGTCCTATATCTCAGCTAAGCGAATCGAGGAGGTCTTTGCTGAGGCTCCAGAAGACATCCATTCAGAATTAGAACAAAAGCAAACTACCAGTGATCAGGTTTTACAAGTTCAAGAATTAACCTTTACCTACCCTGATGCGGCCCAGCCTTCTTTGAGAGATATTTCCTTTGATATGACTCAAGGGCAAATCCTTGGTATCATTGGGGGAACGGGTTCTGGTAAATCAAGTTTGGTGCAAGTCTTACTTGGTCTTTATCCAGTAGACAAGGGAAGCATTGACCTTTATCGAGATGGACGTAGTCCTCGTAATTTAGAGCAGTGGCGGTCTTGGATTGCTTATGTTCCCCAAAAAGTCGAACTCTTTAAAGGAACCATACGTTCCAACTTGACTCTAGGTTTACATCGAGAAGTAACTGACCAAGAACTTTGGCAGGCCTTGAAAATTGCGCAAGCAAAGGATTTTGTCAGTGAAAAGGAAGGGCTCTTGGATGCCCTAGTTGAGGCAGGAGGGCGAAATTTCTCAGGTGGACAAAAACAAAGGCTGTCTATCGCACGAGCAGTCTTGCGCCAAGCCCATTTTCTCATCCTAGATGATGCTACCTCCGCACTGGATACCATTACGGAGTCCAAGCTCTTGAAAGCTATCCGAGAAAATTTGCCAGACACGAGCTTAATCTTGATTTCTCAACGAACCTCAACACTTCGTATGGCAGACCAGATTCTCCTCTTGGAAAAAGGTGAGCTCCTAGCTATCGGCAAGCACGAGGACTTGATGAAGTCCAGTCAAGTCTATCGCGAAATCAATGCATCTCAACATGGAAAGGAGGACTAGCATGAGACGACAAACTGTAAATCAGACGCTCAAACGTTTGGCTAAAGATTTAGCAAGTCATCCCTTCCTCCTTTTCCTAGCCTTTCTAGGAACTATTGCCCAGGTTGGTTTATCGATTTACCTACCTATCTTGATTGGGCAGGTTATTGACCAAGTCCTAGTGACTGGCTCTTCACCAGTTTTTTGGCAGATTTTCATTCAAATGATCTTGGTGGTCATAGGAAATACCCTTGTGCAGTGGGTCAATCCTCTCCTCTATAATCGCCTAATCTTCTCTTATACCAGAGACTTGCGAGAGCGAATCCTCCATAAGCTCCATCGGTTACCGATTGCTTTTGTGGATCGACAAGGCAGTGGAGAAATGGTCAGTCGGGTGACCACGGACATAGAACAGTTGGCAGCTGGCTTGACCATGATATTTAACCAATTTTTCATTGGCGTCTTGATGATTTTGGTGAGTATTCTAGCCATGCTCCAAATTCATCTCCTTATGACTCTTTTGGTCTTGCTGTTGACACCACTATCCATGGTGATTTCACGCTTTATTGCCAAACGCTCCTATCATCTCTTTCAAAAGCAAACAGAGACAAGGGGGATTCAGACTCAGTTGATTGAAGAATCGTTGAGCCAGCAGACTATTATTCAATCTTTCAATGCTCAGGAAGAGTTTATCCAAAGGCTGCGTGAGGCTAATGACAACTATGCAGGTTATTCTCAGTCAGCCATCTTTTATTCATCAACGGTTAATCCTTCGACTCGCTTTGTAAATGCGCTCATTTATGCTCTCCTAGCTGGAGTGGGAGCTTATCGTATCATGATAGGCTCTACTTTGACCATTGGACGTTTAGTGACCTTTTTGAACTATGTCCAGCAATACACCAAACCCTTTAACGATATTTCTTCCGTGCTAGCTGAGTTGCAAAGTGCTCTCGCTTGTGCAGAGCGTGTTTATGTTGTCTTAGAAAGTCCTGAGGTGGCTGAAAGTGGTAAGGAAGTCTTGACCAGTGACCAAGTTAAGGGAGCTATTTCCTTTAAACAGGTTTCTTTTGGCTACAATCCTGAAAAGATTTTGATTAAGGATTTATCTATTGATATTCCAGCTGGTAGCAAGGTGGCTATTGTTGGTCCGACAGGTGCTGGAAAATCAACCCTTATCAATCTTCTCATGCGTTTTTATCCCATTAACTCAGGAGATATCTTGTTAGATGGTCGTTCCATTTATGACTATAGTCGTGCTTCTTTACGACAACAGTTTGGCATGGTGCTACAAGAAACCTGGCTTGAGCAAGGGACCATTCATGACAATATTGCCTTTGGAAATCCTGAAGCCAGTCGGGAGCAGGTGATTGCTGCGGCCAAAGCAGCCAATGTCGACTTTTTCATTCAACAGTTGCCTCAGGGTTACGATACCAAGTTGGAAAATGCTGGAGAATCTCTCTCTGTCGGTCAGGCTCAGCTCTTGACCATCGCGCGAGTTTTTCTGGCTATTCCAAAGATTCTCATCTTAGACGAGGCGACTTCTTCCATCGATACACGGACAGAAGTATTGGTTCAGGATGCCTTTGCCAAACTCATGAAGGGGCGCACAAGCTTTATCATCGCCCACCGCTTGTCAACCATTCAGGATGCGGATTTGATTCTAGTCTTGGTGGATGGAGATATTGTTGAGTATGGCAATCATCAAGAACTAATGGTTCGAAAGGGCAAGTATTACCAAATGCAGAAAGCTGCGGCTTTTAGCTCTGAATAATCCTTTCTACTTTGAAATCTTATGGACAAAAAAAGTTGCCTTCGGGTGACTTTTTTGTTACAATAGCTAGAAAAATTGTTCATTGTAATACTCCATGAAAATCAAAGAGCAAACTAGGAAGCTAGCTGTAGGTTGTTCAAAGCACTGCTTTGAGGTTGTAGATAAGACTGACGAAGTCAGCTCAAAACACTGTTTTGAGGTTGTGGATAGAACTGACGAAGTCAGTAACCATATATCTACTCCAAGGTGAAGCTGACGTGGTTTGAAGAGAAGTATAAATTGTCTTTTAGAAAAGGAACCTAGTATGAAAGTCTATCAGCATGTAAATATCGTGACTTGTGATCAAGATTTCCATGTCTATCTAGATGGAATCTTAGCCGTTAAGGGTTCTCAAATCACCTATGTCGGTCAAGAGAAACAAGAGATTTTAGATCAAGCTGAGCAGATTATAGACTATCAGGGAGCCTGGATCATGCCTGGTTTGGTCAATTGCCATACCCACTCTGCAATGACAGGTTTGAGAGGGATTCGAGATGATAGCAATCTTCATGAATGGCTTAATGACTATATCTGGCCAGCAGAAGCTGAGTTTACTCCCGACATGACTACCAAGGCGGTCAAAGAAGCTCTGACAGAGATGCTCCAGTCAGGAACAACAGCCTTTAATGATATGTATAATCCCAATGGTGTGGATATTGAGCGGATTTATCAGGCAGTGAAAGATTCTAAGATGCGTTGTTATTTCTCACCGACCCTCTTTTCTTCAGAGGCAGAGACAACTACTGAGACTATTGCTAGAACACGAGCCATCATCAAGGAAATTTTAGGATATGAAAATCCAAATTTCAAGGTTATGGTAGCTCCACATTCTCCTTACAGCTGTAGTAGAGACTTGCTGGTAGAAAGCTTAGATATAGCGAAAGAACTGAATATTCCAATCCATATCCATGTTGCGGAGACCAAGGAGGAATCAGGAATTATCCTGAAACGATATGGCAAACGCCCCCTCGCCTTTCTAGAAGAACTGGGTTACTTAGACCATCCATCTGTCTTTGCTCACGGGGTCGAATTAAACGAGCGAGAAATTGAACGTTTGGCAATGTCTCAAGTATCTATCGCGCATAATCCTATCAGTAACCTCAAACTGGCATCAGGAATCGCTCCAATCATCCAATTCCAAAAAGCAGGAGTAGCGGTTGGTATTGCGACTGACTCAGTTGCTTCCAATAACAATCTAGATATGTTTGAGGAAGGACGGACTGCAGCCCTTCTTCAGAAGATGAAAAGTGGAGATGCTAGCCAATTTCCTATCGAAACAGCTCTCAAGGCTCTGACAATCGAAGGAGCTAAGGTTCTTAGAATGGAAGAACAGATTGGGAGTCTTGAAGTTGGCAAGCAAGCAGATTTTCTGGTCATTCAACCACAAGGGAAAATCCATCTCAAACCCCAAGAAAATATGCTTTCTCACCTGGTTTATGCAGTTAAATCCAGTGATGTAGATGATGTTTATATCGCTGGAGAACAGGTTGTTAAGCAAGGCCAAGTCCTGACAGTAGAACTTTAAAAGAAAAATCACGAAAAATTTTAAAAAAAGTTTGCAAAAATCTTGCATTCTTTTTTTGACTATGCTATACTTATATACGGTTTGAAAAAACTGCCTAAGACAGTAGGGGAGCTCGACTCATAAGTATCCTACCGAGGACAAAACGTATCATGTAAAAAGAAGCGTATTGTACTTTCGTGTCTAGGTTTGGGCGCGTTTTTCTTTTGGAAAAATTCCCCAAGCAAAATAATAACGGAGGTGAACACACTAATGAGTGAAGCAATTATTGCTAAAAAAGCGGAACTAGTTGACGTAGTAGCTGAAAAAATGAAAGCTGCTGCATCTATCGTCGTTGTTGACGCTCGTGGTTTGACAGTTGAGCAAGATACAGTTCTTCGTCGTGAGCTTCGTGGAAACGAAGTTGAGTATAAAGTCATTAAAAACTCAATCTTACGTCGTGCAGCTGAAAAAGCTGGTCTTGAAGAACTTGCATCAGTATTTGTTGGACCATCTGCAGTAGCATTTTCTAACGAAGATGTTATCGCACCAGCGAAAATCTTGAACGACTTTTCTAAAAACGCTGAAGCACTTGAAATCAAAGGTGGTACAATCGAAGGCGCTGTCGCATCTAAAGAAGAGATTCTTGCACTTGCAACTCTTCCAAACCGCGAAGGACTTCTTTCTATGCTCCTTTCTGTACTTCAAGCGCCAGTGCGCAACGTTGCTCTTGCAGTCAAAGCGGTTGCA
>JAWERV010000055.1:0-12406 GCA_032481955.1 Streptococcus mitis | reverse complement strand
CAATATTTATCAATTTAGAATGAACAGTATATTTCTCTTAAACTATATGTCGTCAGATGAATAAAGTTTGATAAGATTTTACAATTTGTTATAATGTTATCTATAAAATGATGTGAAAGGGTATGAAAGATGACAACTGTGATGAAAAAGGTTCTAGCTTCAACCTTGAAAGAATTGATGGACAAAAAGTCACTAAGCAAAATCACTATCAATGATTTAACCCAATCTTGCTGTGTTAGTCGTCAAACGTTTTATAATCATTTCCATGATATTTATGAATTGGTCGAATGGATTTATTTAAATGAAGCGCATATCACGCTTGGTGAGAATATTTCTTATGAGAATTGGCAAGATGCCCTGGAGGCACTATTCCAATATATGGATGACAATCGCAACTTTGTCCTTAACACGTATCGTTCTGTCTTCAAAGAAAACGTCGAGAGACTCTTGCAACGGGAAGTGGAACGTTTCTTGACAGATTTGATTTTCAATGAAATCAATGTTAGTGGGGAAGAAGCAGAGCAGGTACAATTCTCGATTGAGTTTTATACGTATGCGCTTGTTGGTGTAGTACTTGATTGGATTAGTCGTCAAATGCCTGGTACGGCTAAAGAACTCGTTGAAAAAATCGAACAAGTCATGATTGGAACGATTGTGGCACGAATTTCCCAGTAATAAACTTTACAATTCCATCCCAGTGTCCAAACTTTGGACATTGGGATTTTTTGTCTATGGAACTTTTGGTGAAACGGTAGTAGAATAATGCATGTAAAGAACAAATCCTGATTTTCAGGAAATAGGAGGAATTACTATGTATCATTCAAATGGAAATTACGAAGCATTTGCTCGTCCTAAAAAACCACAAGGCGTTGACCAAAAATCAGCTTATTTAGTTGGTTCAGGACTTGCATCCTTATCAGCAGCAGCTTTCTTAGTAAGAGATGGCCAAATGAAAGGAGAAAACATCCATATTTTAGAAGAACTTCCACTTGCAGGAGGAAGCTTAGACGGAATCTTAAATCCAACACGTGGATTCATTATTCGTGGGGGACGTGAAATGGAAAACCACTTCGAGTGTTTGTGGGATTTATTCAGATCGATTCCTTCACTAGAAGTCGAAGATGCCTCTGTGTTAGATGAGTTCTACTGGCTTAATAAAGAAGACCCTAACTTCTCTAAATGCCGTGTGATTGAAAATAAAGGGCAACAAATCCCAGATGATGGCCAATTCACTTTAAGCGATAAATCAAGCGAAGAAATGGTGAAATTATATATGACCTCTGAATCTGAATTGCAAGGGTTAAAAATTACCGATGTATTCAGTGAAGAGTTCTTCGAATCAAACTTCTGGACGTACTGGGCTAGTATGTTTGCTTTTGAAAAATGGCATTCAGCGATTGAAATGCGCCGTTACATTTTACGTTTCATTCATCATATCGATGGTCTACCTGACTTATCTGCATTGAAATTTACTAAATACAACCAATATGAATCACTCGTTTTACCACTTGTGAACTACTTGAAAAAACATAATGTTCAATTTGAATACGATACAGTCGTTAAAAATGTGATTGTTGAACATGTTGGAAGTGACATGGTTGCTAAAGAATTAATTTTAGAAGTTAATGGGGTCCAAGAAACACGCAATTTAACAGAAAACGACTTAGTATTTGTGACAAACGGAAGTATTACTGCTGCAACAACATACGGGGATAACAATACTCCAGCTCCAATTTCAAAAGAATTAGGTGGATCATGGAGCCTATGGAAAAACTTAGCCAAACAAGATGAACGCTTCGGACATCCAGAAGTATTCTGTGAAAACTTGCCAGATCAAAGTTGGTTCGTTTCAGCTACAACAACTGTAAAAGACAAACGTATCGCTGAATACATTCAAAAAATCTCAAAACGTGATCCTTATGCTGGAAAAGTGGTGACAGGAGGAATCGTAACAGCTCGCGACTCAAACTGGATGATGAGCTACACATTAAACCGTCAACCACACTTTAAAGCGCAAAGTAAAGATGAATTAGTCGTATGGATTTACGGATTATATTCAGGAATCAAAGGAAACTATGTGGAAAAACCAATCGAAGAATGTACAGGAATTGAAATTGCCGAAGAATGGTTATACCACATGGGTGTTCCAGAAGAATTAATTCATGAATTTGCTAGCGAAGGATGCAACACTGTTCCTTGCTACATGCCTTATATCACAAGCTACTTCATGGCTCGTAAAGATGGCGACCGTCCGCTTGTTGTTCCAAATGGTTCTAAAAATATTGCCTTCATTGGTAACTTCGCTGAAACTCCACGAGATACAGTGTTTACAACAGAGTATTCTGTTCGTACTGCGATGGAAGCTGTATATACATTGCTTGATGTCGATCGTGGTGTGCCAGAAGTGTTCGCTTCAGCTTATGACTTACGCGTTCTTACAAAATCAACAAACCGCTTGATGGATGGTAAGAAATTAGCCGATGTGAAAGTTCCGTTCTTAGTGAAATTATTTGAAAAACGTGCTGCGAAGAAAATCGAGGGAACATTTATTGAGGAACTACTTAAGGATGCTGATTTAATTTAGTTGATTTAAATTGGTATAATCATTGAGATAATAGGATACGAGAAAGGGCTCAAATGTAGAGTTTTTTCGGCTCTTTGTCAACTGTAGTGGGTGACAAAAATTTTAACAACGAGAAAGGATAATATTTGTCCTTTCTTTTTTTGATGTTAAGGGATATGAAAACACGCTTCTTAAAGTTTAAAAAGTTTCTAAAACCAAATCCTTGACGTTTAATGTCTTTGATCAGCTTGTTAGTTGCTTCAAGCTTTGCATTTGAATAAAGTTAAGATATTTATTTGTCACATGACGAGTAAACATCTTAATTGTAGAATTCAAGAAATATTAGCAAAAGCATTTGATGAATTTTGTAAGCAAACAGGTTATGAAAAATCTCTTCCGGTTATTGACGAATGGTTACAAAACAGTAATCCAAATGTTAGAAGAGCTGTTACAGAAGGTTTGAGAATATGGACGAGTAGACCATATTTCAAGGATAATCCAGATGAAGCTATTAAACGAATCGCAACATTAAAAGAAGCTTCTAGTGAATATGTTCGAAAAGCAGTTGCTAATTCATTAAGGGATATTAGTAAAAAATTTCCAGAGTTGATTAAAGAAGAACTTGATAGTTGGGATATTAATAGTAAAGAGATTCAAAAAGTTTACAAGTTGGCAAATGAATTTATTAAGTGATATTCTTCAGCTATAAAGTTAGAAAAAGATACTATAAAATATTTTCATTCCAAAGTTTAAGTTTAAACATCAACTTTATCCCTTTCGTTCTATAATATAGAAGTTTGCTATCACGACATATTGAGGTAGTGGGATTGCTGGTGAAAGAAGGATAAACCCCACAGTTTCAGAGTTTAGAAAAGGCTTGATTTCAAGCCTTTTTGTCATTATCGAGAGGAGTATCAGTTTAATTGTTTGAAGTGAGGTAGTCGGAATAATAGCAGAATTATTTAAAATCTATTTCCAAATACACATGGGAGTCAAAATGGCAAAAATATAAAGGTGTCTGTGGGTGTATATTGCTCCCTTTTTTATTAGGAGTTTTTTTCTATATTTTTGGAGTAGTGATTTAAATATTGTTCATAAATACTTTTTTCTCCAAGTATTTCAAATACTTGGAGTGCTTGTTGCATTTTAGATTTTCCAGCATTAGCATCATGGTGAAATTCAAAATATCCTTGTGCGTAGAGAAATACAGTTTGTTCATAATAATTTAGTTCATTTTCTAGTAATTGTGATATTTCTTTTATTAGGTATTTACAATTTTCAAATTGTTCAATGTCAACGCTTGATATTAAGCAATTAATTGAGAGTTGCGTAACTAACTTTTTATTAGTTTTATTTAGAGAAGAGTAGATATAATTTTTTAACATTTCTTTTGTAAGTAAGAACAATGCTTCATATTTTATTGTTCGGGCACAATTTCCCAGAAGAATAATTTCATAATATCCCCACTTTTCAACTTTAAAAAGAAAGTCTGTTAATTGAAGGATTTCTTCTTCAGTTGGAGCGACATCATTATCTAGTTTGTGTATGATAGACTTTATCATTGTTTTTTCAAATGAATTTAAATTGTAATTTGAGGAATCAGAAAGTAAAGTTGAAATATTTTGGATATTTTGTAAAGAATACTCTTTTCTAATATACTGTATCAAGTTAGCAAACGATTCAGTTTTTGTATAATCATTATCATGTAAAATGAGAAATTCATCCAGAGATATATGTAATTTGTCCAAAATATTAATCAGTCGGATGCAAGATATCTCTGATTCGCCTCGCTCAAAACGAGAAATCTGTGATTTCGATAAATTATCATCAGCAATAGAGCACAAGCTGATTTGTTTCCCTTTACGAATTTTTCTAAGTGTTGTACCAAGTTTTGATTTCATATTTTTCCCACTTTCCCAACAAAATTTTAAATACTTTTTATTTATTATACAATAATTAAAAAGTAAAAGGAGGAATAATATGAAAAAAATATCAAAACTTATACCAATTTTGATATTGGTGATGGATATTATTATCATTGTTGGAGGATAAAATGCTTAGGTGTACACCTAAGTCTTTAGAGTATCTAAAGACTTAGTATTAAGGAAGATATTTATAAATGATAGTCAGATTAATATTTGAATTGCCTTTGGTAATAAATCACAAATTATTATATTTAAAATAAGAATTTCCCTGCATCAGCGAACTCGTTTATATTTTATTGTTTGCAGTTTCGAGATTTAAATATTTTATTTATACGACTCATGAATCTATTATAATTGAGGTAGAAATTTTATGAAAATAGTTTTACTTGTAATTGATGCGTTAGGGCTGAAAAATGAACAGTCATTCGGAACATTAAACAGGATTTTAAAGTATAGTAGTGCAAATAATTTTTTCTCAACCTTTAATATTTGTAATAAAGAATTGAAAAAACAAGAAATAAATAACATTAATGTAAATAGTACTTATATCACTCCTTCAACTAGAATTCCAGATTCATATTTAGGACATTCTGAGATGATTGATGCAAGAATCGAAGTACAAGAAGTTTTCATTACGGAATCTTTGTGTGAAAAATTATCATTTTTATCAAAATATGGAGAAGTGAGATTAGACAATGGAATCATTTTAGTAGGAGATAAATTTGTCATTGGGAATAATGGGGAGTGTCAACCTGGCTTGAATTTAAACATTCTCTGGTTAACTAAACCAAATATAGGAGAAAAAGAAATGGACAAATTAGCTCAAAATTTGTTAAACGTTTCTAATTGTACTAGGGTGATACAAATGTGGGGAAATGAGGTAACTTTAGAAGAAGTATACAATAAAGCAATTAAGGAAAGAAATTACTTGGGCAAAACATATGAATTTCTCTGTATACCACCACTTAATATTTATAATGAAAAATATCAGGTGAAGCACTTTGGTAAGGAAGCAACTAATAGAAACTTGTTGGAAACATTGGCCGAGTCAGGAATCAATATTCAATTAATTGGAAAAGTTGGGAAAATGTTTACACTGAATTGGAATAATGTAAAGATAAACTATTCAGGAGCGGACACTCAAAAAACCTTAAACGAATTGATTGAACATATCTCGAATCAAGATAATAATTGTTTTATTTTTTGTAATATTCAGGAAATTGATTTAGCTGGCCATGAACAAAATATTGAAAAATCTGTTAAAGTGTTAAGGATAATTTCGGATAATTTAATGAAAATAGTCAATGAGGTTGAAGAAGATGATATTATAATAATTACAGCTGATCATGGAAATGATCCAATGGATGGAAGCACATTTCATTCATATGAAGATGTACCACTAATTATTTTATCTAAAAAGAATATGTGTTTTAATCGCGATTTTGGTATAAGTCTGAGAGAAATCGCTTATTCAATTGAGAGGCTTTTTGGATTAAAAAGTACTGGGAAGGAGCTATTTTATAGTGAAAATTAATAGTAAGACTGCGGTTACATTTGGAAGATTCAATTACTTTTCAAAAGGTCATATATATTTCTTTGAAGAGATACTAAAAAAATGGGAAAAATTAGTGATTGTCTGTTTAGAGAACTCTACTAGTGATGAACGGTTAGACACCTCAGATGATTTGCTTCTTAATGTTTTTTACAAAGAATGTGATGCAAATTTTGAAAAGACTTTGCTTCCAATCACAACGAGATTGGAAGCGATAAATATTTTTGCAAAAAAATATCCAAATAGGGTAACGGTGACTCAAGGTGGAAGACCAGAAAACAGTCCAAACGATTTTAATAGATGTTTTCCCGTAAGTCAATTTGATTTGGTATTTAGTAAGGATTATAGCAAGTACTTTGATCTTTTAAGATTTGAAGCGTTCGAAAAAATTTTAGAGAGAAAGGTAATTGCGATACATCCTTCGAAATATATACATAATACAGAAATTGCTAGACTGTCTGATAAAAAGGATATGTTTTGGCCTGAGGTTTGGAACTACTATAAAAAGAAAGGTATCAGAGTATAAATCAATGTTTTTTGAAAATAGGGATGATATACATATATTCGAGAGGATAGTTAGTCAATTAAAAAATCATACTATTTTGCCAAGTAGTAATTTAGTTAGAAATGATGAAAGTTATTTTACATTTAGTCCATTTCAAGATACTGAGCAATTCTTTATAAAAAAATCACTAAATAGTGGAATAAAAAAACAGTTTTGTGTACGTTATATCAATAAACTAGACTTAACAAATCCATTATGCCTAAATAGCCAATTGACCATTACGATTCAAAATTATAATCGAATAAATCAAGTAAGTGAAATGGAAAAAATCATAAAGATAATTTCAAAAATTATCAATAAAAGTTTGATTATAGAGGTACCTGTATCGATAAAAGAATATTTTCATAACTTTAACGGTTCTATACGATATACCTCTGATGTTAAAAAAGCTTCTTTACCTGACGTTGAAGGAGAGCATTATTATCTAAGATTATATACAGATTATTATGATGAAAAAATTGTTGTTGGAAATTTTGTACTGGTTGATTTCAATAAAGAAACTAACATTTCACAATTAGATAGTATTTTTTTTCAAGAACGTATAGGAATGATTCAAGAAAATGTAGAATATATTTTTCAGCGGAAAAAATATCACTATTGTTATCAATTATTAAAGAGTAAACAATTAGAAGAAATCAATATTCATCGCTTATTAAATGATTTTATAACTATATCTACCTTATTTGAGAACAATATTTTACCTACTGCAAAGGGGATTGGTAGTGAGTTGTCTCGGAAAATAAAAGATTTATTCATTTATTCCAAATATTATTGTAATCTTTCCAGTGATGAATTGATTTATTTTTATAATGAATTTTTAAAATATTTTAAAATAGCTAAGCACTCGGAAAGATTATTTAGTGATAAAATAAATAAAATTAAAGTTGGTTTAAAAAACAATATTAATAGTATCAAAAATATGAATTCTCTTGATTGGGAATATTACCATAATACATATGGGATTCCGAAAGAATACTTTGGAATCATGGATCAGATTTCAATAACAGATTATAATTTTAGGAGAGCATAATGGATTATATAAAAAAAATAAGAAAAAAGGTCGGTAAGGATAAAATTTTTTTAAACTTTACTAGTGGAATACTGCATAATTCTGGGAAAATACTTTTACAAAGAAGAGCAGATAGAGGAACATGGGGATTACCTGGAGGTGCTATTGAATTAGGAGAATCAGCTGCAGAAGCGTTGGTGAGAGAATTTTATGAAGAGACGGGAATTAAAGTTATACCTGTGAAACTTCAAAATGTTTATACAAAATATACTGATTCATATCCGAACGGTGATGAAGCACAAGTTATTACTATTTTGTATTTAGTTAATGCCGTAAATGATTTTATTGACCATAACTTTAACAATGATGAAACCCTAGAATTAGCTTTTTTTGATTATGATGAAATTCAAAATCTAAAAATTGTCAATCAACAACATGAAGATATGATTAAGGATTTTTACGAAAAAGATACTCCGGTAGAAAGGTAATTTTTCAGAATCGGAAAATAATATCCAATTCCTTTAGTAACTACAAAATATTTACCTGCTTTATAAAAGTGTTAAAACTAATAATTCAATAGAAAGTTAAAATTGATGAAAAATATACTTATCTTACATCCATATAGAGAAAACTATACAGATATACTCAGTTGTCTTCCTACTAATCATCACTTCACCTTACTAATTGATGAGTCAAAGAGAGAGTCGTTTAGAGTTAAATTACCCAAAAATGTTAAATTGGCTGGTGTTGCTGGAGACCAGAATACACGTAGAGAAAAGGCAGAAAAATTACTTAAATCAGAGTCTTTTGATGCGATTATACCTTTAGATGAATTTGATATCCTATTAGCGGCAGAACTGAGAGAAAAATTTCATATTGGAGGTCAAAAAGTAGATGAAGCGATTATTTTTCGTGATAAAAATGTAATGACAAAAAGAGTTAAAGAGTTAGGAGTTAGAATTCCTGAATCACAAAAAATAGATTGTTTTTCTGAACTTCAATATTTTTTTGATAGACATCAAGATATTATTTTAAAACCATTAAGTGGTGCAGGGTCTGTGGACACTTTCCGTGTTCAAACAATTAATGATTTGGTTAAACTAAAGGAAAGTTTATTTAATCAAGGGGAACAAATACTTGTTCAAGAGTATATTGAGAGTGATATTTATCATATTGATGGTTTTGTGAGCAATGGTGAAATTATCTATTGTGAGCCTTCTAAGTATCTTTATAATCCATTGTTAATCAAACAAGGAGGCTCAGCAGCAGCTGTTTCGTTAGATAAGGACAGCACTGGCTATAAGGAACTAGTAGATTATGCTATTTTTTTATCAAGTAAATTGGATTTACAAGGGACATACTTATTTCATTTAGAAGTCTTTTATGATTTGAAGGATATTATTTTTCTGGAAATTGCCTGCAGAATCGGAGGCGCACGGATTAGGCAAAATTTAGAATATAAATTTGGTTGCAATCCTCTTAAGCTGCTAATTTATAGTATCAGCGGAGAAATATTACCTGAACTTCCCAAAGAATTTCCAAATACAGGTTGGCTTCTAACCGCAAAACGAGCAGGAACTATTAAAGAATTACCAACTATAACTAATGAGATAAAACAACAGTTTTCTATTTTTGATTATATCGAGTACGTGAAGGTGGGACAAAATTTGAATAGTGCCTTTCATAGCGCAGATGCAGTAATTGGATTATCACTATACGGTAAAGACTTTAAGAAAACTGAACAAGCGCTCCTATCTATTGAAAAGTGGCTACTGCAACATACGAGGTATAACTAATGAAGTTTTTTATTTATCGTTATCATCCATCTGGTATCGGAATTAAACCAGATATTAATTTGTCAATAATATGTCCCGAACATTTAAAAAATGTATACCTAGAGCAGTCATTTTTAGAGGAAAATATCTTTACTTTAGAGAACTTTGATTTTTCTGAATTACTAACTTTTTTTGATAACCGAGATAGCATTTCTGATATTTTTACACTTGATGAAGGATTAATGCATATTGTAGGTATTTTAAAATCTATTTTTACCAATACTAAAGATGCATGGAAAATAAATTTTGCGTATAAAGATAAAAAATTAATGAGACAAATGTTAGCCGGAAAAGTCTTGCAACCAACTCTACTTAATCCAATATCAGTGTTACCTGAGGAGTTTATGATTAAACTTCGTAGTGAAGCATCTGGGAAGGGAGTTCGTAAAGTTTCTCAAGTACCGAATTACTACACTAGTAAGGATTATTTACTCGAAACAGTTGAGCAGTTCGATGCGATGTTTACTTGTGATGGAATTGCAGTAAATGGAAAAATAGCTTATTTCTTCACCCATGAGTATGTTGGAAATATTTTAGATATTAAAGATAGCTTCTTTAATGTCATAAAAACAAATTCGAAATATAGTGACACTTCCTTTATTAAGAGATTGAAGGAAGAGACGCAGACAGTTTTGTATAACTTAGGGACTGAAGCTGTCCATCCCTTTCATGCAGAATTTTTTTATCATTCTGAAAGTGATCGATTGAGCTTTTGTGAAATTGGGAAACGGTTTGGAGGCGGAAATATTCCTTTATTGATTAAGCTGGCTTTTCAATTTGATATCCTTGAAACTTATTGGCGCTTAAAAAACGATATTTCATATCATCCAAAATGTTTAAATCAACCAAAGCGTTTTGCGTCAACATTAGCAGTTTTTCAAAATGGCAAGAGACAAGAACCTCCAGTTTTACCAGTAAAATATGACTACTTCAGAGAATATCCCGAAAAACTAGGGGAAAAAGCTACTTCATTAGAGGATTTGAGATACTTAATTACATTTTCAGCTGATATTAAAGAGGATTTTGAGCAAGTTTTTGAGAGTTTAAAGGAATATTTATATGAACAAAGAAAATAAAAATATCTTGCTGATGTTAGTTCAAGGTCAAACCACAAATTTCGGAAATATTATCTTTGATTATGCTAACAAGGTATTAATTGCGAACTTGGCAACAAAATCGTCTTTTTTTATGATGTTGTACCAATCCAGTGAATCAATTATTCAATTGCTTCTAAATTTATTTGCAGGTCATTTTGCAGATTTTAACGAACGGAAAAAAACTCTTATAATCACAGATTTAATTGCTGGCATCGTTACCTTTTTATTATTCTTATTTTATAATCCACAAAACATTTGGACTTTTATTGCTGTTAATATCATACTTGCCATTTTATTTAGTTTTAATAGACCTACATATAAGGCAATTGTTAGAGATTTATTATCGCAAGAGGGAATTTATAGATATAACTCTTTATCCAAAATCTTATCAGAGGTTGTTGCAGTCTCAGCACCATTGTTATCTGTTTTTGTTATACAGCAGTTCGGTTTTAAATATGGAATGCTAATCAATTCATTGTCTTTTTTTGTCTCAGCATTCTGCGAGTCTCATTTCCAAACTATATTTCGTAACGAAACAAAAAAGGTCAATTTATTTAAAGGAATTAGAGAAGGTTTTAACTATGTTGTTTCTGACAAATCTCTATTAGTGATTTTAGTTGCTAGTGCTTTTTTAAATTTTTTGGATGCCATTTATACATTCTATCTACCATTTACTTCTTCTTTTTCCGGGTTTGATCATATCTATGCTTTTATCCTTATTGCTCAGTCGTTTGGTAGTATTGTTGGTGCCTTGCTTGCTGGATTATATAAAAAGCAACTGGGGCCAAAGGAGTTCTTTCACCTATTATTACCAGCTTCCATAGCGCTACTATTGCTAGGATTTTTTCATTCTTCACAGATTGTTGTATTATTACTCTTTGGTTCGTTTACATTTTGTGTGACGGTATTTAATATCAATCTAATGTCATATCTACAAATATCAGTTGATTCAGAATTTTTAGGACGAGTGTTTAGTATCATTTTTATGATAAGCGGTCTATTTATTCCATTTGGTAGCTTTGTCGCAGCAGCTCTTGATATGAAAAGTTGGTCACTCTTTCAATATATAGGAATTGGTCAGCTATTTATTTATTTCATTGGATTTATGATTTTTATGATGACAAAATGTAATGATGAAGATAAGATATAGTAAAAGTCGTTATTAACTTTTAAAAAATATAAATAAGAATGGTAGAGCATACTCCACCATTCTTATTTATATTTTTCAATTCGAGGAAAGTTATTTTCAAACTTATATTGAGCCAGCTAATATTAGTTTACATAGCCACAAGATTTAAAATTCTAAGGTAAATTTTATAATCATATTTGTATTTTTGCTAACAAGTATATAATCCTAAAGATTAGCGGTATTTCATACGGTAAAGCAGATATATCTGAATCCGTAAAAGCAGTTCATTGTACTGCTTTTTTCTTTTACGACTTACTCTGTTTGGTTTCATGAGAAAGCCCACAAAGTGAACTAATAACAAATCGTGAGAAGTCATAGTGATGAAATTTCTGTAACAGAAGTAGTGCGAATTGCTGAACCATTAAATGAGTATCTCTCGAAGTAGAAGCGCCTATTTTGACTTTTAATCTGATAGAGTGGTAGTTTGAAAATGTAAATGATAGCTACTGTTCATAAAACATAGAATGTATGTAGGGTGTTGTGAGAGGAGCTAGAAATTAGCACTTACCTGATTATTCCAACAACCCCAAAAATGTGATAAAAATTTCAACTACTCTTATCTATAATAAAGTTACCTGTTCTTTGAAAATTGAATCCACTCCGTCTTGATTAGCGTGCCTGTGTAAGTAGGGACTGAGAGTATTTCCCTGTGAAGGGCAACTGGCACAAGA
>JAWERV010000054.1:0-12768 GCA_032481955.1 Streptococcus mitis | reverse complement strand
TGGAGATGGTATCTTCGTAAACGATGCATTCGGTACAGCTCACCGTGCACACGCATCTAACGTTGGTATCTCAGCAAACGTTGAAAAAGCAGTTGCTGGTTTCCTTCTTGAAAACGAAATTGCCTACATCCAAGAAGCAGTTGAAACTCCAGAACGTCCATTCGTAGCGATTCTTGGTGGTTCAAAAGTTTCAGACAAGATCGGTGTTATCGAAAACTTGCTTGAAAAAGCTGATAAAGTCCTTATCGGTGGTGGTATGACTTACACATTCTACAAAGCACAAGGTATCGAAATCGGTAACTCACTTGTAGAAGAAGACAAATTGGATGTTGCGAAAGCTCTTCTTGAAAAAGCAAACGGTAAATTGATCTTGCCAGTTGACTCAAAAGAAGCTAATGCATTTGCTGGCTACACTGAAGTGCGTGACACTGAAGGTGAAGCAGTTTCTGAAGGCTTCCTTGGTCTTGACATCGGTCCAAAATCTATCGCTAAATTTGACGAAGCTTTGACTGGTGCCAAAACAGTTGTATGGAACGGACCTATGGGTGTATTTGAAAACCCAGACTTCCAAGCTGGTACAATTGGTGTGATGGACGCTATCGTGAAACAACCAGGCGTTAAATCAATCATCGGTGGTGGTGACTCAGCTGCCGCAGCAATCAATCTTGGTCGCGCAGACAAATTCTCATGGATTAGTACGGGCGGAGGCGCTTCAATGGAGCTTCTTGAAGGAAAAGTATTGCCAGGTTTGGCTGCACTTACAGAAAAATAAGATTTCATAAATGAATCAAAGGAGAGAGGAGTGAAAGTTCCTCTTTTCTTTTGCTCAAAATAAAAACGCTTCCTATCAACTATTCCTCATAAAATCAGCCAATTTATGATAAAATGGAAATAGAAAGTTGAGATTATGAGTTATTTTAAAAAATATAAATTCGATAAATCCCAGTTCAAACTTGGTATGCGAACCTTTAAAACAGGTATTGCTGTTTTTCTAGTTCTCTTGATTTTTGGTTTTTTTGGCTGGAAAGGTCTTCAAATCGGTGCTTTGACAGCCGTTTTTAGCCTGAGAGAGAGTTTTGATAAGAGTGTTCATTTTGGGACTTCGCGTATTCTAGGAAATAGTATCGGTGGCCTCTATGCCCTGGTCTTCTTCTTATTAAATACCTTTTTCCACGAAGCCTTTTGGGTGACCTTGGTAGTTGTTCCAATCTGCACCATGTTAACCATTATGACAAATGTAGCCATGAATAACAAAGCAGGTGTTATTGGTGGTGTAGCGGCTATGTTAATCATTACCCTATCGATTCCGAGTGGCGAAACAATTTTGTACGTATTTGCGCGTGTATCAGAAACTTTCATGGGAGTTTTTGTCGCAATTCTCGTAAATTACGATATTGACCGTATTCGACTCTTTTTAGAAAAAAAAGAAAAATAATGTTACATTTTATAACATTATCAATTGACGTTTGTCTTTTTTTAGACTATAATAGACAGAAAGAAGGAAATTGTAAATGAAGGAAAAAGAATTTCGCCGAAACATGGCTGTTTTTCCTATCGGCAGTGTTATGAAGTTGACCGATCTATCGGCGCGTCAGATTCGTTATTATGAAGATCAAGAGTTGATTAAGCCTGATCGAAATGAAGGGAATCGTCGCATGTATTCCTTGAATGACATGGATCGTCTGCTTGAAATCAAAGATTATATCTCTGAAGGTTATAATATCGCTGCCATTAAGAAAAAATATGCTGAACGTGAAGCGAAATCCAAGAAAGCGGTGAGTCAGACTGAAGTGCGTCGTGCACTTCACAATGAACTCCTCCAACAGGGTCGCTTTGCTTCAGTACGGTCACCTTTTGGTCGCGGTTAGGCAACCGCAAGTAGTCATACATTAAGGAGAAAACTCATGCCAATCACAGCTGCAGATATTCGTCGTGAAGTCAAGGAAAAAAATGTTACCTTTATTCGTCTCATGTTCTCAGATATTTTGGGAACCATGAAAAACGTCGAAATTCCTGCCACAGATGAACAGTTAGATAAAGTCTTGTCAAACAAGGCTATGTTTGATGGATCTTCTATCGAAGGTTTTGTACGTATCAATGAATCAGATATGTACTTGCATCCTGACTTGGATACATGGACAGTCTTCCCTTGGGGAGATGAAAACGGAAGTGTTGCAGGTTTGATCTGTGATGTCTATACAACAGAAGGTGAACCATTTGCAGGTGACCCTCGTGGTAATCTCAAACGTGCTCTTCGTCACATGGAAGAAGTGGGGTTCAAATCCTTCAACCTTGGGCCAGAGCCAGAATTCTTCCTATTTAAACTGGATGAAAATGGGGACCCAACACTTGAAGTAAATGATAAGGGTGGCTACTTTGATTTGGCGCCTACTGACCTTGCGGACAATACACGTCGTGAAATCGTTAATGTCTTGACCAAAATGGGATTTGAAGTAGAAGCGAGTCACCATGAGGTTGCGGTTGGACAACATGAGATTGACTTTAAGTACGATGAAGTTCTCCGTGCTTGTGATAAGATTCAAATTTTTAAACTTGTTGTTAAAACCATTGCTCGCAAACATGGTCTTTACGCAACCTTTATGGCCAAACCAAAATTTGGTATTGCTGGATCAGGTATGCACTGTAATATGTCCTTGTTTGATGCAGAAGGAAACAATGCCTTCTTTGATCCAAATGATCCAAAAGGAATGCAGTTGTCAGAAACGGCCTACTATTTCCTTGGCGGTTTGATCAAGCATGCCTACAACTATACTGCCATCATGAACCCAACGGTTAACTCATACAAACGTTTGGTTCCAGGTTATGAAGCGCCTGTTTACATTGCTTGGGCTGGTCGTAACCGTTCGCCACTTGTGCGCGTGCCTGCTTCACGTGGTATGGGAACTCGTCTTGAGTTGCGTTCAGTGGATCCGATGGCAAACCCATACATCGCTATGGCGGTTCTTTTGGAAGTTGGTTTGCATGGTATTGAAAACAAAATTGAAGCACCAGCTCCTATCGAAGAAAATATCTACATCATGACAGCAGAAGAGCGTAAGGAAGCTGGCATTACAGACCTTCCATCAACTCTTCACAACGCTTTGAAAGCTCTGACTGAAGATGAAGTTGTTAGAGCAGCTCTTGGAGAACATATCTATACTAGTTTCCTTGAAGCTAAACGAATTGAATGGTCAAGTTATGCAACCTTCGTTTCACAATGGGAAATTGATAACTATTTAGATCTTTACTGATATAGAAGAAAGATTGCCTGAGGGCGATCTTTTTTCTTGCGTTTTATATCGAGGTGTGATATATTTTTTATAACGAAGTGCGATATATCGAACTGAATAAGAGGTGGTTATAAATGGAATTAACGGATAAGATCCGTCGTGTTTATCTTCCGATGACGGAAACGGGTTTTTATATCTTGTTCTGTCTGCAAAAGAAAGGTCATGGTTATAGTATTACGCAAAAGGTCAAGGAGATGACAGATTCGCAAGTTTCGATTAGTCCTGGAACTATGTATGGAACCTTGTCAAAGATGGAAAAGGATGATTTGATTTCCTTTGTTCGAGAAGAGGAGAAGCGTAAAATCTATCAGATTACAGACTTGGGACGTAAGGTCTTGGATATTGAATTGAAACGTATTGAACGGCTCTATAGAAACAGTCGGGAGGAAGTATGATGGAAAAGAAAATTGTTTATCGAATTTTTACAATTGCGGATTATGAGAGGGAGGCTCTATACTTTAGAGAAATGCATGCTAAGGGCTGGAAACTTAGAAAAGTAAGCTACTCTATCTTATTGTTTGCAGTTAAGTATACCTTTGAAAAGTGTCAGCCTGAGCAAGTGTCTTATCAGTTGGATTTTTACCCAATGGAAAAATCAGAGAGATCCTCCTATTTACAACTATTTAAAGACTGTGGCTGGGAGCATATTACAGACTTTAATAGTTTTTCCTATTTTAGAAAAGCGCATTCTGAAATTGAATCGGATGCAGAATTTGAAATCTATAATGACGCTGCTGGGAAGTTAGCTATGGTTAATCGCATTTTAAGACTGCGATTAGTACCTGTTTTGCTTTTGCTAGCCATACATATACCATTCTTACTTAAATTGCTCAATAGAAGTAATGCGTATGGTCTATGGAGTTTTCTTGCGGTCGGGCTAGATGTTTTCTTGTCTTTAATCCTTTTGTTAATAGTTGCCTATATTAGCTGGAAGTTATGGCATAAAAAGAAGGAATTATCAGATTTATGATAGGATAGGTATGCTCAAAATTGGAGGGAAAGTCATGATAAATAAAAAGCAATTTCGGATTTTTACCATTCTTGATTTGGACAAGGAAGAAGAGTATTTGCATGAGATGCACTTGAAAGGCTGGAAGTATAGAACTAGTCGTTTTGGTTTTTTCTATTTTGACCAATGTCAAGCGGATGATGTCATCTACCGTATCTATGATTCTAGATTTCTTAAAAAGCATAAGCGTGAACTGCAAGATTTTAGAAATAGAGGTTGGGAATTGATAGAAAGAGGATTTTGTTCAATTCTTCGTAAACCAGCTTCTGATATACTTTCAGAGGATCAAGTTTATATGAGTAATAATCTCAGGTGGGAAGTTATGCGGTCTAGACTTCGTTCCTGTACAGCTACTTTCTCGGGTGGTCTTGTTGTTTGTATGAGTTTGTTTCGAGAAGAATTGTCGCAATCTTTCTTTGTCATTTTTGCTCTATATGCCTTTATGATTTCTTATTTAATTCTTGGTTATTTAAGACTTAAAAGGGCATACCGAGTAGATAAACAGTAAGGTTCTAGGTCTTTAGACTGATTTTTAGCACTCTTGATAAAAGAGTGCTAATTTTTTGAGTTTTTATCTTGACATTCTCTTTTAAGGGTGTATAATAGAATCATAAGTTAGCACTTGGGTATATCGAGTGCTAATCGATCAGACAGAGAGGAGTGATGAGGTGGTTACAGAGCGTCAGCAGGATATTTTAAATCTGATTATTGACATCTTTACCAAAACGCACGAACCTGTCGGATCCAAAGCCTTGCAAGAGTCTATTAACTCTAGCAGTGCAACCATTCGTAATGACATGGCGGCTCTAGAAAAGCAAGGGTTGCTTGAAAAGGCTCATACTTCAAGTGGCCGGATGCCAAGTGTTGCTGGTTTTCAATACTATGTGAAACACTCACTGGATTTTGACCGACTAGCTGAAAATGAGGTATATGAGATTGTTAAAGCCTTTGATCAAGAATTCTTCAAGCTAGAGGATATTCTGCAAGAGGCTGCTAATCTACTGACAGACTTGAGTGGCTGTACGGTAGTAGCACTGGATGTTGAGCCGAGCAGGCAACGGTTGACAGCCTTTGATATTGTTGTTTTGGGGCAACATACGGCCTTGGCAGTATTTACCCTAGACGAGTCTCGAACGGTTACCAGTCAGTTTCTGATTCCAAGGAACTTTTTGCAGGAGGATTTGCTGAAACTGAAGAGCATCATTCAGGAACGTTTCCTCGGCCACACCGTTCTAGATATTCACTACAAGATTCGGACGGAGATTCCGCAGATTATCCAGCGTTACTTTACAACAACGGACAATGTTATCGATCTCTTTGAACATATCTTTAAGGAAATGTTCAACGAAAACATTGTGGTGGTGGGCAAGGTCAATCTCTTGAATTTTGCCAATCTGGCAGCTTATCAGTTCTTTGACCAACCGCAAAAGGTGGCTCTGGAGATTCGTGAGGGTCTGCGTGAAGATCAGATGCAAAACGTTCGTGTTGCAGACAGTCAAGAGTCCTGTCTAGCTGATCTAGCGGTGATTAGTAGCAAGTTCCTCATTCCTTATCGGGGAGTTGGAATTCTAGCCATTATCGGTCCAGTTAATCTGGATTACCAACAGCTAATCAACCAAGTCAACGTAGTCAACCGTGTTTTGACTATGAAGTTGACAGATTTTTACCGCTACCTCAGCAGTAATCATTACGAAGTACATTAAGATTGAAATCATTAAAGGAGGCGAAAATGGCCCAAGATATAAAAAATGAAGAAGTAGAAGAAGTCCAAGAAGAGGAAGTTGTGGAAACGGTAGAAGAAACAACTCCTGAGAAGTCTGAATTGGACTTGGCAAATGAACGTGCAGATGAGTTCGAAAACAAATACCTTCGCGCTCATGCAGAAATGCAGAATATCCAACGCCGTGCCAATGAAGAGCGTCAAAACTTGCAACGTTATCGTAGCCAGGACTTGGCAAAAGCGATTCTCCCTTCTTTGGACAACCTTGAGCGTGCACTCGCAGTTGAAGGTTTGACAGATGATGTGAAGAAGGGCTTGGAAATGGTGCAAGAAAGCTTGATTCACGCTTTGAAAGAAGAAGGAATCGAAGAAATCGCAGCTGATGGAGAATTTGACCATAACTATCATATGGCCATCCAAACTCTCCCAGCAGACGATGAACACCCAGCAGATACAATAGCCCAAGTCTTCCAAAAAGGCTATAAACTCCATGACCGCATCCTAAGACCGGCAATGGTGGTTGTGTATAGCTAAGGAGGAAAGATATGTTAGATATTTTTGAAAAAAATAAGAAACAGAATGACGAATATCGTAAAACTGCACAACGTTATTATCAAGGTAAGAATATCTGTGATGAATGCACGGGTATTGTGAATGTCTCTGTGTTTATGGATGATTCTCCTAATAGTGATGATGAATGGTTATTTTGTCCTCATTGCGGGCACAATGCATACATTAGAACAAGAGGAATTGCCAAAGCAGAGAAAGGGTAAATTCTCTTGTCCGAAACGACAATAAACTATGAAAGAAAGGTAAAACATGTTTGACTTTGCAATAGTGAGCGAAGCGAACTAAAGACGATACTCTTCGCCGTGGCGCTATTTGCGCAAACTTTGAGACCATAGGCTCAAAGTTTAGTCAAAGAGATTGACGAAGTCAAGCTCTGACGGCGCCGCCACCTAAGAAGAGTATCAAAAAGAAAAAAGAAGATAAATTTAAGGAGAAAAACACATGTCTAAAATTATCGGTATTGACTTAGGTACAACAAACTCAGCAGTTGCAGTTCTTGAAGGAACTGAAAGCAAAATCATCGCAAACCCAGAAGGAAACCGCACAACTCCATCTGTAGTCTCATTCAAAAACGGCGAAATCATCGTTGGTGATGCTGCAAAACGTCAAGCAGTCACAAACCCAGATACAGTCATCTCTATCAAATCTAAGATGGGAACTTCTGAAAAAGTTTCTGCAAACGGAAAAGAATACACTCCACAAGAAATCTCAGCTATGATTCTTCAATACTTGAAAGGCTACGCTGAGGACTATCTTGGTGAAAAAGTAACTAAAGCAGTTATCACAGTTCCTGCTTACTTCAACGATGCTCAACGTCAAGCAACAAAAGACGCTGGTAAAATCGCTGGTCTTGAAGTAGAACGTATTGTCAACGAACCAACTGCTGCAGCCCTTGCTTACGGTTTGGACAAGACTGATAAAGAAGAAAAAATCTTGGTATTCGACCTTGGTGGTGGTACATTCGACGTCTCTATCCTTGAATTGGGTGACGGTGTCTTTGACGTATTGTCAACTGCAGGGGATAACAAACTTGGTGGTGACGACTTTGACCAAAAAATCATCGACCACTTGGTAGCAGAATTCAAGAAAGAAAACGGCATTGACTTGTCTACTGACAAGATGGCAATGCAACGTTTGAAAGATGCGGCTGAAAAAGCGAAGAAAGACCTTTCTGGTGTGACTTCAACTCAAATCAGCTTGCCATTTATCACTGCTGGTGAGGCTGGACCTCTTCACTTGGAAATGACTTTGACTCGTGCCAAATTTGACGATTTGACTCGTGACCTTGTAGAACGTACAAAAGTTCCAGTTCGTCAAGCCCTTTCTGATGCAGGTTTAAGCTTGTCAGAAATCGACGAAGTTATCCTTGTTGGTGGTTCAACTCGTATCCCAGCCGTTGTAGAAGCTGTTAAGGCTGAAACTGGTAAAGAACCAAACAAATCAGTAAACCCTGACGAAGTAGTTGCTATGGGTGCTGCGATCCAAGGTGGTGTGATTACTGGTGATGTCAAAGACGTTGTCCTTCTTGACGTAACACCATTGTCACTTGGTATCGAAACAATGGGTGGTGTCTTCACAAAACTCATCGATCGCAACACAACAATTCCAACATCTAAATCACAAGTCTTCTCAACAGCAGCAGACAACCAACCAGCCGTTGATATCCACGTTCTTCAAGGTGAACGCCCAATGGCAGCAGATAACAAGACTCTTGGACGTTTCCAATTGACAGACATCCCAGCTGCACCTCGTGGAATTCCTCAAATCGAAGTAACATTTGACATCGACAAGAACGGTATCGTGTCTGTTAAAGCTAAAGACCTTGGAACTCAAAAAGAACAAACTATTGTGATCCAATCAAACTCAGGTTTGACTGATGAAGAAATCGACCGCATGATGAAAGATGCAGAAGCAAACGCTGAAGCAGATAAGAAACGTAAAGAAGAAGTTGACCTTCGTAACGAAGTAGACCAAGCTATCTTTGCGACTGAAAAGACAATCAAAGAAACTGAAGGTAAAGGCTTCGATGCAGAACGTGATGCTGCACAAGCTGCCCTTGATGATCTTAAGAAAGCTCAAGAAGACAACAACTTGGACGACATGAAAGCAAAACTTGAAGCGTTGAACGAAAAAGCTCAAGGCCTTGCTGTTAAACTCTACGAACAAGCCGCAGCAGCGCAACAAGCTCAAGCAGGAGCAGAAGGTGCACAAGCAACAGGAAACGCAGGTGATGACGTCGTAGACGGAGAGTTTACTGAAAAGTAAGATGCAAAGCCCGTTAAAACCTCACAGTGAAAATAGGAAATCTGACGCAGAAACTTTAGTTTCTAGAAAGATTTATCTTTTTCACCAAGAGGTTAGGGCGTGCTCGATTCGTAAGATGTTGAGGCGTTAAGAAAACGAAAGAAAAATAGGAAACAATTGCCTTGTGCGATGCACAAAAGATGGCTTATCTTTTTTCCGAAGTTTTTAGCCGAAACTCAGTTAAGCCTAACTCGTTAAGAATGACTAATCACTAAAGTGATTGTCTTTCTACGGCAATAGCTATGGCGACTTGCCTAAATGCCTTACTAGTTCAAAAACAAAGTATAATCGACTTTATTTTTGAACGTCGTAATGATAGGAAGAAATCCAGAGGTTGCAACCCAGCCTCTGTTTTTCGGTAAAATAGAGGATGTTGCGTATGAAAAAAGTACTTTGTGTCATTTATCCTAATTTTTCTCTTTATGAGATAACCACTTTAACAAGTACTTTAGCTCTGTCTTTTGATATCATGATTGATTATGTAGCTTCTGAGAATTCGATGGTGGTCTCTGAGGATGGTTTGCCCTGTCAACCGACGAAAACATTGGATCAAATCCGTATAGAAGATTATTCTTGTGTGATTTTGCCAGGAATGGTAAATATAGGTTCTGCTCTACAAGATGAGAAATTGATCTCGTTTTTGAGAAGTCTTAATGAGCAAGATATCCTAATTGCAGCCATTTCTTCAGCGCCCCTTTTATTGGCGAAAGCAGGCTTGTTGAACAACACGAAATTTACAGGTGGAATTTGGCAAAACTTCTTTGACTATTTTGAATTTCTTCCACGTGAGAATTTCCAACCGAAAGTTCTTGTCCAAGATAAACAAATCATTACGGCTATCGGTTTTGCACATCAAGAGTTTGCAAGAAAAGTGATTCTTGGTTTAGGATTGGCAGAGAATACGGAAAACTATTTTAAAGAACAGAACGAGTATGCTGAAGAGGATTTGATATTTACTCTATCAGATGAAGAGTTTGATCAAGTGAAGCAGAGTATAGAAAACATCCTCTAAAGATTTACATGAAAATTATAGAAAGGAACAAGGGTGTTCAGGGAATTGAACACGGGTTCCAAAATTTCTGACTCAATATAAAAGAAAGGAATTGAACCCGGCCTAAATGGAGGTTTGATTTAAAATATCAATAGAAAGGAACAAATGTGTTCAGGGAATTGAACACGGGTTCCAAAGTTTCTGACTCAATATAAAAGAAAGGAATTGAACCCGGCCTAAATGGAGGTTTGATTCAAAATATCAATAGAAAGGAACAAATGTGTTCAGGGAATTGAACACGGGCTACGGACTGTGCCAAAAAGATAGTTTTTTCTAGGACGCAAGCGTCCGTCGTCAAAACCCCTATTTTGGCTGTGTCCGTTTGACGCCCTTTGTATCTTGAATTATGAACAATACTGAATTTTATGATCGTCTGGGGGTGTCCAAAAACGCTTCGGCAGACGAGATCAAAAAGGCTTATCGTAAGCTTTCGAAAAAATACCACCCAGATATCAACAAAGAGCCTGGTGCTGAGGAAAAGTACAAGGAAGTTCAGGAAGCCTATGAGACTTTGAGTGACGACCAAAAACGTGCAGCCTATGACCAATATGGTGCTGCAGGCGCCAATGGTGGATTTGGAGGCTTCGGTGGTGGAGCTGGCGGTTTCAACGGGGCAGGTGGCTTTGGTGGTTTTGAGGATATTTTCTCAAGTTTCTTCGGTGGAGGCGGTGCTTCACGCAATCCAAATGCTCCTCGTCAAGGGGATGATCTCCAGTATCGTGTGAACTTGACCTTTGAAGAAGCTATTTTTGGAGCTGAAAAAGAAGTTAAATACAACCGTGAAGCTAGCTGTCGTACATGTAATGGCTCTGGTGCTAAGCCAGGAACAAGCCCAGTCACTTGTGGACGCTGTCATGGTGCTGGTGTCATTAACGTCGATACACAGACTCCGCTTGGTATGATGCGTCGCCAAGTAACCTGTGATGTCTGTCATGGTCGCGGAAAAGAAATCAAAGATCCATGTACAACCTGTCACGGAACAGGTCATGAAAAACAAGCCCATAGCGTACATGTCAAAATTCCTGCTGGTGTGGAAACGGGTCAACAAATTCGCCTAGCTGGTCAAGGTGAAGCTGGATTTAACGGTGGACCTTATGGTGACTTGTATGTGGTGGTTTCCGTGGAAGCCAGCGATAAGTTTGAACGTGAAGGGACTACTATCTTCTACAATCTCAACCTCAACTTTGTTCAAGCAGCTCTTGGTGATACAGTAGATATTCCAACTGTTCACGGTGATGTTGAATTGGTTATCCCAGAGGGAACTCAGACTGGTAAGAAATTCCGCCTACGTGGCAAGGGAGCTCCAAGCCTTCGTGGCGGTGCAGTTGGTGACCAATACGTTACCGTTAATGTCGTGACTCCGACAGGATTGAACGACCGTCAAAAAGCAGCACTTAAAGAATTCGCAGCTGCAGGTGACTTGAAAGTCAATCCAAAGAAAAAAGGTTTCTTTGACCATATTAAAGATGCCTTTGAAGGAGAATAATACTCTTCGAAAATCTCTTCAAACCACGTCAGCGTTGCCTTGCCGTACTCAAGTACAGCCTGCGGCTAGCTTCCTAGTTTGCTCTTTGATTTTCATTGAGTATAAACAAAAAGAGCCGTTGGGCTCTTTTTACTTTATAGATTTTTTAAGACTTTCCTTAAGTAATGACGGACGGTAGCGACCTTCTTCGAAGTTCCATACCTAAACTTTGAACCTAGGTCTTAAAGTTTCCGGACGCCTGAAACGAAGCTGTTTCAGGTGTTTTCATTACGGCGGAAAGCCTGGGAAAGTCTTCGATTTAGTTATGAAACGGTGAATAATACTCTTCAAAAATCTCTTCAAAGCACGTCAGCGCCGGTTTGTCTACAACCTCAAAACCGTGTTTTGAGCTGACTTCGTCAGTTCTATCCACAACTTCAAAACGGTGTTTTGAGCAGCCTGCGCCTAGCTTTCTAGTTTGCTATTTGATTTTTATTGAGTATGAGTTGCCTAAATTATGATGCATAGTTGATGGGATATAACTTGTTTACGTTTTAAAAAGAGCCGTCGAGCTCTTTTTACTTATCTTCGATTTCCTGTGTTTCTTTAATCACAGCTAGTCTAGTCTGGATATCCTTTTCCAAGACCTTAAACTTGTAAGTCAGGTCTTCTTGGTATTCCTTGATGAGTTCTTTTTGTTGGTCGATGATTTGCAGGCTGTTTTGGATAATATCTACATCGTCCTTGATAGCTTGAACGCGGTCAGTGGTATTCAAGACTTCATCTGTGATGGTTTGGCGATTTTTTGTAACCAGATAACTTCCGGCTGCAGCTCCTGCAAATAGCAGTAGATTGGATAATTTCATAGCAGCTCCTTAGGCGTTTTTGATAGTTTCAGCGACTTGAGCAAGTTTGTCAAAGTCTGGTTCGTGGGGGATAAAATCAATCTTGAGGTCATCGTCTGCACTGTAGCGAGGTACGAGGTGAACGTGGGTATGAAAGACTGTTTGCCCTGCGATTTCTTCACAGTTGGCAATGATATTCATACCAGCAGCTTTGGTAGCTTTCATGACTTTTTGAGCTACTTTTGGTACTTGGGCAAAGAGTTGGCTGGCGCTAGTAGCGTCCATTTCCAAGAGATTGCGATAGTGTTCTTTTGGTACGACCAAGGTGTGCCCTGGTGTCACTTGAGAGATATCAAGAAAGGCAAGAACCTGCTCATCTTCATATACTTTTGAAGCAGGAATTTCCCCTGCAATGATTTTACAAAAAATGCAATCTGACATAAAATCTACCTCTACTGTATTGAATTTTGATATAATATAGCTACATTATACCAGATTTGGAGAAAATATGTTA
>JAWERV010000053.1:0-12855 GCA_032481955.1 Streptococcus mitis | reverse complement strand
AGCACGTAATTGCTTCTCTAATTCTTTAGGAAGCTGGACAACTAAAGTAGTTTCCGACATAAATTCACACCTCATTTCTAAATTAAATAAGCTCCGAAAACTTAGATACGGAGAAAAAATGTCTATACACAAATACAAAACAAAAAAAGGAATCCTATACTATGTCAGCTTTTACATTGGCTTAGATGCTTATGGAAAGAAAAAAAGGCACTTAAAGAGAGGGTTCAAAACCAAAAAAGAGGCAAAATTGTACGAAGCTCGTTTAGAAGCTGGTGTCGTTGCCCCCACAGTAAGTACCGACAAACCTAACCCCAAAGTCACTTATAAAGAACTTTATCAAGAATGGTTTAATGCCTATGTTGGTACCGTTGAAGAAACAACTTCTTCCCAAACTAAGAATATCTATCGAATACATATTCTACCAATATTTGGCGATAAATTTATTGACCAAATCAGTCCTTTAGACTGTCAAAACTTTATTACACAAAAATCTCAGACTTTCAAAAATATCAAACAGATAAAATCCTATACCTCAAAAATTTTTGATTTTGCAATCAACATGAACTACATTGATCGAAATCCAATGAAGAATGTTATCATGCCTAAAATCAAAAAAACTAGATCAGATAATTTTTGGTCTCTGGAGGAATTACATCATTTCCTTGATATAGTGAAAGAAACTGAGCCATTTAAACATTTTGCTTTATTTAGACTGCTTGCATTTAGTGGACTACGAAAAGGGGAGTTATACGCTTTAAAATGGGCTGATATTAACTTTGACAGCAATCTATTGAACATAGATAAAAGTCTAGGAAGAATTGACGGTAAAGCGATTGAAAAGAGCACAAAGAATGAATCTTCAGTTCGTACAATCTATCTTGATGATGAGACAATCGATATTATTAAGCAATGGAGAAATTTCTATCTGAAAGAACAATCTCAGCTTCCTCTTACAAAGCTGAATATTAGTGATGAATATATGTTCTCTTACATATCAAGTAATGACAAAATTGAACCTTTGCATGCTGATTACATTAATAACGTACTGAATCGAATTATTAAAAAGCATAAATTAAAACCAATTAGCCCACATGAGTTTAGACATACACATGCAACACTTATGTCTGAAATTGGAATCGATCCTTCTAATACATCAAAACGTCTCGGTCATGCAAGCAGTCAGGTGACATTAGATGTCTATACTCACACCACAAAAACTGGTGAGAAAAACTCTATTGACAAATTTGCAGACTATCTCAATAAAGCAAAATAAATCATGATTTTAAAAATTTAGAAGAGGTTATCAGAAGGTTATCACAAAGCTATTTGAGCTCAAAAATCGACAAAAAAGCACTTTGCAAAATTTTTGCAAAGTGCTTTGAAACGTTGATATAATTATTGATTAACGTTTTGAGAATTGTGATGCTTTACGAGCTTTCTTAAGACCTGGTTTTTTCTACATCATGATATTTATAGTAAATTATCACTAAAGTCAGGTAATTTTGAGAGATAAATCCTCAATATTTACATATATAATCTTTTTGAAAATCAAGAGGTTATCAAAGGGCTATCACTTTTTAGTTTTCGGAGCTTATGTAGTTGAGAAATAACGATTTATTTTTCTTCGTTTTTCTTCGTTTTTCTTCGTTTCATTACTTGTCGTGAAATGATGTATAATACAAATCACATCCCCATACAAACAAATGAATTGCAAAACTATAAAGTGAATGAATTTCATGAATTTAACAGTAAGATTATTTTATAAATTCACTAATTAGTAACTATGTTTTCTTCGTTTTTCTTCGTTTTTCTTCGTTTTTATTTCATTTCTAATTTATAGTATTGACTGCGATCTTTCGTACTTGTCCCATACCATGTTAAAATGCCTTTTGCTCTCAACGTTTTCAATAATTTCGACGAGTAAGAAACACTCCTACCTAAGAATTCTGCTACTTTTTTAGTTGTCATAGGTTCTGCTGTATTGTACATATATTGTATCAATAGTTTTTCATCAACACTTAAATCACTATAATCTCTAAGTTTACTTTCCAAAGAATCACGTGTTCTCAATGTTCTACTTGTAATACTGTTTTCTAATGTTAAAACTACTTTGTTACCTGGTTCAGAGTAACACGGTTCATGGAGAAAAGCAGATTCCATTTCAGAATAAATTCGTTTTACTCCCTCATTCATTTCTCGGACCCATCCAAATTCAGTTAAGGTACGAGCTATACGCGGATTTCTAGAAAAACGTTCATGTCTTATATTCTCAACAGTTACAATATTCGGTAGTTTTCCGGGGCTATGAATCTCTAGACGATTATCAAACATCAATACCCTGATATGATCTCCGTATACTGAATAATTCCTGTGGGTTACTGCATTTACAATTCCTTCAAACCAAGCAAATTCAGGATATTCTGGAAGTATCTGAAATCTACCATCACTATCTAGATACTGAAACTCTCGTAGCTGGGTTCGAATAAAATCTCTAACTTTAACAATTAATTTAGGCAATGCATCATCAAATGTTACTTCCTTAATAACATTAAATTCACTTCCTGTACCTACATCTATCCCATCAAATCGTTGAAAACGAACACGTGCTTGAGGGAAAAATGCTGAAGGATACTTACCAAAGATGAGAATAGCCGCCTTTGTCAATTTACCATTGATAAGAAACCGTCTTGCCTTTAATATCTCCTCAGTTGAACGTTCTGAAATATCAAAATGGTCCTTAAAATCCTGAACCAATAGTTCATCAATATCATCTAATGTAGCATCTTCAATGATCTCATCTTCAAAGAAACGCTGTCCCTTATCGTAACTAAGTTGTATACGTTGCTCATAACTCAACTTGACTGATTCGTCTCCCTGTCGTAGATAAACTTCATCATTTGGAGCGGCAATCACTCGATTCGATGATAATTCAACTGAGATAACTAGAATCAGGTCGTCTTCTCCCTTATGATTAACCACAGGTATTTCCTCAAAAGATAAGTCCAACGGTGTATCCCGCATCTCTCGGTCTATCTTTTTGAAATCATCAATCGGATAGGCTTTCCCATCCTTAAAACCAGTGATAATATTATGCTGCTTTTCATCTTCAATCCCGATAATCAACTGACCGCCATCAGCATTAGCAAAGGCAATCAAATGCTTAAGTAGTTCTTGTGGCTTCTTACGCGCTGATTTCCTATCCAAATATTGACTTTCGGGAGAAAATTGGTAATGCGATAGATTTTGATTCATATTTTCCATATTTTCCTAGCTTATAAATTCTACCTTACTTTATTTTTTTACTATATATTCTATATCCATTTCTTTCTTTACGATATGATGCAATTTTACGTTTTCCTTTGAGATATTCAAGAATTAATTTATTATAGTCTGTGAAATCAACTTTAGGATTTTTTATATCAGTTACTGCCAAAATCATTTCAGTCATTTTTACACTTCTAAATAAATCCATAATTTCTTCATCTGCAAAGACATCAATATAGTTTGCTAATATTAAACGACGTTTATCGATAGTTATAGTAGAGTTATTAATGGTAGCCTGCAATAGCTCCTTCTTAATAGAATAGCCTTCTTCTAAAATTTCATCCAAATAATCTACAAATATCTGTTCTACTATCTTTCTAGTACTTACCTCTAAACAGTCATAATTAGACAAAATATATTCTAAATCGGATTCATCAAATTTATTTTGTAAAATATAATCTACTAAAATTGTAGAATATTCTTTATCGACGATAGATACGTTAGTAGGAAATTTATCAACAATTTTAAATTTCCATTCATGAGATAATGATGCTTGTAAAAGATTTAACATTTCAGTTTCTTGATAAATATCATTATCTTCATCTTCTAAAAGGTACTCTTCAATATACTCTTTCAAATATTCAATAGTATGATTTTGATAATTATCTCTGATAAAATTCAATGTGTTTATTGAAAATTTGGCTGAAATACATCTTGTTCCAATCAAAATAGACATTTTTTCATCTGAAATATTTTCAAATTCAAATTCTGAACAATGCAATTCAACTTTAGAAAGAATTTCTTTGTATATATCATTATTTAACTTATTACATTTGACAGTTTCTTCCAGAAACTCTTCTTGAAGTTTATCTGAAAATTCCCTTAACTCTGATTGCAAAAAATCTAAACAATCTCCATTATTTACAAATTCAATCAATCGTTCATTCCAACTATCATAGTTATAAAAGTAATTGAGAATATTTTTTGTGCTATATGTTGCCTTATTAAATTCAATAGCAGCATCTAAAATAGACATCGATGATAAGTTTGATATTTCTAAAAAATAATTTTTAGTTTTCTTTAAATATTCAACTCTATAATTTTCAGCTACTTTCGTATCATTTACGACATCGTAAACAATTTGTAAGTCATCATGAATACACTTATTCATTAATGGTAGTATTTGCGACATATACAACTCTCTGTTTTTGCCAATATATTGTTTAAGATTATCAAATTGCTCAAGTATAGAAAATGGTTTGTCTTTAAGCATCTGGACTGATAAACTATTATCAAGATAGGAAAGTAGACTAGATAAATTATCAGTATTTATTTCATAAAGATTATGTTCATAAACAAAATCACTCATTACTTTTTTGTTCTCTTCAAAACTAAAATCTTTTATTTTAACATCCATAAACTTCAAATTATCTTGAATCCTAGTATTATTGAGAGATTCAATAAAATTATCACTTGTTTCTTTAATAGCCAACCAGTTAGAACTCACAAAATAGGAAATAGTCTCTTGTAGTTCTTCTTGCCAACTAATATTAGAAAAATCGAAGAATGATAGTAATAAAATAATGTTCTGTACCCTTTCCTTTTTGAGGATATCATCAGAAGTTAAAAGTAATTTCAATGTTCTTTGGTTTCGTTCGATTAAATATTCCAATACAGTAATTTTTGCGGCAAGATGTCGTGTACTTTGTTGCAAAAACTTATTGATAAATTTGACATTTACATCCGATAAGTAACCACCCAATCTCTTTTCATTTGTTCCATGTAAAATATATTCAAATAAATCAAAATTTAGGACGTAAATTCTTGTAAAGTCAGAGTCATTAAGCCTATCATTAACTTCAGCCACCTCCACTAACTGATAATCCCAAGAGAGTTCAAGTTCTCCTTGTACTGCATTTAAAAATTCTTTATCTTGTTTCTTCAAGCTATTAGGATAAAAATAAGTAATGTAGTCTGGATAAGACTCATCTATATAGCCGTTTCTTAATAAATACATGATTAAAGAATTTTTCTCTTTCTTTAAATAAGTATATTCCTCCATTATAGCATCGAAAAAATTACGGTTGATGAGCGCAGATAACTTTTTGGATTTAATACTTTCATACTCCTCACGTAATTTTTCTAAATTAAAGTTTAGCTCCTTAAGATGGCTTCTATTTTCTAAAGCATTCATCCTTTCCTGAAAATTAGTATCAGCCATGGCAATAACACTATCAATAGTTTCATTTCTACTATCCTCTCGATTATAATAATAATCTGTCACTATAGAAGTAATCTTCGCATCTTCTGTCAAAATTTCACGAATAAAGTCCACCCTACTTGGGAACTCGCTTTCTAATTTGCCATTTACGCGAATAGCTACTCTGCCATCAGGAACCTTCATAAAAGTTGAATAGAGTTCTAGTTTATTCTTAGAAATTTCTTGTTCGGAAGATATTATTAGTCGCTCTATTTCTTTAATTTCTTTTGATTTTTTAGCTAGGCTATCCTGTTTTAAATCATCTACTCTAATATATAGTTGATGTAAAAAGCCTAAATCTTTTTGGAGTAATGAAAAATCTTTAGGAAAGATATTTTTATATACAATAATAGCAAAAATCTTATCTACAGATAGATTTAACTTATTGTTATCATTTTCCTCCTGACTAAATAAATTATTCTTGTATAAAACAAATTCATTACAAATATTATACGCCAATCTCATATCATCAATGTAAATCGCGACTTGTTTTAATAATGCCTTACTAACACTATTTGATTCTCCTAAATTGGTTAATATTTCACCTATCTTTTCACCTGAGTTTGATGAGGTAACTACTGGGATAATCGGAATTATAAAATCAAAAAATTTAGTTCTATCTTGTGAAATAAACATATCATCTTTAACTAGATAAATAAATAAAAGTTTTTGCTCCTTTTTCTTCTTATTGTTGACAAGCGTATTTATTTCCCTTAACTTCTCAAAAATAAGATTTGTTTGAAATCTATCAATATCTTCAAAAATAATAATATTACTTTGACAATTATCAAAAAGATATAAAACATCATCTAAGTACTTATCAAAATATGAAGTCTCTTCATTTTGAAACACTTCAATCTCACCAGATATATTTGTTCCACGAAAAGAAAGTATTTTTATTAACCGTCTATTTAACTGTAATTTAGATAGTCTGTATACTGTAGAAATAAGATTACCGGTCAAAATTAAATAAGCTAAAATACGAATAATATTCCCAATGTGAGGAAAAGTTGGTAATAGTTCCCTGCTTAAAATTGCTAATTGACTATAATTCAACAAAAGTAAGGTAGGCAATACAAATAGGAGTAATGTTGCGGACAAGAAAACAATTTCAGATAATCTTGGATTTTTCTTGGACTTGAAAATAGTCATTGGGATATATTTTGAATCAATCTGATGTAATAATTGATTAATTATTTTTCCTTCAATGATCTTAGTTTGGTCCCTTAGATTACTGTTTTCAGCATTATTTTTAACTAAATTAATCTGACTATTATCCCCATTTTCAATATTATTAACTGAAGAAAAGTGTGCTAACGAAATATGTAATGGTTTAAAGTCCTTATTTATACTCTTATAAGTTTCTATAAAACTACTTTTACCCGAACCATAATTTCCTGATATAGCTATATTTTTGATATCTTCGTCTTCTAGCGCATATTTCATTGCTTCTATATACGACGAATCAATATCAATATCATTTAATGGCGTTAATTTATTGAATTTAAATTCTGTCATCTACTCCTCCACATTCATATGTCCTACCTAATCTCCTTCACTTTATTTTCAATAAAATCAATTTCTTCCTGACTGAGGCCATATTTTCGATAGAGTTGTACGTCTAACTCAGACATTTATTGCAAGCAATTAGTGTCTGAGTTAGACGTGTCTTCTATTCTAGTCCATCCTTCTAACATTAGCTTTCAACTCAGCAATAATATAGTCTGGTACATTAAAGTAATCATAAAGCTCTTCTTCTATTTCTTTAACAGATTTTGACCAATCGATAATAGAATAATCATTAAAATCAAACCAAGGAACATTGATCCAAACCTCTTTTGATTGATTATGTTGTGTTACTTTGAGTGTCCCTAGCATTGCACGAGCTAGATCTGTCTTTATAAACTTCAAGCAATTCTCAGCTTCCTTTTTAGTCTCAAATGCACCAAAAGAAATAAAGGTTTGTGTGTGACCCACGAGTGGGGTACCCACGAGTGGGGTACCCACGAGTGGGGTCGATAGAACTTCGCCTATCGCCCCGCTTCCATTAGAAGCAGGTAAAAATACTTTGTATTTATTCAAATTGGAATGAGGTTCAATTAAGTCAGCATCAATCCATTTTATCACACGCTCATTATTCAAGCGCCCATAAATTCCAACTTGACTATCCGATTGTTTTTCGTCCGAAAATATCTCTGGTAATCTTTCAAAAATATTAGAACCAATCGATTTTTCTTCTGCAACTGAAACTCTGCCTCTCAATTCTGGATAGCGATTATATAAATTAGCGCTAAATTTGTAACTACTCTTTCCAAATAGGTATTCATTAAATGATCTCTTTACTTTATGATGTACCAAATGGAACAATTCGTTTAGCCATTCGACTGGTGTGAAGGTCTCGATGGCTCCAAAGTTTTTCTGGGTATCTCGGTAAGTAACGGCTACTCCACCCTTAATATCTGTATTTGGAAATACTTCTTCAGATTTTTGAGCAAAATAAATGACTTGAAGATGCTTATCTTCTAACATTTTCTTATTCCACATTTTTGGAGTTTGCCCTGCATTAAAAAGAAATCGAGCTGGTGTAATCAAAACTGCTTTATCTGCAACTTCATAAGCCAAATCCATAAATTTATGATAAATTGGCTCATCACGAGCAACATCCCCTATTCCTTCATTTTGATAAGGAGGATTGCCAATCACTACATCAAATTTCACGTTTTTAAACGCCTCCTCAACTAATTTTTTACCTTCTTCAACACTTGATTTCAAGGTATCTGAAAAGTTTTCAATATAGGCTACATTAGTTTTATAATTCTTGTAGCCTATCAAAGTTCGTTCAGTGATAGTCTTAGCCATCGGAGTTTTAGCAATGGCGTAGATATTATTTTCCAAAATATCTTGATAAACTTGATTAGCCTCAAAATGACTATCATCATTCTGGGAAACCCTCTGATAATAGAGGCTGATAGCACTATGAAGAGGATAAAGACCTGTTTTAGAGTTGATATCTAAAATTTTCGTATCTGTTTTATAAACTGATGAGGTTACCTCTTTGTCCACGTCCACCCAATGAAGATTAGACGTTGCTCCATCTGTAGCCGATTCAAAATTATCATCATAGAAGTTCAAACCTCCAACTGATTTTGCAACTTGGAGATTGACAACACGCCATGGAGTCAATACCGTCTCTTTATCCGGATTCTTAAAGGTACTAAACAGATCAGCGATATGTTCTGCCCTCTCTATGAAATCCATATCATCAAAAGATTTAGCACGCTGACGAATGATACGTCCTGCTTCGATAAACACCTCGGCATCATAATACTTAGTAATGTTGCTAAACATGCCTTTAGAGAAACCTTTAGGCATGAATTCCTTCCAAGATTCATCATCCACTTGCTTAACAAAATCTTGAATGGAAATATCCTTTGCTAAATCGACTTTCATGCCATAAATCATCATCGGAATACGAATAGAAACACCTCGTAAAATAGAAATCATATTCTTACGTTGCTTTTTGGCTTCTTTTTGTTTTTCAATTACTTCTAAATCTTCCTGAGTACGTTTTACTTTGGGTTTCTTCTTAGCACGTTCAGCTTGTTCATGCTCTTCATCTGTCAAACCATTATCGTTGATAATAACTTTATTGGAGTTCCTTTGACTTTGAGTCTTACCCACAATAGCATTTAGTTTATTAAACACAGTTGCATCATCAGCTGTCAAAGTTAGTAAATTATCATTATAAAGACTATCATCTTCAAAACCTGAACGCACCGCTTTTTCAGCATAAACTTTTTTAAGCTGCGTCAGCATTTTATCGACATTATAGGTTTTCATACCATTCTCTGAAACACCTAATATAGGCATAAAATTGAGTAGTCGAGCCATAGCTTGCTTTTGCTTCTCTGTATTCTTTTTACCTACACCTGAGTTAATCTGTGCGCTCTCAGCCATTACTGTCAATGCTCTATCAGGTGCAAAATCAAAAACGTAACAATTCGTTTTCATCCCAAGCTTTTCATGTGAAAATGGTGTCTGAGCTCGAAAAGCAGCTTGTAAGTAATTCATAGCACTATTGGTATTTGACAGAAACAAAACCGCTGTCCACTCTGGAATATTGACTCCTGTTGTTAGCTTACGAACAGTTAAAGTAATTGTTTTTGTCTGTGATGGATCTTTACCAATAGCATAACGAACCTTTTCAATATCTACATCATTAGTGATTCCATCATCGGTGCTCGATCCTCTAACAACATTGACAATCTTATACTCTTTTCCAAAAATTGGATGTTCTTTTAGCAACTCCTCAAAAGCATTGGCCTCCTTCACACCAGGCATCAACCAAAGTGTATGACGCAACTCTTCACGATATGCGCTTGTTGAAAAAGGATAATTTGTGCTTCCATCAGGATTTGTAATATTGTCTAAAAATTGACGAACTTCTTGTTTATAAACCAACGTTCCATTCTCACCCACACGAAAGAATTCTCTAAAATTGAAAGATTTACTCTCATCAGAAAAACGCTCCTTATGCTTCATCTCAAATGTATACATGGATACTTTAGGCAAGATTTCGTAAGGATTAGGTTCATTTGGGCGCTCAAGTTCCCATTTTTTCTTAGCAGTTTGCTCCATCACGTAATCCCAAGTATAGACTTGTTCGTCATCAAACTTATCTAAAAGATTGAACGGAGTTCCAGATAACTCAAGTACTTTTGTATGTTCTTTGATAAGCACTCGCATCACACTATCACTTAGTTCTGTCTGAGTTCCTTCATGTGCCTCATCAATAATGATTAAATCCCAATCAATATCAGAAAAGTTTTTAAGATTCGTTTGACCACCATTATAACGAAGTAATTGAATTGAAGCAAAGTAAACAAAAGGCTTCTCACCTTTTTTCAACACTTCAAGAGTCTCTCCTCTGTGTACTGAACCAAAGTCGTAACCTTCCTCACTCATATTCATCTTTTTAAAATCATCAAACCATGAATCCGATACAACAGGTCTATGTGTCATGATAAGAACCCTTTGGAACGCTTCATTCTTAACTAATTGTAACGCTGTCAACGTTTTACCAAAACGCATTTTAGCATTCCAGAGCATCCTGTCTTTTTTCTTGAAAACTTTTTGTGTCTGTTCGACTGCAGCTTCTTGCTCTGGACGAAGAGTGATTATAGGTTCTGCTACACAAGATTCATCTATAGCCACATTGAGACAATTTCTACCTTCTTTAACAGCTTTAATAGCAGCCTTTGCTGTCTCTAAGTCTGTCTTGAACCATTCAGTTCCTTCCAAATTCTCAGCCTGCTTAATCCCTGAGCGTTTTAATATGTTATGGACATCATAGTCATGAAACCAAGATTTTGTAGTTTTCTTATAAGCAAGCTCTACCCAGCCAAGAGTATAGGGTAGACCAGATGTTTTCATATATTGGTTAATACGTTTGGGAGCAACTGTTCGTAAAAAGTCACTATTAGGAGACCAGTCTGTCTCGAGATCATCAGAAGAAACACTACCCTCACCAATTTTTTGAGTACCTTCAAAGGCATTAAAAAGTCCGCTCTCATTATTCACTGTTTGAATGTAGATAAATTTTCTCTCAGCTGTAGTGTACATCTCTTGTGCTCTGGGTTCTAAAAACTGACCAATAGCACTGGCAGTTAAATCAGGTTCAATATAGTTCAACATAACCCAAGCTAGAATCTCAAACACTTGTTTTAGTGATCTTAAAGCATTTTCCTTAGTAGCAACTTCGGGATTGAGAACATGTGCAGAGCTATTTCCTTTACCTTTAATATCATAGAAATAGTCAATAATTGTTTGATTTGAAATCAAGCCTCTGATTTCCCCTAGCACATCGTTAAAAGTTGCTCGTTCACGAACTTCTATATACTCTCTATCAGCAATCAATCTCGCTGTATTCTCAGCAACTTTTCTTGCTTTTGTCAGTGTTCCTTCATAATCCCCATGCGTATAATTTTCTTCAGCCTTGTTAATTGTCTGAAATAGATCTGCTGTATCCATATCAATTGCCAAAAATTCAAAATTTGAAATCATTATTCTAATCTCCTAGCAAATATACTTTCTGAATATTTATCTCTTCTATTTCCGTAGTTTTTTTAAAAGCTTCATCTTCTATCTTGAAGTTATCATCAATATCAAAAAAACTTAGTTGCCCTTCTACTATTGTGTTATCCTCAACTTTTTTACCTAAAAGCTCTGATAAAGCAAAAGGAACTTTTCTTACCAAACTAGAATGTCCTTTGATAAGTTGCCATTCATTAAACCAAATAGGTTCATCTGTAACAGGATGACGTTGAGTTAAGGTATTTCCTCTAACAATATTTTTATGAATAAGATAATATGCAGATTTATAGATATCACTTCTACTAGTTAGCTTAGTACTAAAAATTTGTTCGTACCAATCTAAATAATAAAGAAACATACGTGAACGTGCTACTTCTAAATTATCTTCGAGAAATTCTATCCCATATATAGACGATAATGCAATCAATGATTTTGTCTTCCAACTTCTTTCATCATATTGCATGATAACGGCAGATAATTTTCTTTCTAAAATAGCTTGCAAAAAATTCCCATCTCCTGCAGAAGGTTCTAAAAACGTTGCAGAAATATTTTCACAAGCCTCTTTAATACCTGGAGTATCTAACATTTTCTGTACCATCCAGGATGGTGTAAAAACCTCTCCATGCTTTTGAACACGCTTTTTTGATTTGATTAAATTTTCTTTCAAAGTCTACTCCTTGAAAACGTTTATCTTTTAATATTATACCATTTTTTAATCTTATATCTAACTATTTCTAAAGGGGTTTGGGGATTCCCCAAAATTCAAATCATCCCAAAAAGTACATACACTTTGTGTATACAAATTTTGGGATGATTTTGGGAGTGTGTGTATACAGACTCTGAGCTCGCAAAGTCATATTATGAGAAATCTTTCCTTCTCGATAAAATAATCCCAAAAATCAATTTGACTGTCATTTGTGTGTACAAATATTTTAAGAAGATATATAAAAAACGCTGCAAAATTTTTAACAGCGTTTCCTTATTTTAAAATTCTCATATGTCTTTCTTTTTTATGGTTAGCATCATAGTATTCCAGCATCGCATGATACAAACGAGCCTTCGTTTTATCTTGTTGTTTAATTCCATGAAGAAATAATTCTGCTCGCTTTAATTTCAATATGTATTCGCATATCTGATCAAAATCCTTATCCATATTACTTTTGAAAATAAACATCTTTTTCCTCCATCACATCAACTATTTTTTGCATCAAAATAGACATATCCATTTTGTTTTCATA
>JAWERV010000052.1:0-13482 GCA_032481955.1 Streptococcus mitis | reverse complement strand
AAAATCAAATTCAAACCACGTCAGCTTCACCTTGCCGTACTCAAGTACAGCCTGCGGCTAGCTTCCTAGTTTGCTCTTTGATTTTCATTGAGTATAAACATATAAAAGTATGTGAGAGATCATTGGAAAAGCGAGGAAATTTCCCCTTCTTTTCCTCTAGTCTCTCCTTTCTTTTGCTGATTTTATTCAAAGAAAATGATATAATAGTAGCTATGGAAAAAAAGAAATTACGCATCAATATGTTGAGTTCAAGTGAGAAAGTAGCAGGACAAGGAGTTTCAGGTGCTTACCGTGAATTAGTTCGTCTTCTTCACCGTGATGCCAAGGACCAATTGATTGTTACAGAAAATCTTCCAATCGAGGCAGATGTGACTCACTTTCATACCATTGATTTCCCTTATTATTTATCTACATTCCAAAAGAAGCGCTCAGGGAGGAAAATTGGCTATGTACATTTCTTGCCTGATACACTTGAGGGGAGTTTGAAAATTCCATTTTTCTTAAAGGGAATTGTGAAACGCTATGTATTTTCTTTTTACAACCGGATGGAGCACTTGGTTGTTGTTAATCCTATGTTTATTGAGGATTTGGTGGTAGCTGGTATTCCACGTGAAAAAGTAACTTATATTCCTAATTTTGTCAATAAGGAGAAATGGCATCCCCTTCCACAAGAAGAGGTAGCGAGACTACGAACAGAGCTAGGTGTTAGTGACAATCAGTTTATCGTAGTAGGTGCTGGTCAAGTCCAGAAACGCAAAGGGATTGATGATTTTATCCGTCTGGCTGAGGAATTGCCTCAGATTACCTTTATCTGGGCGGGTGGTTTCTCTTTTGGTGGCATGACAGATGGTTATGAACGCTATAAGAAAATGATGGATAATCCACCTGAAAATTTGATGTTTCCAGGTATTGTGTCGCCAGAGCGAATGCGTGAATTGTATGCCCTAGCGGATCTTTTCTTGTTGCCTAGTTACAATGAGCTCTTTCCTATGACGATTTTAGAAGCTGCCAGTTGTGAAGCTCCTATTATGCTACGTGATTTGGATCTCTATAAGGTGATTTTAGAGGGAAATTATCGGGCGACAGCAGATAGAGAAGAGATGAAAGAGGCTATTTTAGAATATCAAGCAAATCCTGCTGCCTTAAAAGACCTCAAAGAAAAAGCTAAGAATATTTCCAGAGAGTATTCAGAAGAGCATCTGTTACAAATTTGGTTGGACTTTTATGAGAAACAAGCCACTTTAGGGAGAAAGTAAAAAGTGAGGTAATCTATGCGAATTGGTTTATTTACAGATACCTATTTTCCTCAGGTTTCTGGTGTTGCGACCAGTATTCGAACCTTGAAAACAGAACTTGAAAAGCAGGGACATGCTGTTTTTATCTTTACGACGACAGATAAGGATGTCAATCGCTACGAAGATTGGCAAATTATCCGCATTCCAAGTGTGCCTTTTTTTGCTTTTAAAGATCGTCGCTTTGCCTATAGAGGGTTTAGCAAGGCGCTTGAAATTGCCAAGCAGTATCAGCTAGATATTATCCATACTCAGACAGAATTTTCTCTAGGCTTGTTGGGGATTTGGATTGCGCGTGAACTGAAGATTCCCGTCATCCATACCTATCACACCCAGTATGAAGACTATGTGCATTATATTGCCAAGGGGATGTTGATTCGTCCTAGTATGGTCAAGTATCTGGTCAGAGGTTTCCTGCACGATGTGGATGGGGTTGTTTGCCCGAGTGAGATTGTCCGTGACTTGCTATCTGACTATAAGGTCAAGGTTGAAAAGCGGGTCATTCCAACTGGAATTGAATTATCCAAGTTTGAGCGTCCAGAAATAAAGCAAGAAAATTTGAAAGAACTGCGTAGTAAATTAGGGATTCAAGATGATGAAAAGATGTTGCTTAGTCTTTCCAGAATTTCCTATGAAAAAAATATTCAAGCAGTATTAGCAGCCTTTGCAGAAGTTCTGAGAGAGGAAGATAAGGTCAAACTGGTGGTAGCTGGGGATGGGCCTTATCTGGATGACCTTAAAGAGCAAGCCCAGAAACTAGAGATTCAAGATTTCGTTATCTTTACAGGTATGATTGCTCCTAGTGAGACGGCTCTTTACTATAAGGCAGCGGATTTCTTCATCTCGGCATCGACAAGCGAAACTCAAGGTTTGACCTACTTGGAAAGCTTAGCTAGTGGGACGCCTGTCATTGCTCACGGAAATCCTTATCTGGACAATCTTATCAGTGATAAAATGTTTGGAACCTTGTATTACGGTGAACATGATCTAGCTGGAGCTATTTTAGAAGCCCTTATTGCAACGCCAGATATGAATGAGCATACCTTATCAGAAAAATTGTATGAGATTTCAGCTGAGAATTTTGGAAAACGGGTTCATGAATTTTATCTGGATGCCATTATTTCAAATAATTTCGAGAAAGATTTGGCTAAAGATGATACGGTCAGCCAGCGTATCTTTAAGACAGTTTTGTATCTTCCGCAACAGGTGGTTGCTGTACCCGTAAAAGGCTCTAGACGCATGCTGAAGGCTTCAAAAACACAGTTGATCAGCATCAGAAATTATTGGAAAGACCATGAAGAATAGAAAGAGGACAAGCTATGAAAAAACAATTAATGAGAAGTGGTCATGATAAAAAGATTGCAGGTGTTTGTGCAGGAGTGGCCCATTATCTAGATATAGATCCAACTATCGTTCGAGTCGTTTGGGGTGTCCTTGCTTTCTGTTACGGAGCTGGAATTGTAGCCTATATCATTTTATGGATTATTGCACCAGTAGCAACTGACTATTGAAAACTAGCTAAATTCATGCTAAGATAATAGAAAATAGAATGTAACGAAGGAGATAAAAATGGCATTTGGAGATAATGGAAAACGTAAAAAAACCATGTTTGAGAAACTAACCTTGTTTATCGTAATTATCATGTTAGTAGTAAGTATTTTGGGTATTTTTGCAACTGCAATTGGTGCCCTCAGTAATCTATAAAATAGATTTAAGAAAATTTTGTGACTGGGATTTCCCAGCCCTTTTTAAAGTGAGAAGAAAAAATGAGTATGTTTTTAGATACAGCTAAGATTAAGGTCAAGGCTGGTAATGGTGGCGATGGTATGGTTGCCTTTCGCCGTGAAAAATATGTCCCTAATGGCGGTCCTTGGGGTGGTGACGGTGGTCGTGGAGGAAATGTGGTCTTCGTTGTAGACGAAGGTTTGCGTACCCTCATGGATTTCCGCTATAATCGCCATTTCAAGGCTGATTCTGGTGAAAAAGGAATGACCAAAGGGATGCATGGTCGTGGTGCTGAGGAACTTAGAGTTCGAGTACCACAAGGTACGACTGTGCGTGATGCAGAGACTGGCAAGGTCTTGACAGATTTGATTGAACATGGTCAAGAATTTATCGTTGCTCACGGTGGTCGTGGTGGACGTGGAAATATCCGCTTTGCGACTCCAAAAAATCCTGCACCAGAAATCTCTGAAAATGGAGAACCAGGTCAGGAACGTGAGTTACAATTGGAACTAAAAATCTTAGCAGATGTTGGTTTAGTTGGATTCCCATCTGTAGGGAAATCAACACTTTTAAGTGTTATCACATCTGCTAAACCTAAAATTGGTGCCTACCACTTTACGACCATTGTGCCAAATCTAGGTATGGTTCGCACCCAATCAGGTGAATCCTTTGCAGTAGCCGACTTGCCAGGTTTGATTGAAGGGGCTAGTCAAGGTGTTGGTTTGGGAACCCAGTTCCTCCGTCACATTGAGCGTACCCGTGTCATCCTTCATATTATTGATATGTCAGCTAGCGAAGGACGTGATCCTTATGAGGATTATCTGGCTATTAACAAGGAATTGGAGTCTTATAACCTCCGTCTCATGGAGCGTCCACAGATTATTGTAGCTAATAAGATGGACATGCCTGAGAGTCAGGAAAATCTTGAAGAATTCAAGAAGAAATTGGCTGAAAACTACGATGAATTTGAAGAGTTGCCAGCTATCTTCCCAATATCTGGTTTGACCAAACAAGGTTTGGCAACGCTTTTGGATGCGACAGCTGAATTGTTAGATAAGACACCAGAATTCTTGCTCTACGACGAGTCAGATATGGAAGAAGAAGCTTACTATGGATTTGACGAGGAAGAGAAAGCCTTTGAAATTAGTCGTGATGATGATGCAACATGGGTACTTTCTGGTGAAAAACTCATGAAACTCTTCAATATGACCAACTTTGATCGTGACGAATCAGTCATGAAATTTGCCCGTCAATTACGTGGTATGGGGGTTGATGAAGCTCTTCGTGCGCGTGGTGCTAAGGATGGGGATTTGGTCCGCATTGGTAAATTTGAATTTGAATTTGTAGACTAGGAGACTAGCATGGGAGATAAACCGATATCTTTCCGAGATGCGGATGGCAATTTTGTTTCAGCCGCAGACGTTTGGAATGAAAAGAAATTGGAAGAACTATTTAATCGTCTCAATCCAAATCGTGCCCTGAGATTGGCACGAACTAAAAATGAAAATCCATCACAGTAAAGAAGATAAAAAGTTCCGTGCCTCATTATCAGACACGGAGTTTTTTTATTCACCAAAAAAGAATGGTGGTGTGAATTTTTTCAATTCTTCAAAACAACTTTGTGCAGCCTCTGCATCTTCACAGATGACCAGACAGACATCGTCTCCACAGAGCGTAGCGATAGCGTCAGGAAAACTCAAAGCATCAATGATAGAACCAAAGGATTGAGCCAAACCAGGAAGAGTTTTCAAAAGTACTTGATGTTGAACAGGATGCATCAGTACAAGAGCATCCTCCATATAAGTCTCCAAGCGTTTTTCCCATTTTGAGATGGAACCAGTATTTAGCACGTAGTAAGAATTATCTTCTTCACGTACTTTTGAGAGGTTCATACTTTTAATATCTCTCGAAAGTGTAGCTTGTGTAACTTGAATATCATTATCAGCAAGAAGAGCTTGTAGCTCAGCTTGAGTATGGATCTTGTTTTTGGTTACAAGAGCTCGTATGAGTTGGTGGCGGTGTTCAGATTTATTCATAAAAATTTACTCCTTGTACAAAGTACAGAAAGCGTGGACTGATCGAAATCGTCAGTCGAGTGGTAAGCGGTATTGTCACGTATGATGATTTTAAAGTCAGTAGTATAAAGAACTAGATGGAGGGCATCTCCCTCTTTTAACTTGTCACTAGTTGGGTAGAGATGAATTGGCTCTCTATCCGTTTATTTACATTAGTGTTCTCTACTAACAGTAAATCATTCAATTAGGGTAGCCTTTTGTCACGACTTGTTGTGAATTTATGTCAAATGGCAATTCACAGAGATTTTCCAACATGTGGTGTGGTAGCGTGTATGATAGAGGGTCACACATGTTGGTTAGGGGTGTTAGTATCATTTGTCCAAGGTTCAGTAGCGGGGGGAGAATAATCTGTTCTTTGGACAGGATTTGATACCAAGTTTTTGTTTCGTTAAACTATTCAAGTGGGGGTTATTGATTATAGGAAGGGAAATGGTCACGTAATTAAGCTTTCCCTGGAAAATTTCAATATTGAAAGTCTGATATTATACCTTTTGGCAAGGTAGGATAAGTGTAGACTGTTCAAGCTCCACAGTCAGGTGGTAAGTGGTATTGTCACGTATGGTGATTTCAAAGTCAGTGGTATAGAGGACTAGACGGAGAGTGTCTCCTTCTTTTAACTTGTAAATAGTTGGTTGCAGTTCAAACTGGATATCCATCCATTCATCTGCATTAATATTCTCAACTATTAGCAAATCATTTCGATTTTGCAAATTGAGATAGCCCTTGGTTACGACTCGTTGTGCATCTGGTCTAAATGGCAGTTCACAGAGATTTTCCAGCATATGATAGCGACCGTTGTCAATGGTTCTAGCACTTAAAACAGCTGGATAAGGCTGTAAGTATTTCTTTTGTCCAAGTTCTAGCAGTTGGGCTGATAAGAGCCCCTTGTTTGTACTGGACTTGATACGAAGATTGAGCTGTGCACGACCGTTCAGGTGGAAATCTTTGGTCACAGGAAGGTCAATAGTAATTTGATTGACTTTCCCTTGATAGAGTTCCGTATTGAAGGTCTGGTATGTTTTACCATAACGTTCAAAATCCTTATCTGAATACTGATTTTGAATAACCTGCTCTTCTTGACCAAGTGCGAAGGTTTCGAAGTTTTCTTGCTCACCGAAGGTATCAAGTGATAACCAAGTCTGAGGAGCGGTATTGTCCTGCCAGATAACAGTCGGAAGCTGATAATCTGTTTCCTGTCCCAGTAATTTCTTTGTCAACAAAGCATTCATGGACTCACGGAAGTCAATGGACTGCCAGTTGTTCATATAAACATGGGCGCCATTATGGAAAAAGAGATGCTTATTGATGTGAGATGGAAGAGCGTGGAACATCTGGTAAACATGAAGTGGTTTGACATTCCAATCCTGAGAACCATGAGTAAAGACAACCTCTGCCTTTACTTTATGGGCATTGAGCAGATAATTGCGGTTATGCCAAAACTGATTGTAGTCGCCAGTCTTGCGATCCAGTTGTTCTTTTACTTTTTCTAAGTCAGCTTGGTGAGCCTCATTACCACGGATATAGTCACCAGCTAAGAGATTACGAGAGTAGGTTAACTCAGCAAGCGAGTCAAAATCCTCACCAGGATAACCACCTGGGCTAGTGACCAGACCGTTTTCACGATAATAGTTGTACCATGAAGAAATGCCAGCCTCGGCAATGATAACTTCTAAACCATCTACACCAGTAGTGGCAAGACCGTTTGATATGGTACCTAGATAGGAAAGTCCAGTTGTGGCTACTTTTCCGTTTGACCAGTCAGCCTTGACTTGACGCTGGCGCGTGTGGTCAGTAAAGGCACGGCAACGACCATTGAGCCAATCGATGACATTTTTATAGGCCTCGATTTGCTGGTAGTCCCCGTTAGTCATGAAACCAGTAGAGTCTTTGGTACCAACACCTGAGACATAGAGATTAGCAAACCCTCGTGGAAGGAAGTAGTCGTTGAGACTATAGCTAGCGTTGATGTGCGTCAACTTTTCCTCAGCTTCTGACACAAGCTCAGCTTGACCTTGAGGTTGGACGAGATTTAGTTGAGGTTCCTCTAGCTCGATCTTGTGAGCAGGTTTAACCTCGATATCTCCCTCCATCTTGTAAAGAGCTTTGTCGCTCGCTTTATCATTTGTTCCCTGATGATAGGGACTGGTCGTCATGATAGCAGGTATTTGCCCGTCATAACGAGGACGAATAATGCTAACCTTGACTAGGTCTGGTAGCCCTTTTTGGTCAGTATCGACACGAGACTCAACGTAGACCACCTCTCGAATGGCATCATGGCTAGAAAAAGTAGCCAAGCTCTTGCCGTTAAAGTAGTGATAGTCATTATCTTCAGGGATAAGACCATCACTGACAAGTTGGTCGATAAGAGTGTTCCCTTTTTTAGTACGAGTACTGAGTAACTGATAGAGATTTTCAATCAAGTCACCGTATACAATAGGAAATCCAGTCTCTTTACGAAAAACATCACTGTCTTCGAAGTCAACCAAATAAGAAAAACCTAGGAGTTGAAAGGCTACAGTATAGAAAATATCTGCAGTCAACTCTCTTTCTGACTGACAAAAAGTCAGAAAGTCTGTTTCTTTATCAACTGCTAAGATGGAGAGTGGATAATTGATGTCTTGATAAGTAAAAAAGACACGACTTAGAAAAGCCTCTAACATCTTTTTATCTGCCATCTCAGATGGAAAATCAAATCCATACTTTTTAAATTCATATAAAATAGTATTTCTTGGAAGTGATAAATAGCTGAATTGATTAAAGCGCATAAAACCTCCTTATAAAAAATAATTAAGGTTATTATATCAAAAAAATAGGATAAATGGAACCATTAAGTAAGAAAGAAATTAATTCAATAATAATGAATATCGTTTATATGAAAAACAAGTACTATTCTATAGCTTGAAATAAGTTATCATAGTAACTAAGTTAAGTGAATATATCTTTCTAGTTTAAAAGATATATTCACTTCTTGGGATAAAAAAGTAAAAAAATTATCGGAGCATTTGATTCTTTAAATGTATTTTTACTTTTTTCGTTCAAAAAATTTTACTTTAAGGATAAAACAGAGATAGGAGTTATTGGTTTTATCTTTCTTTTTTGAAAATGGTATAATATAGTGAGAACGTGAGAAGGATAGAGGAGAAGTGTAAATTGATCGCACAACTAGATACAAAAACAGTTTATAGTTTTATGGAGAGCGTTATTTCGATAGACAAGTATGTGAGAGCAGCTAAAGACTATGGCTACACTCATCTGGCTATGATGGATATTGATAACCTATATGGGGCTTTCGACTTTCTAGAGATTACAAAAAAATACGGCATTCATCCTCTATTAGGGCTTGAAATGACTCTTTTAGTGGATGAGCAGGAAGTAAATCTGCGCTTTTTAGCTCTATCTAGTGTGGGCTATCAGCAGTTGATGAAGCTTTCAACAGCCAAGATGCAGGGGGAGAAAACTTGGTCGGTCCTGTCCCAATACCTGGAGGATATTGCGGTCATTGTGCCTTATTTTGAAGAGATTGAGTCGCTAAATCTAGGATATGATTACTATATTGGAGTTTATCCAGAAACACTGACCAGCGAATTTCATCATCCAATTTTGCCACTATATCGGGTTAATGCCTTTGAAAGCAGGGATAGAGAAGTTCTACAAGTGTTAACAGCGATTAAAGAAAATCTCCCCCTCAGAGAAGTCCCCTTGCGCTCACGACAAGATGTGCTTTTATCTGCAAGTTCTTTAGAGAAACTATTCCAAGAACGTTTTCCTCAAGCCTTGGATAATTTAGAAAAGCTTATTTTAGGTATTTCTTATGATTTGGATACTAGTCTGAAACTGCCTCGCTTTAATCCAGCTAGACCAGCAGTAGAAGAGTTGAGAGAACGTGCTGAACTGGGACTTGCTCAGAAGAGGTTGTCTAGTAAAGAATATCAAGACCGTCTAGACCAAGAATTGGCTGTTATTCATGATATGGGCTTTGATGATTATTTCTTGGTTGTTTGGGATTTATTGCGTTTCGGACGTTCGAATGGCTATTATATGGGCATGGGACGAGGTTCTGCAGTTGGTAGCTTGGTTTCTTATGCCTTAGACATTACAGGGATTGACCCAGTAGAGAAAAATTTGATTTTTGAACGTTTCCTCAATCGTGAACGCTATACCATGCCTGATATTGATATCGATATTCCTGATATTTATCGTCCAGATTTTATCAGATATGTTGGCAATAAATATGGCAGTAAACATGCGGCTCAAATCGTTACTTTTTCTACCTTTGGGGCCAAGCAAGCTCTGCGAGATGTTTTAAAACGTTTTGGTGTGCCAGAGTATGAATTATCTGCAATTACCAAGAAAATCAGTTTTCGTGATAATCTTAAGTCAGCCTATGAGGGCAATCTACAGTTTCGTCAGCAAATCAATAGTAAGTTAGAATACCAAAAAGCCTTTGAGATTGCTTGCAAGATAGAGGGCTATCCAAGACAAACCTCTGTCCATGCGGCTGGTGTTGTCATTAGCGACCAAGACTTGACCAATTACATCCCTCTAAAGCATGGTGACGAAATCCCACTGACTCAGTATGATGCTCATGGAGTTGAAGCAAGTGGACTTTTGAAGATGGATTTTCTGGGACTACGAAATTTGACCTTTGTCCAGAAGATGCAAGAATTACTTGCAGAAACAGAAGGTGTTAAGATAGTTATCAACGAAATTGATTTGGAAGACAAAGAAACGTTAGCTCTATTTGCCTCTGGCAATACAAAAGGTATCTTTCAATTTGAACAACCTGGTGCCATTCGTCTGCTTAAGCGTGTTCAACCTGTCTGTTTTGAAGATGTCGTAGCAACTACTTCCCTAAATCGGCCAGGTGCTAGTGATTACATCAATAATTTTGTAGCTAGAAAGCATGGGCAAGAAGAAGTGACTGTTCTGGATCCAGTACTGGAGGATATTTTGGCTCCAACCTACGGAATTATGCTCTATCAAGAGCAGGTTATGCAGGTTGCTCAGCGTTTTGCTGGATTTAGTCTTGGGAAAGCCGATATTTTGCGTCGGGCTATGGGGAAAAAGGATGCCTCTGCCATGCATGAGATGAGGGCTTCCTTTATTCAAGGTTCATTAGAAGCTGGTCATACTGCGAAAAAGGCAGAGCAGGTTTTTGATGTCATGGAAAAGTTTGCAGGTTATGGATTTAATAGATCTCATGCCTATGCATACTCAGCCTTGGCTTTCCAGTTGGCCTATTTCAAAACACATTATCCATCCATCTTTTATCAGGTCATGTTAAATTCTGCCAACAGTGATTATCTAACAGATGCTCTTGAAGCAGGCTTTGAAGTAGCACCGTTATCTATCAATACCATCCCCTATCACGATAAAATTGCTAACAAGTCCATCTATCTAGGTCTGAAATCAATTAAAGGGGTCAGCAATGATTTGGCTCTCTGGATTATTGAAAATAGACCTTATTCTAACATTGAAGATTTTATAGCTAAATTACCTGAGAATTATCTGAAACTTCCTCTGCTAGAACCATTAGTAAAAGTTGGTCTTTTCGATTCATTTGAGAAAAATCGTCAAAAAGTATTCAATAATTTAGCTAATCTATTTGAATTTGTGAAAGAGTTAGGAAGCTTGTTCGGTGATACGATATATAGTTGGCAGGAATCGGAAGATTGGACGGAACAAGAAAAATTCTATATGGAACAAGAACTTTTAGGAGTAGGAGTTAGCAAACATCCCCTACAAGCTATTGCAAGTAAGGCTATTTATCCGATTACACCAATCGGAAATTTGTCAGAAAATAGTCACTCCATTATCTTGGTAGAAATTCAAAAAATTAAAACCATTCGCACCAAAAAGGGTGAAAATATGGCCTTTTTACAGGTAGATGACAGTAAGAAAAAATTGGATGTCACTCTCTTTTCAGATTTATATCGACAGATTGGGCAGGAAGTAAGAGAAGGAGCCTTCTACTATATCAGAGGGAAAGTCCAGTCCCGTGATGGCCGTCTGCAAATGATTGCACAAGAAATAAGAGAAGCAGTGGCTGAGCGCTTTTGGATTCAAGTGAAAAATCATGAATCGGATCAGGAAATTTCACGTATTTTAGAGCAATATAAAGGCCCAATTCCAGTCATCATTAGGTATGAAGAGGAACAGAGAACGATTGTATCTCCTCATCATTTTGTAACTAAATCTGATGAATTAGAAGCGAAATTGAATGGAATGGTTATGAAAACGATTTATCGCTAAAAATACGGAAAATAGAAGAATTTTAAAATCAAATGTGGTATAATCAATAAGAATGTTAAAAGAAAAAGGAGCATAAACCAATATGAAACGTATTGCTGTTTTGACTAGTGGTGGAGACGCCCCTGGTATGAATGCTGCCATCCGTGCAGTTGTTCGTCAAGCAATTTCAGAAGGAATGGAAGTATTTGGTATCTATGATGGATATGCTGGTATGGTTGCTGGTGAAATTCATCCATTAGATGCCGCTTCAGTAGGAGACATCATTTCTCGTGGTGGTACTTTCCTTCACTCAGCTCGCTATCCAGAGTTCGCTCAACTTGAAGGGCAACTTAAAGGGATTGAGCAATTGAAAAAACACGGGATTGAAGGTGTAGTTGTTATCGGTGGTGACGGATCTTACCACGGTGCTATGCGTTTGACTGAGCATGGCTTCCCAGCTATCGGTCTTCCAGGTACAATCGATAACGATATCGTTGGTACAGACTTCACAATCGGTTTTGACACAGCGGTTACGACTGCTATGGACGCTATCGATAAGATTCGTGATACATCATCAAGTCACCGTCGTACTTTTGTTATCGAAGTTATGGGACGTAATGCTGGTGATATCGCTCTTTGGGCTGGTATTGCAACTGGTGCTGATGAAATCATCATCCCTGAAGAAGGCTTCAAGATGGAAGATATCGTAGCAAGCATCAAAGCTGGTTATGAGTGTGGTAAAAAACACAATATCATCGTCTTGGCTGAGGGTGTGATGTCAGCGGCTGAATTTGGTCAAAAACTTAAAGAAGCTGGGGATACAAGCGACCTTCGTGTGACAGAACTTGGTCATATTCAACGTGGTGGTTCTCCAACTGCGCGTGACCGTGTTTTGGCGTCACGTATGGGTGCTCATGCCGTTAAACTTCTTAAAGAAGGTATCGGTGGTGTTGCGGTTGGTATCCGTAATGAGAAAATGGTTGAAAACCCAATTCTTGGTACTGCAGAAGAAGGAGCATTGTTTAGCTTGACTGCTGATGGTAAGATTGTGGTTAACAACCCACACAAGGCTGACCTTGAACTATCTAGCTTGAATAAGAGCTTGTCATAATTTATAATTTAGTTAATAAGACCAAAAAGGTCATATATATAAAGGAGTCACAAAAATCATGAACAAACGTGTAAAAATCGTTGCAACTTTGGGACCTGCGGTAGAAATCCGTGGTGGTAAAAAATTCGGTGATGACGGATACTGGGGTGAAAAACTTGATGTTGAAGCTTCAGCTAAAAACATTGCTAAATTGATTGAAGCTGGTGCTAACACATTCCGTTTCAACTTCTCACACGGTGACCACCAAGAACAAGGTGACCGTATGGCGACTGTTAAACTTGCTGAAAAACTTGCAGGTAAAAAAGTTGGTTTCCTTCTTGACACAAAAGGACCAGAAATCCGTACAGAATTGTTTGAAGGAGATGCAAAAGAGTACTCATACAAAACTGGTGAGAAAATCCGTGTTGCAACTAAACAAGGAATCAAATCAACTCGTGATGTGATTGCATTGAACGTTGCTGGTGCTCTTGATATCTATGATGATGTTGAAGTTGGCCGTCAAGTTTTGGTTGACGATGGTAAACTTGGTCTTCGTGTGGTTGCTAAAGATGACGCAGCCCGTGAGTTTGAAGTTGAAGTTGAAAACGATGGCGTAATTGCTAAACAAAAAGGTGTTAACATTCCTAACACTAAAATTCCTTTCCCAGCTCTTGCTGAACGTGATAACGATGACATCCGCTTTGGTCTTGAACAAGGTATCAACTTCATCGCTATTTCATTTGTACGTACTGCAAAAGACGTAAACGAAGTTCGTGCAATCTGTGAAGAAACTGGAAATGGACACGTTCAATTGTTCGCAAAAATCGAAAACCAACAAGGTATCGACAACTTGGATGAAATCATCGAAGCTGCTGACGGTATCATGATTGCTCGTGGTGACATGGGTATCGAAGTACCATTCGAAATGGTTCCAGTTTACCAAAAAATGATCATCAAGAAAGTTAATGCCGCTGGTAAAGTTGTTATCACTGCAACAAACATGCTTGAAACAATGACTGAAAAACCACGTGCAACTCGTTCAGAAGTATCAGACGTATTTAACGCTGTT
>JAWERV010000051.1:0-13671 GCA_032481955.1 Streptococcus mitis | reverse complement strand
AAACTTGTAGAAGTACCAACAAAAGTGAAGGTCGTTCAAGGAAATCCACAAATCGTTCCAGTAGATGAAGGTAAGAAACAACCATCACCTGAAGATAGTATTGATCCGAATGATTACCCAGATGATGCGACGTTTGAGTATAAAGAAGAAGTAGATACATCTACACCAGGGGATAAGAAAGTTACTGTTGTTGTGAAACAAGGGGATAAAGTATTAGTTGAAGTACCATCTACAGTACGTGTAGTGGAAAGCTATCCTAAATATGTACCAGTAGATCCAGCTAAGAAACAGCCAGATCCAAAAGAAAACATTAATCCAAATGATTTCCCAACTGGAACAACATTTGAATATAAAGATAACACTCCAGTAGATACAACAACACCAGGTGAGAAACCTGTAACGGTAGTAGCTAAGCTGAATGGACAACCAATTACAGAAATTCCAGCGACAATTGTAGTAGTAGAACCTAAGACACAATATGTCCCTGTAAATGCTGAAAATGATAAGAAACCAAAACCACAAGATAGCATTACACCAGATGATTATCCAGAAGGATCAACATTTGAGTACAAGACTCCAGAAGGAAAAACAGAAGCCTACGATGGTTCAACACCAGGTGATAAAGATGTTACTGTAGTTGTGAAAGATTCAGATGGAGATACACTTGTAGAAGTACCTGCGAAGATTAAAGTCGTTCAAGGTAAAGAACAATTAACTCCAGTAAATGCTGAAGATAAGGATAAACCTAAAGCTGAAGATAGTATCACACCAAGTGACTATCCAGAAGGTTCAACATTCGAATACAAAGTTCCAGAAGGACAAACAACTCCATATGATGGAACAACTCCAGGGGATAAACCAGTTACAGTAGTTGTAAAAGATAAAGATGGAAAAGTGTTAGTTGAAGTTCCAGCCACTATTAAAGTAGTTGAAACAAAACCAACACCGATTGAAACACCAGTAACCACAACACCGTTAACCCCAGAGGATTACACAAAAGGAATTAAGATTCCAGAAGGTGGTAAAGTAACGAATGTTGCAAACATTCCAGACTTAACAACGCCAGGTAAGAAAGATCCAGTTAAAGTAACGATTACATTACCAAACGGTAAATCTTATACAGTAGATGTACCAGTAACTGTAACACCTATTGAAGACATTGTTAAAAAAGAGGGAGATCCAATTACTAATGAGGATGTTGAAAAACACATTCCAAAAGGAGCAAAAGTTATTTCTATTGGAGATAAACCTACAACGGATATTCCAGGAGAAAGGCCAAGTATTCCAGTTGTTATCGAGTTGCCAAATGGAATTCGAGTAACTGTAAATGTACCAGTTATCGTAACACCAAAAGTTACGCCTGTGGTAGTTAAAGTTGGAATACCAGTTACGCCAGAAGATGTTAAGAAACATATCGACTTACCAAATGGATGGAAGGTAACAAAAGTAGGAGAAATTCCAACAACAGAAACACCAGGAACAAAACCAGTTGTTTCAGTAGAGATTGAATTACCAGATGGTCGTAAGATTACTGTCGATGTACCAGTCATCGTTACGCCAACCGTAAGACAAATTGTTGTACCACAAGGAACACCAATCACACCAGATGATGTAAAAGGACATATTGATTTACCAAAAGAACCAGGATGGGAAATTGTTGAAGTCGGGGAAATTCCAACAACAGAAACACCAGGAACAAAACCAGTTGTTAAAGTGAAAGTGAAATTACCTGATGGTCGTATTATTACAGTGGATGTACCAGTTACGGTAACACCTAAATCACAAAATGGTGGCGGAGCAATTGCTCAAAATGGTGGTTCAACTGTGCAGATTGTAACGGAATATCTAGATGAAAATGGAAACCGTATTACTTCAGATAAAGAAGGAAAACACAATCCGATAGAGTTGGAAGGATATGAGTTTAGTCATTCAACAACGGATGCTAAAGGAAATACCCTATATCACTATAAGAAAGTGAAAAAACCAATCAATCAAGAGCAACCAAGCTCTAATGACAAGAAGGAATTACCAAATACTGGTACAGAGGATAAGGCTGGTCTAGCTAGTCTTGGACTTCTTGGAATGTTGGGTGCATTCGGACTTGTAGCTCGTAAGAAAAAAGAAGACTAATACTCTTCGAAAATCTCTTCAAACCACGTCAGCTTCACCTTGCCGTAGATATGTGTAACTGACTTCGTCAGTCTTATCTACAACCTCAAAGCAGTGCTTTGAGCAACCTGAGGCTAGCTTCCTAGTTTGCACTTTGATTTTCATTGAGTATAAGAAAGAAACTTCCTTTCTAAAGTCCGACAGAAAAATAGACTGAGGTGAAAACTTCAGTCTATTTCTTTTGGCCATGAAAAAATCCTCTGGCAAGTACCAGAGGATAAGGGATTATTTCATTGTTGGGAAGAGCAATACGTCACGGATAGTTGTTGTGTCAGTGAGGAGCATGCAGAGACGGTCGATACCGATTCCCAAACCACCTGTTGGTGGCATACCGTATTCAAGGGCTTCGATGTAGTCGTAGTCGATACCTGTCGCTTCATCGTCACCAAGTTCTTTAGCTTTAGCTTGGGCTTCAAAACGGCTAAGTTGGTCGATTGGATCGTTGAGCTCAGTAAAGGCATTACCGTACTCCTTAGTCATGATGAAGAGCTCGAAACGGTCAGTAAAGCGTTGGTCTTCAGGATTTTTCTTAGCCAGTGGAGATACAGCTACTGGATGTCCATAGACAAAGGTTGGTTGGATCAAGGTTTCTTCAACAAACTCTTCAAAGAAGGCATTGATGATGTGGCCAACTTCAGTGTAGTGCTTCTCAACAGGAACTTTCTTCTCAGCAGCAATAGCTTTGGCTTCTTCCAAAGTCATGTCTTGCCAGAAATCGACACCAGTAATTTCTTTGATAGCATCCACCATATGAACACGTTTAAATGGCTCGTTAATCTTGATTTCAGTACCTTGATAGTTAACAGGACCATCGCCTTTGACTGATTTAGCAGCATGTTGGATAATGCCTTCAGTCAAGTCCATGATGTCTTGGAAGTCAGCATAAGCTTGGTACACTTCGATAGAAGTAAATTCAGGGTTATGAGTAGCATCCATTCCCTCGTTACGGAAGATACGGCCAATTTCATAGACACGCTCCATACCACCCACGATAAGGCGTTTCAAGTGAAGCTCAGTCGCGATACGAAGCACCATGTCAATATTTTGGGCATTGTGGTGGGTGATAAATGGGCGAGCAGCAGCACCACCAGCTTCGTTGTGAAGAACAGGTGTTTCCACTTCAAGGAAACCTTTTTGATCAAGGTAACGACGGATTTCAGAGATGATTTTTGAACGAGTGACAAAACGCTCAAAGCTTTCACGGTTAGAAATTAAGTCAAGGTAACGTTTACGGTAAATTGTTTCAACGTCTGTTAAACCGTGAAATTTCTCTGGAAGTGGACGAAGGGCCTTAGACAAGTGTGTAATGTGAGTCGCCTTGATAGAGAGTTCTCCCATATCTGTACGCATCACTTGGCCTTCAACACCAAGGAAGTCACCAAGGTCTGCTTTTTTGAAGATTTCGTAGTTTTCTTCACCGACAGCATCCTTACGAACATAGATTTGAATTTGACCTTCGCGATCTTGAAGGTGGGCAAATCCAACTTTACCTTTACCACGTTTAGTTAGCAAGCGTCCTGCGATAGTAGCTGTTTCGTTTTTATCGTGTAATTGTTCTTTATCGAGGTCGGCATATTTATCTTTTAATTCTTGTGAATTTGCAGTGCGTTCAAAACGTTTTCCGAAAGGATCGATTCCTTGTTCACGGAGCGCAGCCATTTTTTCACGGCGAACGATCTGCTGGTCATTTAGTTCTTCCATATGTTCTGTTGACATGGGATCCTCCTAGTTTTACTCAAAATTGAATACGATGAGTCATTTTTTGCGATACTCCCATTTTATCATAAATAGCCAAGAAATTCACGGATAATCTTTCAAAACTAAAAAGAACTTGACGCTAAAATCAAGTTCTGTTATTGATAGGAAGTATCATTCCAAGTATCAAGAGTAAATGTTTCAAAGTCATAGGTTTCTAGAATGGTTAGGCTGGCATTTGCTAGACCTCCATCTTTACGAAGAAGTGGTTCTTTATAGCCTAGAAGAGTACGAAGACTGGCAGTAAGATTGGCGCCGTGACCGACAATTAGAATACGCTCAGCTGGACTATCTTTAAGTGATTTGATAAATTGGATGGTCCGTTGCGTGGTGTTATAGAGGGATTCGGCTCCGAACATTTGAGTGTCAAACTTGGCAAGATTAGATCGGAAAGCTTTGATTTGTTGCGGATAAATAGCTTCCAAGGTTGCAATTTTCAAACCTTCCAACTTCCCCAGTTGCCATTCACGGAGATTGGGAACACTTTCTAAAGGACAGGGTGTCTGGAGTTGACTTTGGATAATTTCAGCAGATTTGACCGCTCGAGGTAAATCACTTGAATAAATCTGATTAAAAGGAACATCCTTGAGATACTGGCCTAGTTGTTTTAGGGTTTCAATGGATTCAGGAAGAAGGGGAGAATCTCCACTAGCACCTTGAAAGCGTCCTTCTTGGTTCCAGAGGGTACGACCGTGGCGGACAAAGTAGAGTTTCATTCTTGGCTGCCCTCCAAGATATCTGCAAAGTCAGCTTTTACAAAGTTAGCCAAGTCTTGTGGAGTCACGATAATGCTGTGACCAACTTCCCCAGCAGAGACAATCATTTGATCCAAGTCTAGAGCAATCTTATCGATAAAAATGGGATAATTGTGTTTCTGACGAATGCCGACAGGGTTATTGGCTCCATGAATGTAACCAGTTGTTTTTTCTAAGTCCTTTTGTGGAATCATACTCACTTTTTTATTACCAGAAATTTTGGCTAGTTTCTTTTCAGACAGGTGTTGAGTGATAGGTACAATTCCGATAATCGGTCCTGTCTTGTCTCCCAAAAGAGCCAAGGTTTTGAAAATTTGATCTCGTTCATAATCTTGAGGAAGTTCTCCTTCAAGGGCATTGAGTTGAATCCCCTGATGTGGGACACCTGCTTTAGACAGGATTTGTTCCACCAATGTTTTTTTGATTTTAACTTTTTTTGCCATTATTTATACTTATCCTCCAATTGGCTCATCCAAATACCAAGCCAGATTCCCAGTGCAAAGAAGAAAGCGATGATGACATACCCAACAAGAGAAAGGCCTGTGTATTGGATACTTTCAGCGTTTCCTGCATTTGGAATCAAGATTAAAAGGGTACTTGATAGGACGATACCGATGATGAAATGATAGACGCGTGAGTGGTAGTTGTTTAAGGCATAATCCATCAATTTTGAAAAAATAATGAGAGTTGCACCTGCACCGATTCCAATCGGGAAGAAGGTTCCCAAGAGGTCAAAGGTTTTAAAACCAGTCAACATAGGAGCATAGAGACCCAAAATCAAAAGTAGATTTGATGGACTAAGACCAGGAACCAATACACCAAGGGCCAATAGTGCGCCTGCTAGGACGAAATTAAGAAAGCTGGCACTTAAGGTTCCAACGACAAAATTTAAGGCATAGAGTCCTAAACCAGAAATGATAAAGGTTGTCCAGAACCAAGCCAAATCAATCTTGTCTCGGTCAGATTCTCGAGTTGATTCCTTGAGGAGGCTAGGAACTGTACCAATGATGGCACCTGCAAAGCTCCATAAGACAAAGACCTGATAATTTTCAAGCAGGTATTCAATCGGATAAGAAAATAAGCCGATTCCCAGAAGCATACCGATGGCAACTGGAATAAAGTACAAAACATTTTCTTTAAAATCTTTAAAGGGATGGGCCAGAAAGCCAATCATCCGTTCATAAATTCCTAAGATTGCTGCTAGAACTCCTCCAGAAATTCCCGGTAGGATAAATCCAAGAGCAATGACAATCCCTTTAATAAGGCGTGCTAACCATGAGAACATATACTTCCTCCAACTATTTCTATTTCAAAAACTCCTTACTATATTGTATCATAATCAAACACAAAAAGAAAAAGCAAATGGTAAACAAATGCTTTTAAGGTTTTAAAAAGAGTTTTCTAAAGGTTTCTTCTTTGTTTTTTAGGGAAGAGATGACGTTGATATCCAAATCGTGGTCAAAGCCAGCAATTTTTCCTTTAGAAGTGTACTGATGAATGTCGTAATCTAAATCAGTCTTAGGAGTTGCCTCGTAAAATCCTGAGTCAGAACCATAGGAAGGAATCCAAACAGAGGTAAACTTGTCTGTATCAATACTGTGTTCTTCCATGAAGTAGATTCCGACGTAGATTCCGATGTTTTTAGCACCCAGTGATTCTAGCTTTGCTCGGAAAGCTTCAACACCCTCGTTCATATTGGACATGGTTTTGTCTTCCACATCTAGCCAATAGTAGCTAGGGCTGTATGGAGATGAAGCGTTATAAAAAACTTCAGCGGCCTTTTCCATTTCTTGAACACTTTTTCCAGCTACAAAGGCATAGACACCAACTGGGACATTTCGTTTTTGAAACTCGGTAATATGGGTTTTAAAGGCCTTATCTACCCCATTAACAAAGGAAGCATCGTTCTCTTTGGACGTTTGAGCACCACTATGGACGCGAACGATAGCTCCAGAAATGTTTTGAGACAGAGTATCGTAATTAATTTCCTCAGGACGCTGCCAACCAGAAACATCAATCACTGGTTTATCTATATTGTGTAGCGCTTGTGTTTCTACTTGCGCGATATTTGACTTTGTTTTTACAGGATGTTCCTCAAAACGAGGGCGATTCAGGATTAAAATGAAAATCATAATCCCAAAAAAACCAAATAAAATAAGCGGATTAATTTTCTTTCTCATATCTCATAATTTTACCTTAAAAATGGGAAAAAATCAAAAAAAATACTCAAAAAATGGGTTAAGGAAAGGACTTTGGAGCATTTTTTCATTCTAGGGAGCGGAATGATTTGAAATATGGTATAATAAAAGGGAATTTCTAGAGAAAAGAGAAGATTATGTCAAATTATGCCATTATTTTAGCAGCGGGTAAAGGGACTCGCATGAAATCTGATTTGCCAAAAGTGTTGCACAAGGTTGCGGGTATTTCTATGTTGGAACATGTTTTCCGTAGTGTGGGAGCTATCCAACCTGAAAAGACAGTAACAGTTGTCGGACACAAGGCAGAATTGGTTGAAGAGGTCTTGGCTGGACAGACAGAATTTGTGACTCAATCTGAACAGTTAGGAACTGGTCATGCGGTTATGATGACAGAGCCAATCTTAGAAGGTTTGTCAGGTCACACCTTGGTCATTGCAGGAGATACTCCTTTAATCACAGGTGAAAGCTTGAAAAACTTGATTGATTTCCACATCAATCATAAAAATGTGGCGACTATCTTGACTGCTGAAACAGATAATCCTTTTGGCTATGGACGAATTGTTCGTAATGAGAATGCTGAGGTTCTTCGCATTGTTGAGCAGAAGGATGCTACAGATTTTGAAAAACAAATCAAGGAAATCAACACTGGAACTTACGTCTTTGACAACGAGCGTTTGTTTGAGGCTTTGAAAAATATTAATACTAATAACGCTCAAGGCGAATACTATATTACAGATGTCATTGGAATTTTCCGTGAAGCTGGTGAAAAAGTTGGTGCTTATACTTTGAAAGATTTTGATGAAAGTCTTGGGGTAAATGACCGTGTGGCACTTGCGACAGCTGAGTCAGTGATGCGTCGTCGCATTAATCATCAGCACATGGTCAATGGTGTTAGCTTTGTCAATCCAGAAGCAACTTATATTGATATTGATGTTGAGATTGCGCCTGAAGTTCAAATCGAAGCCAATGTTACCTTGAAAGGGAAAACGAAAATTGGTGCTGAGACTGTTTTGACAAATGGAACTTATGTGGTGGATAGCACTATCGGAGCAGGAGCTATCATTACCAACTCTATGATTGAAGAAAGTAGTGTTGCTGACGGAGTGACAGTCGGTCCGTCTGCCCACATTCGTCCAGGTTCAAGTTTAGCTGCCCAAGTTCATATTGGTAACTTTGTTGAGGTTAAAGGGTCTTCTATCGGCGAGAATACTAAGGCTGGTCATTTGACTTATATCGGAAACTGTGAAGTGGGTAGCAAGGTTAATTTCGGTGCTGGAACCATTACAGTCAACTATGACGGCAAAAACAAATACAAGACAGTCATTGGTAACAATGTCTTTGTTGGTTCGAATTCAACCATTATTGCGCCAGTTGAGTTGGGGGACAATTCTCTTGTTGGAGCTGGTTCAACTATTACCAAAGACGTGCCAGCAGATGCGATTGCTATTGGTCGTGGTCGTCAGGTTAACAAAGACGAATATGCAACACGCCTTCCTCATCATCCTAATAATCAGTAGGAGCTTATCATGGAATTTGCAGAAAAAACGCTTAGTCGAAAAGAAATCTATCAAGGACCAATATTTAAACTGGTCCAAGATCAGGTTGAATTACCCGAAGGCAAAGGAACTGCCCAACGTGATTTGATTTTCCACAATGGAGCTGTCTGTGTTTTAGCTGTAACGGATGAACAAAAACTCATCTTGGTCAAGCAGTACCGCAAAGCTATCGAGGCTGTGTCTTACGAGATTCCAGCTGGAAAATTGGAAGTAGGAGAAAACACAGACCCTGTCGCAGCGGCTCTGCGTGAATTAGAGGAAGAAACAACCTATACAGGGAAATTAGAACTCTTGTACGATTTTTACTCAGCCATTGGCTTTTGTAATGAAAAGTTAAAATTATACCTAGCCAGCGATTTGATGAAAGTGGAAAATCCACGTCCGCAGGATGAAGATGAAACCTTGGAAGTCCTTGAAGTGAGCTTAGAAGAAGCCAAGGAATTAATCCAATCGGGTCATATCTGTGATGCCAAGACAATTATGGCTGTTCAGTATTGGGAATTGCACAAAAAATAGAGGAGGTCAGTATGGGTAAACCTTTATTAACGGATGAAATGATTGAAAGAGCTAATAGAGGCGAAAAAATTTCGGGTCCCCCTTTGCTAGATGATGAGGAGACCAAGATTTTACCAACCTCTTCTTCCCGTTTTGGTTATGCCAATCCTAGGGAACATGGTTTTAGCCAGGAAACTTTGAAGATTCAGGTCGAACCGTCTATTCATAAAAGCCGTCGCATTGAAAATACCAAGAGAAATGTCTTCAATTCTAAATTAAATAAAATCTTATTCGCAGTCATCTTTCTCTTGATTTTGCTTGTCTTAGCAATGAAACTGTTGTAATAGAAAAGGAATTGAAATGAAAATAGGAATTATTGCGGCTATGCCAGAAGAACTGGCTTATCTGGTCCAGCATTTAGACAATGCCCAGGAGCAAGTTGTTTTAGGCAATACCTATCACACAGGAACCATTGCCTCTCATGAAGTCGTTCTTGTAGAAAGTGGAATTGGTAAGGTCATGTCTGCTATGAGTGTGGCGATTTTGGCTGACCATTTTCAAGTGGATGCTTTAATTAATACGGGATCAGCTGGGGCAGTAGCAGAAGGTATTGCTATTGGGGATGTTGTGATTGCTGACAAATTAGCCTATCATGACGTGGATGTTACAGCTTTTGACTATGCTTATGGACAAATGGCGCAACAACCGCTGTATTTCGAATCAGATAAAACCTTTGTTGCCAAAATTCAAGAGAGTTTATCTCAATTGGACCAGAACTGGCATCTTGGTTTGATTGCTACAGGAGATAGTTTTGTTGCAGGAAATGATAGGATAGAAGCGATTAAGTCCCATTTCCCAGAAGTTTTAGCCGTTGAGATGGAGGGGGCAGCTATTGCTCAGGCAGCGCATGCTCTTAATCTTCCAGTTTTAGTCATCCGAGCTATGAGTGACAATGCCAACCATGAAGCAAACATCTCTTTTGATGAGTTTATTATTGAAGCTGGACATCGCTCTGCTCAAGTCTTATTAGCCTTTTTGAAGGCCTTAAATTAAGCGAAAATTTGACAGTTTTTCTAGCTTATGATAAGATTTAAGTAAAGAAAAGCTAGAAAACGTTTCAGAGGATATTATGAGTATTGAAATGACCGTCAGTGAGATTGCAGAGGTCTTAGGATTATCTCGCCAAGCAATCAATAACCGTGTCAAAGAATTACCAGAAGAAGACACAGATAAAAATGACAAAGGGGTAACAGTTGTTACCAGAAGTGGCTTGATTAAGCTAGAAGAAATCTATAAAAAAACGATTTTTGAAGATGAGCCTGTCAGTGAAGATGTCAAGCAACGTGAACTGATGGAGATTCTGGTTGATGAGAAGAATGCAGAAATTCTTCGTCTCTATGAACAATTAAAAGCCAAGGATCGTCAGTTATCAGAAAAAGACGAGCAGATGCGTATCAAAGACCGTCAGATTGCTGAGAAAGACAAACAACTCGATCAGCAGCAACAATTGACCCTTCAAGCAATGAAGGATCAAGAAAATCTTAAGCTAGAGCTGGACCAAGCAAAAGAAGAAGTCCAATCCACTAAGAAAGGCTTTTTTGCTCGTTTATTTGGAGGATAATCAAGGAGCTGTTTAGGTTAAATGCTAACCTGATGGCTTCTTTTATTTCTAAATAGTATAGTTGCTCAAGTAAAATAACCGTATGGGAGAAGTATAGAATGGAACGATTAGAAGATTACATTGCTTTCGATTTAGAATTTAATCAGCATGAAGGGCAAACACACTTGATTCAAGTATCGGCAGTGCGTTTTAGAGATGGTCAGGAAATCGATGCCTATGATTCCTATGTCCATACTAGTGTGCCTCTAAAGAGTTTTATCAATGGTTTGACAGGGATTACGGCTGAGACCTTAAAAGATGCTCCTCCAGTGGAGGAAGTTATAAAAGAATTCCAAGAGTTTGTGGGTTCTTTACCCATGGTTGGCTACAATGCTGCTAAAAGTGATTTGCCTATTCTAGCAGAGCATGGTTTAGATTACAGCCAGCAGTATAAGGTGGACTTGTATGATGAAGCTTTTGAACGTCGGAGTTCGGATTTACATGGTATTGCTAATCTCAAGTTGCAAACTGTTGCCTCATTTCTTGGATTTCAAGGTCAGTCTCATAATAGTTTAGAGGATGCTCGTATGACGGCGCGTGTTTACGAGTCCTTTCTAGAGTCGGATCAAGCTAGAGAATTGTTAGGGACAGAAAATAGTCTCTCGAACAATCCTTTTGGAGGCTTGGACTTGTCTCAATTATTTGACTAGGAGTGCCTATGAAACCTGAAAAACCTAAAAATCTAGGTTTTAAGCAGATATACTTTAATCTAGATAAAATTCTCTTTCTCTTTTTCTTGATATTTATGATGATTGAGTTTGTCTGGTTACCGCTTAATTCTTGGATTGCTGGACTGTTACTCCGTCAGACAGGTTATCTCTTTCTTTCCTACAATAATATTTTCGCTATTATAAAGGGTTCTCCCTTTGTTAGTCTCGCTTTATTTGTTCTGGTGATTGTTAATTTACTGGTCGCCTATTACCAGATAGGACTTCTCTTTATCGGAGCTCGACACCTCCTCTATCATGAAAGGAGAACCCTGCTGGAGTATAGTCGCAAGGTCTTTCGTCAGAGTTTCTTGTTTATGAAGCAAGTGACGATTTCCAAGATAACCTTTATCTTCTTTTATGTCATGATGCTCTTTCCATTGATTCGAAAGATTTTAAAGATTTACTATCTCAATAAAATTGTCATTCCAGACTTTATCGTTGATTATGTGGAAGACAAGTATTGGCTTCTGGGTATAGTGGTTACTATTCTGGCTCTACTTCTATTTTACATTTCAGTGCGTTTCATGTTTGCCCTATCTCAGCTTTTATTTGAGAAGAAAACAGTCAAAGAAGCTGTCAGATACAGTCTAGAGAAGACAAGAAAGCACTCCTGGTTTTATACTTGGAACTTGCTTTGGATTATTGTTAAAACCTACCTATTTTTCATTCTTTTATTGATTCCAATCTTGGCAAGTCAGGCACTGATGGATGGTTTGACCCATAAGGAATCTCTTGTGATGGGAATGATTAACTTTGTCTTGATTAAGAATTTCCACTATATGGCCTTGACTTACTTTCTCATTAAGTTTGTTTCCTTCTTAACAGGAGAAGAACTAGAAATCACACCAAGGAGAAAGAAAGACCACTGGATGAGATGGGGAGTGATGGGCTGTGCTTGTATCTTTTTCGCTCTTGAGGGTTATGTTTATTTAGAAGCTCCAGTTTCACATAAACCTTTAATCATTTCTCACAGGGGAGTATCTAATAAGAATGGTGTGCAGAATACAGTTCAATCTTTAGAAAAGACAGCCCAACTAAGTCCAGATTTTGTTGAGACGGATGTACAAGAAACAAAAGATGGCCAGTTTGTCATGATGCATGATGCCAATATCAAGCATCTGACAGGAGTTAATGCCAATCCACAGGATCTCACTTTGAAAGAATTAACCAAACTTGATATTTCAGAAAATGGTTATCATAGCAAGGTGTCCAGTTTTGATGACTATCTCAATAAAGCCAATGAATTGCATCAAAAACTCCTTATTGAGATAAAAACCAGTCGAAAAGATAGCCCAGATATGATGAAACGATTTATGGGAAAATATGGAACGGTTCTTAAGCAGAATGGGCACCAAATGCAATCCTTGGACTACCATGTGATTGATCAGGTGCTAGCCTACGACTCACAAATTCCAGTCTTTTTCATCCTACCTTATAATAGTATTTTTCCAAGAACCAAGGCTACAGGTTACACCATGGAGTATTCAACTTTAGATGAAAATTTTGTCAACAAGCTTTGGAATACGGATCAGAAATTGTACGTTTGGACCATCAATAGTTCAGAGTCCTTTGATAAATCAGTTCATTTGGGAGCTGATGGCATGATAACGGATGACTTGGAAATGATTCAAGACCAGGTTACCATTGCGCAAGAAGACCCAGAGTATACTGAATTGCTTTTCAAACAGGCCATGGAATTCTTTAATTTTTAGTAAAAAAAGAGGAACAGTTGTTCCTCCCACGATAGGCAAGCATTCTCTCGAATGCTTGTTTTTCTTATGCTTAGAATGGCAATTTTCCAGCGAAAGCACCTAATTTTTTCTTAGTCGTTTCATCGATTTGTTCAAGAGCAGAGTTGATGGCCTGAACAGTCATATCAGAAAGAGTTTCAAGATCTTCTGGATCAACGACAGCTGGATTAAAGTCAATGCTGACAACTTTTTTGTCACCTGTTAAGGTCACTTGAACAAGGTCTTGAGCAGATTTGCCAACAAATTGCATAGCAGCAAGTTCAGCTTGGCTTTGTTCCATTTGTTTTTGAAGTTTTTGTGCTTGGCGCATCATGTTTTGCATGTTCATCATGGTGATTTACAGTTTCCTTTTATCTTATTTTCTTTTTTATTTTATCAATTTTGAGGCTAAAAGTCTATTGTTAGTATAAATTCCCTAACATTAAATTACCAAAGAGATTTTCGAAGAGTACGAGTTTGGAACATGAAAACAGCAGTTGATTTCAAGAAATAAAAAAGAACAGCCGAAACTGTCCTTTTTATCATTATTTGAGACCGTATTTTTTGTTGAAACGATCCACGCGTCCATCTGCTTGAGTGAACTTTTGACGTCCAGTGTAGAATGGGTGTGAGTCTGATGAAA
>JAWERV010000050.1:0-14137 GCA_032481955.1 Streptococcus mitis | reverse complement strand
TGATTTGGTCTTGAGAGATAGTGAAAGTCAAGACACCACGGTTTGTTTCTTTGTTTTCAAATGATACAGACATTCTGTCATTTCTCCTTAAAATTTTTTAAATACAGCCTATTATAACATAACTGGGCGACTGTTTTCAAGTAATGAACGCGCTTTTCAATCACGCTAGAGGTACTTGCTTGCTTCTTTGATACTAAGGTCAGCCATTCTTTCCTTGTTTTTCTCAATGAAACCTGCTACCCAAGTTGGATTGGTTTTGGAGTAGTCTCTTAGAGCCCAGCCAATGGCTTTATTGATAAAGAATTCTGTTTGGTTCAAATTATGAAGCAGAATCTTTTCCATTAATTGAACATTGGTCTTCTCTTTTCTTAACAACTGGTGGTCAATAGCGACCCGTCTCAGCCAGATATTATCTGATAGGCTCCATTTTAAGATTATTTCTTCTAGTTCAGGGTGGTCATACACCAAACTCCCTACTACTCGATCTAGGATATCTACCGTATCCCACCAGGATTTTGTGACGACTAACCGCTCAAGCTTAGGCAAATCGTTCTCCGTTAGATAAGACTGCATGGCTTTCAAATAATTGGCAGCCACACACTGGTATTCTCTAGATTCTTTTTCCCAGCAAGTGTCTACAAAATCCCAATCGATAATCTTTGTTTTTTTCGCTTTTGGAAAGTATTTTTTATAGAGTGCATTTCTTTCAGGAGCCGCAATGCCTAGAAAGGAAAATTGATGGCGCATATAGGCTTCCATGGAGCCTGCTTTTTGAGAATCTTTTGCTGCTTCTAGTTCGACAAGTAAATATGTTAGACTCATCTAAAAGTCCTCATGCCCCACCAAGTGGTGTTGAAAGGCATAGACTGCAGCCTGGGTACGATCGCTGACCTCAAGCTTGGCTAGGATATTGGACACGTGGGTCTTGACCGTCTTGAGAGAGATAAAAAGTTCGTCTGCGATACGCTGATTTTCATAGCCCTTAGCGATGAGTTGGAGAACATCTCGCTCACGCGCAGTCAGCTCCTCATGAAGTTCCATATGATTGCGGTGGTATTCGACCTTCTTGCTGACCTCTTGCTCAATGGCCAACTCGCCAGTAGCCACCTTACGGACAGCATGGAGTAGTTCGTCTGCGCTAGAAGTCTTAAGCATATAGCCTCGAGCACCTGCATCTAAGACGGGCATGATTTTTTCATTATCCAAATAAGAGCTCACAATCAAAATCTTGGCTTCAGGCCATTCTTTGAGGATGGCCAAGGTTGCATCAATCCCATTCATCTCAGGCATAACAATATCCATGACAATGACATCTGGACGCAATTCCAAGGCTAAATCAATGCCTTGAGACCCGTTTGTCGCCTCACCCACAACTTCTACATCGTCTTGGAGGTCAAAGTAGCTTTTCAAGCCCAATCGGACCATTTCATGGTCATCTACTAGTAAAATTTTCATCTTTACTCCTTTATCATTCCTTATCTAGCAGGGGAATACGGATATCAACTGCCAGCCCTTGCTTGGGAGCTGTCAAGAGTTGAACTGTTCCAGCCATATCTTCAACCCGCTCCTTGATATTGCGGAGTCCATAACTCAGGTCGTCTAAACTCCCTAACTGGAAACCAATCCCATTGTCCACCACCTTCAGCTGCAATTCAAAATCTGACTGATAGAGGTAAACATCCAAACAAGATGCCTGGGCATGGCGGAGGGTATTGCTAATCAATTCTTGCAGAATACGGAAGATATGCTCCTCGATTTTCTTAGGCAATTTCGTCACATTTTGCTTGAAAGCAACCTTGAGATCACTCTTGTCCTCAAGCTCTTTTAGGAGGATTTGAATTCCCTCAACCAGACTCTTCTGCTCCAGTTCAACTGGTCGCAAATGCAAGAGCAAGACCCGTAAATCCTTCTGAGCCGTTTCTAAAATTGCTGTGACACTCTGCAACTGGGTCTGCATCTTTTCTCTATCCAATTTTAAAGCCTGCTGACTGATACCTGACAAAATCATGTGAGCCGCAAACAACTCCTGACTGACTGTATCGTGCAAATCCCGAGCAATCCGCTTTCGTTCCTTCTCGATGATTTCCTCTTCCTGAGCAAGGCTGTGATTTTCCGCTTTTTGAAGCGCTTCTGTCAAAAGGTTAAGTTTACCTGACAAGGACTTGAAACTGGCATCCAAATCTGGATCTGCAACCTGAACCACTTCTTGCCCTGCCAATAAACGCTTGAGATTAGCCTGCATTTTTCTTAGAGAAAGCTCTTCGACACCTCTCCAAAACAGGGCTAAGAGACAGGTCATGGACATGCTGAATACCAACAACAAAAAGACAAATTTTTCTGTTTTTTCGACATCATGCAGGAAAATAGACCAGTCAAAGTCAAGGATTTCCAGCAAGCTGTGGGAGAAAAATAAGACAAACAGAAAGGAGGTGAGAGCAATCATTACATAGGCTTGTTTTTTCATCCTCTGACCACCTCAACATCTCCAATCATAGTGGTCAAGAAAATCTTGACACTCTTATTACTCTTGAGATAGTCTCTTGTTTCCTGATGATAGTGTTCATTTCGGAGGGCTCGCTTGGGCTGATTGAAAAAAGTCAAATCACCATAGAGACAGTTAACGCTGAGACTGACTTCCACATCGACAGGTACGATGATTTTGGTCGTTCCTACCATCTTTCTGAGGATAATGACATTGTCATGATTGGTTAGGATGACCCTCTCCAGATGAATAGTGTCCCTGCCCATGAGGCGAAAAAGATTGATATCATCAAACTGGCAAGTCTGGTATCTTGAAAAATGATGAAGATTTCCAAACCAACGATTTCTCTCTTTCTTAACCGTCACCACCTCTTCAAACACCAAATTGGTCTGCTCTTTTTCCTGGTTCATCATCGGATAAAGAAGAAAGAGGCTATAGATAACCGCAACAAAAATAGCTAGAATCACAAAAGGATTGAGCATAACGATGAAAAAGAAGAGAATGCTTGCCACTACTAAAAGAAGGTTATTGCCCTCCTTACCGGTGTAATAGCGAATCAAAAGCAAAAAGAGAAATAGAATCAGCAGAAAACGCGAAAAATGCTCTGATACCATCAAAATCAGAGCTCCTGTCAACAGACAGACTTCGATAAATAAAAAGATTTTAAATTTTCTCATAGCTTCATCCTCTCTCTTCTATTTTATCACAATTCAAAAAAGTCACCTCAGTCTGAGGATGGAAAAAAGGCGCCGGTTACGCCTTTTTCATCTGATCATTTGCTTCTTTTAATTTTCCGTATAGAAGATAGTCTACTTTTTGCAGATCTGCTATGGTGGCACAATTAAGGGCACACATAATCAAACGCAAATCGTCTTTCCAGCCTTGGACAATGCCAATCACTTCCTCTACCGAATAGCTTTCAACCAATTCTAGAACTGTTCGAGACAGGCCTACAGCCTTAGCACCAAAGACCAAACACTTAATCATATCCAGCGGATTGCGAACGCCTCCACTGACCAAGAGTTCAACCTTGTCTTTCCAGTCTTGGGCATTGAGAAGGGCTTGCATGGTAGACTGACCCCATTGATTGAGATAATCACGCTGACCACTGCGACGGTTTTCGATATAGGCAAAGCTGGTGCCACCACGACCTGACAAGTCAAATGTTTGAACGCCCAGCTCATAGGCTCTTTCGATGGTTTTCACATCCATTCCAAAGCCCACTTCCTTGAGAACAATGGGAACGGGGATTTGCTTGCTATAGTCTGCCAGATGCAATCTCCAGCTTCGAAACTTCCTTTCTCCCTCAGGCATGAGTAATTCCTGCATGACATTAACATGCACTTGTAAAAGTAAAGGATTCATCTCCGTCACAGTCTGCAAACCAAGTTTAACCGGCTTGTCCAATCCAATATTGGTTCCAAGAAGGAGATTTGGATGATCACACTTGACAGAAAAAGTGTCGTCTGTTGGATCCTTAAGGGCTGCACTATATGAACCCGTTACAAACAAAATCCCACAGGCTTCTGCCACCTGAGACAGCTTTTGATTGATTTCTTTACCTTTTTCGCTTCCACCCGTCATAGCATTGATATAAAAAGGAAAGTCCCACTTTCGACCAGCAAACTCTGTCGACAGATCGATTTCATCCAGGTCGTAAAGAGGCAAGGAAGAATGAATCAACTCCACCTCATCAAAGCTGTTGTAGGAACTTTTCTGCTCAAGGGCATAGCGGATGTGCTCATCCTTACGATTTGTCGTCATGTCCTATCCTTTCTTGGTATAAGAGCTCAATCCCCAGATCGGCCCAACGGTTTTTTAGGGTTTCAGTTGATTGCTCATCAAAACTCAAGGCAATACCACAATCACCACCACCAGCGCCGCTACTCTTGGCAACAGCCTGCAAATCTTGACTGGCTTCTTTCAACTGTCTAAGCGAAGGCGTGTAAATATCTGCGCTCAAGCCTTCTAAAAGCTTGCTGGCTACTTCTACTTGCTCGATAATTTTTTCGGCTTCTCCTTGATCCAAAGCAGCTACCAAAGCAGCTACCGTTTCTTTTGAGGAACTTAAAAAATTCTGATTTATATTTTGCTTGATTTGCTGGACCATGTGACTCGATACAGCCACTTCCTTGGTCCATCCCACTAGGAAATCACATTCTAAAGTTGGTTTCACTTGCGAAATTGAAAAGCCCCAATCACGCTCTAAAACTGTCGACAAATTTTCTTCTTTTAGCCAAGCAGCTACCTTCTGGCGATCAAATGACTGGTAGAGAACCAAATCCTCTGCTACGATACAGGCAAGGTCTCCCATAGAGCCATTGTCTCCTCGCTTGAGCAAGACAGCACTGGCTAACTTGAATAAGAGTTCCTGATCAACCGAAAGATCATAGAGAGCCAGCAAGGCCTTGATGACCAAAACAACGACGCTACCGCTAGATCCTAGACCAAACTTTTTCCCTCCTCGTTCCATTTTTCCTCGGATTTTCAAAGAAAAAGGTCGCAAGGTCTGACCACGATAAACGAGAAAATCTTCCACTAAAGCAATCGTTTCTTGAATCAAACTATAGTCAGGATTTGGCGTTAAATCCACTTCGAAATCAAACATATCCGAATAAATAAGGTAACTATCAGAAAAAGCAATCTCGCCCTTCATATAGATGGGAATGGCCTTTATCAAGGCTAACTGCCCTGACTCTAAAATAGCATACTCACCTGCCCAATAGAGTTTTCCGCAAGTTTTAACAGCAATCATCTTGGCTCAAATCCTTTGTTTTTGACACAATCAAGCGGTAACGCTGACCGAAGATTTCTGATAAATGCTCCAAGTCTTTCTCCTGACAGAGGACCTTAACATTGGGACCAGCATCCATGGTAAAGTAGCAGGATTCTCCTTGCTCGCGAAGCTGACGGACAAAGTCCATGGCTTCATAAGAGGCATCCGTCAGATAAGAAAAGGCTGGTGATGCTGTTTTGGTCGTGGCGTGCATAGACAGGGCATTTTTCTCCGTTAACTCCCCAACCTTGGCAAAGTCATTCTCTTTGAGATAAACCAGCATATCCTGATAATCCTTCTCAGACTGCCGCACCCAGTCGTCAAAAGTCGTCGAAGTTTCCACACAGAGTTTCATTCCGTCACGACTAGAAATTGGTTTTTTCTTGTCCTCTAGCACCAACATCATCATAGCTAGTTTCAAATCTGTCTCTACAGGGTAAATTTCCCCACTATCCTTATCCCAAGCACCTAGTGGTCCATAAAAACTCCGAGAAGAAGAACCTGAGGCAAACTTAGCCTCCTGTGCTAACTGACTTCTATCCAATCCAAGCTTGAAATAGGCATTGCAAGCCTTGACCAAGGCGGACAAACCACTAGAACTTGAGGACAGGCCCGCTGCAGTCGGCATATTGTTTTGAGTATCAATACGGACAAAACCCTCACCTTCTGGACGGTAGCGGTCAATAATCTTACTCATCTTAGCATGCTCCGCCTCATTTTGTAGCTGACCATTGATATAAAAGGCATCAGCTGTCGCATGGTCTGGCAAAGGTGACAAGGTCGTCTCCGTGTACATATTTTCCAAAGTCAGAGAGATGCTGCTAGTTGCAGGTACCATCTCTTTTTCTTGTTTCTTTCCCCAATATTTGATAATAGCAATATTTGCGTAGGAACGTACTGTTACAGGCTCTCTATCCATGTCTGAACAGCTCCTTTCTCTTCTAATCTTTCTGCTAGTTCTTGTGCGTGTGTTAAATTGTCTGCCAAGGCTATGATACAGCCTCCAAGCCCACCACCGCTCATCTTAGCACCCAGAGCACCATGGCTAAGAGCCGTTTCAACTAAAGAGTCTGCTTCAGGGCTACTGACACCAATTTCTTTTAAATGTAAATGCGCTTGACTGAGGATTTGCCCCAGTCCTTCAGCATCTTTTCGTGAAATCGCTTCTTCTGCCTGCTGGGTCAATTCTCCCAAAGCATGCAAAAACGGTAGGGCATCCTTGCCCTTACTTTGAACCACTTGAATGGCTTCACGAGTATGACCATAAACGCCCGTATCAGCAATCACCAAATAGGCGGATAACTCCATCTCAAGCTCTGTAAATCCTACGTTCTTGATAAAGCGAATAGGCTTGTCACTGAGACATGTCTTAGCATCTAAACCACTAGGATTCATATGGGCAATCATCTCCGCCCGATTGACCAAGATTTCTAGTACATCATGAGGCAGATTTGCCTGATAGTAGTCAAAAACCGCACGAATAGCCGCTATGCTGATAGCCGCTGACGAACCCATTCCCCGCTTCTCAGGGATAGCCGAGTCAATCTCACAGCGAATGCAGGCTTCTTTGATCTCCAAATACTCCAGTGAAGCATACACCGCCATGGACAAGGTATCTTCCTCATAGAGGCGCCAAGACCTCTCTGCAGGAACTACCTTACAAATTACCTCCACCTCCAAAAGAGGCAGGGAAATGGCAGGATAACCGTAAACGACCGCATGCTCCCCTATTAAGATAATCTTACTATGTGCCTGACCGACACCAATTTTTTTTGTCATTTTTTCCTTTTACTAGACGAAAAAACCGTCTCATCTTTTCATACAAGTATTTATTCTCTCCTATCTATTTTATTATATTTTCACAAAAAAAGCGATTGTTTCCATTCACAATCGCTTCTTTCATTATTGGATCCATTCACCATTATAGTTGACGTAGTAGCCATCTACAGTGGTATTCACTGCCAAAGCACCTGAGCTGTAAGCATAGTACCAGTTGCCATTGACCTGGAACCAACCTGTCTTCATATCGCCATTACTTGCATTTAGGTAGTACCAAGTTGAACCATCTTGATACCAACCAGTTGTCATAGCTCCTGATGAACGGAGATAGTACCACTTGTTACCAAGGTATTGCCAACCCGTTTTCATATCACCATTTTTATTATCTAAATAATACCAAGTTGAACCATCTTGATACCAACCAGTTGCCATAGCTCCTGATGAACGGAGGTAGTACCAGTTATTACCTAGATATTGCCAGCCTGTTTTCATATCACCATTTTTATTATCTAAGTAATACCAAGTTGAACCATCTTGATACCAGCCAGTTGCCATGGCACCTGATGAACGAAGGTAGTACCACTTATTGCCAAGTTGTTTCCAACCAGTTTGCATGATACCAGTTTCTGGGTCTAGGTAATACCACGGAGCAGGTTTGCTTATATCAATGCCAAAAGTAACATGGAAATCTTGAGTCCAACCCTTAGCAACTTCACCAATTGGTAGTGGATTGTAAGAATCATCGTCAGAAATTCCTAGCTTATTTAAATAATACCAATTGCCGTCCTCATAAATCCAACCTGTCTTTACAGCATAATGATTATCAAAATAATAAGTTCTCTTTTCAGAAGAAGGAGTATATTGTTCACCGTATACTTTTCCTGTATTTTCAGACGTTTTTGCCTCTAGTACTTGTTTATCTGTTTGTTCTAGCAAAGCACCATCTTGTCCAAAATAGTACCACTTCTCCTCAAGGCCAATTTCTAAGACTGGATGATTATTAAATAAATCATCACGATAACCTGTTCCAGGAATTTCTACGTATTGCCAACCGACAACCATCTCTCCTCTATCACCAAAATAGTAGGTTTTACCGTCTATTTTATGCCAATAGATTGCTTTATGGTCATCTTTTATATAATATTTTCTATTATCCTTATCAACAAACTGTCCACCTGTGGTATCTGCAAATACTACATTTGTAGCTAGAAAGCCAAAGAATATTGCTGCTAATCCAACTTGCATCATTTTTTTCAAAAGTCTCATGTATATACCCTCCAATATTAAATCCACTCACCAGATGAGGCGAAATTATAAACTTTACCATCAATAGTTTGGCTACCTGTAACCATTGCTCCAGAGGAATTGAGATAATACCAGTTTCCTCCTACTTTTATCCAACCTGTTTTCATGTCTCCATTAGTAGGATCTAGATAGTACCATGTTGAACCATCTTTATACCATCCAGTCTTCATATCACCATTTTCCACACCACGAAATTCTTACTCTACATAAGCTGATGTAGAGTAAGGATATTGTAAAGTATTTTTTACCTTAACTAAATCATTTTTGCCAATAATAACTTCTGACTGATTTGTATAATATTGACCATAAGTCGGTGAAACATCGGGAAGTGAAAAATTATTAGTTCCTGGACTCTCTTGTAATGTTTCACTTACCTCATACTCCTCGCCTGTACTTGAAATAACAGTCAAAGCAGATACTGTCGGTAGCTGACTAGCTAACAAAGTACTAGCAACAATTGAAATACCCAATTTTTTTATAAAAGGTTTCTTTCATTATTTTATCCTCCTAAAAAACTTGGAACACATTTATTCGTTTCTGTCAATACCAAAAAAACATCCCTTTCTCCATTTGAAAAAAGCAGTTACAAAACTGCAACTGCTTTTCTATTCTTGCATGGTGTAACCGACACCACGCACGGTTTTAATGTAGCTTTTTTGACCTTTTACATCAAGCTTGCTACGTAGATAACGGATATAGACATCCACGATATTCGTTTCGGTTGCACTTTCATACTTCCAGACACTTTCCAACAACTGCTCACGAGTCAGAACTTTCTTGCTTCCCATAAGAGTAGCCAAAAGGTCATACTCACGACGGGTCAGAGCAATCATCTCTTCGCCACGATAAACGGTATGATGTTCTACATCCATACGCAGATTGCGATAAGACGTTGGAACCTTCATCTGACTACAGTGTTGGTCGATGAAGTCCCGACCTCGGAAAATCGCTGAAATACGAGCTACCAGATTCTCAATAATAACTGGCTTATAGATGTAAGAAACGGCAAAGCGTTGGATTGTCTCAATCTGATCTTGCAATTCTTCACGATGGTCCAAGACCATGATGACCGAAGCTGGCTTAGTCCGACTCAGCTTGTCTGCAAAATCCTGGGCTGTCATATCCCCCAGATGAGCATTCAATAAAATCAAGTCATAGTCTGTTTGAAGAGCCATGGAGAGGGCTTTTTGCCCCTCCTCAACCTGATCAACTCGGTATTGCTCTTTTTGGAGTTCCAAACTTAAAAAATGAGCTAGATTTCGTTCTTTCTCAAGTAATAAAATCCGTTTCCCCATGGCAGACCTACTTATTTTTCGTCATACCAAGAGTAGTGGAATGTTCCTTCTTTGTCTTTACGTTGGTAAGTGTGGGCACCAAAGTAGTCACGTTGCGCTTGGATCAAGTTAGCTGGAAGGTCAGCTGAACGGTAGCTATCAAAGTAAGTAATAGCTGCTGAGAAGGTTGGTACTGGTACACCAGCTTGAACCGCAAGAGCTACGATATCACGCACTGCTTGTTGGTACTTAGCAGTAACATCCAAGAAGTATTCATCCAAAAGAAGGTTGGCAAGATCTGCATCACGGTTGTAAGCATCTGTGATCTTTTGCAAGAAACGAGAACGGATGATACAGCCATCACGCCAGATAGATGCGATGTCTGCAAATGGCAAGTTCCAGTTGTTTTCTTTAGAAGCTACACGCAGTTGCGCAAAACCTTGTGCGTATGAAATGATTTTTGAGAAGTAAAGGGCTTGACGGATCTTTTCAATCAACTCAGCCTTGTCTCCTTCAAATTTGAAGGCAGCTGGTTTTGGAAGAACCTTGCTAGCATGTACACGTTCTTCTTTGTAAGTAGAGATGTAACGTGCAAATACTGACTCAGTAATCAGTGACAATGGTACACCAAGGTCAAGTGATGATTGGCTAGTCCATTTACCAGTACCCTTGTTACCTGCAGCATCAAGGATGTAGTCTACGATTGGTCCAGCTTGGCCTTCATCATCTTTACGGCTCAAAATATCAGCTGTGATTTCAATCAAGTAGCTGTCCAATTCACCCTTGTTCCACTCAGTAAAGATTTCAGCCATATCTTCTGCAGAAAGACCTAGCAAGTGTTGCATCAAGTCATAGCTTTCTGCAATCAATTGCATATCCCCATACTCGATACCGTTGTGAACCATTTTCACATAGTGACCAGCTCCATCAGGACCGATGTAAGTCACACATGGTTTGCCATCTTCTGGTGCTTTAGCTGAGATTTCTTCAAGAACATCCGCAACTAATTCGTAGGCTTCTTTTTGTCCACCAGGCATGATAGAAGGACCTTCTAGGGCACCTTTTTCACCACCAGAAACCCCAGTACCGATAAAGTTGATACCTGAGTTTGCCAATTCTTCATTACGACGGATTGTATCTTTATAGAAAGTGTTTCCTCCGTCGATCAAGATATCACCCTTGTCAAGGTGCGGAAGAAGGGCTTGAATTGTAGCATCTGTACCAGGTCCAGCTTGAACCATAAGCATAATACGACGAGGTTTTTCGATTGAGTTTACAAAACTTTCAACGTCATAGCTTGGTACAAAGTTCTTTTCAGGATGGCAAGCAATCACATCTTCCGTTTTTTCTTTACTACGGTTGTAGATAGCAACTGTGTAACCACGAGATTCAATATTAAGGGCAAGGTTACGACCCATTACGGCCATACCTACGACACCAAAGTTAGCTTTTGTCATTTGACACTCCTCTTGTTTAATTTGTTTTATTTTATCATTTTTACTTTTGAAAAGAAAGAATTTTGTAACGACTGCTTAGTAGTCCAAGTCGTCCGCATGTCCAGAACCATTTCCAACAAAGTATCCTGTCTTACAGTTAAGGGTAAAAAGATAGGTTCCATCTGGCTTGTAGAGGTTGTAATAACCATTGCCATTAACGATATTGACACGTTCAAGGATGTATTGGTTACCAGTGATATAACCACGTGAGCGTGAAGTCGCTAAAATTTGTTCCAAAACACCATCCGCGAAATCCCAAGCAGAATTATTGCTATCATCAATAGCTGATTGGTTGTAAGAAACACGACTGGCACTTCTTTGAACAGCAACTCCTGCACTTGATACACCCATATTGACTTCACCACGAGAACTTCTAGTCTCATTTGAAGTCGCATTTGAACTACTTGAGCTTGTCTCACTAGTAGTATTTGAGCTGGCTTGACTTGAGTTTGAACTGCTAGCTTGACTTGAACTTGAAGCACTTGTTTGCTGGCTCTTTCCTAGACTGATAGCCTTATCTAGCACTTTATCAAGCTCCGTATTTCCAGTTTTAATATCTGTAAATTTAGCATCCGATTTAGCTTTAGCGTTAGTGTCCAAAACACCATCAACAATAGCTGGCTTCTCAAATTGTGCATTTACATCTTGAATAGCCTTGATTTGCGTTGCTAGACTATCATACTTAGATTTGGCAAGAGTATGTTCACGACCACCTTCCAGCTTATCCAGCAAGGTCTTGAGTTGGCTCAACTTATCAAACTGGCTATTTTTCAAAGCCGTTTTATTACTATCTGTATAGAAGCCATCATATAAATTATTGAATTCTTCTACATCTGACTGCGTGTTCGTAGTTGATTGAGAAGTCTGGATTTCTTTAGTCGAACGAGCTACTTGACGATAGACATAATAAGCACTGACACAGATAATTACTGATACAAGCGCCAAAGCGGTTAAAACAAAACCTTTTTTGCTTTTCTTTTCTGACTCTTCTTGTTCCAGACGAGAAAGGTTTTGCTCCTCTTCCACTTCTTCAGTCATTTCTGTTGGATTTTCATCCTCTAGCAATAGAGGATCCAAGCCTTGCTCCTCATCGTCCAGAGGCAAGGGTGGCAAGATGTCTTCAGAAGATGGAACTTCCTCCGAAGAAGCTTCTGACTCTTCTACAGCCTCACGCATCTCTTGAATTAAATCATCCAGACTCTGAGTTTCAACTAACTCCTCTTTTTTGTATTGGCGGGTCACAAATTTATCTGCCTCAATTTCATCTTTATGTTGCTTCACATACTTGTCTAAGATAGAATCTCCAGGCAATACACCTGCTTCCACCTCTTCATTTTTTCGCATAGCTTGTCCAACCGTTAGCTCTTTGGCATCATCAAAATCAAATTGCGGTTCTTGATCTTCATTTTTATGACGATTCCGTCTTTTCTTAGTCATGAGTTTACCTTTCTACTTTACTTCTTGGCGTTTGACACGCTGCCCAAAATATTGATACAGATCCACTTTCAAGGTTCCGTTGTATAACTTACGCTTCTTGTCTGCTTGACTACCGTACTTGGTCTCAAAGGATTCATCACTAGTTAGGATAAACTTGCTCCACGTTTTCAGAGGCGCAAATACTTGACCCATTTCAGCATAAAGCTTGGCAACCCCTGCATCATCTGACAAACGTTCTCCATAAGGCGGATTAGAGATGATCACTCCATTGATTTTATCGGAACGCAAATCCTGCACGCGCATCTGCTTAAAGGTAATATCTCCTGCAACCCCTGCCACCTGAGCATTTGCCTTAGCAATTTCCACCATACGTGCATCAATATCACAACCCATGATATCCAGTTCCAGTTCACGATCCACTTTCTTAGCTGCTTCAGTACGAACTTCTTGGATCAAGCGATCGCTAATCCAGTTCCATTCCTCAAAGGCAAAGGAGCGACGAAGACCAGGCGCCATCTTTCTAGCAATCATAACTGCCTCGATACAGAAGGTTCCTGAACCACAGGTCGGATCAATCAGAGGCTTGTCTGGATACCAATTAGAAAGTTGCAAAATGGCTGCTGCCATATTTTCCTTGATAGGAGCGCCACCTTTTTCGGTACGATAGCCACGCTTAAAGAGACTAGATCCTGTCGTATCAATCATGACAGTTGCTATATCTTTGAGAATAGAAACCTCAATCTTAAATTCGGGACCAGTTTCCATCAGAGGAATACCTTCTGGACGAGCATAGTGCTTCTGCAATTTCTTAACGACAGCCTTCTTTGAAATAGCCTGCACACTTGGCTCATTGTGAAGTTTAGATTTCACACATTTGGCTTTTGAAATCGGGAATCGAGCTCCAAGTGGTAAATAATTTTCCCAATCTAGGGCAAATACTCCCTGAAACAGCTCCTCAAAAGTCTTAGCAGGGAATGTTCCTACAATAATCTTGATACGGTCTGCTGCCCGAAGCCAAAGGTTGGTTTCGATAATAGCTCTCACGTCTCCTTGAAAACAAACACGACCGTTTTCAACCTGACAATCATAGCCCAACTCTCGCACTTCTCGTCCCACAACAGCTTCAAGACCTGCTGCCACAGTTGCAATTAAATTAAATTCTTTTTTCATTTTCAGTCTTATAAGACCTTTCTATATGTCCACTTTAAAAAATGAGGTTGAGAAAGTTTTCTCAGCCCCAACCTATATGCAATTTTCTATAAGCCATGTTTTGTTCCAGAAGTGACTAGGACCACTTCCTTCGATAATCATCTGTCTACCACTAACAGCTCTAGCTGATAGCAGTCAGAATACTACGTTCGTTTCCGCGTACTCCATGCCCCGACCAAAATTTGGGTTGCTAGCTTGAGGGGTTTACCGCGTTCCACTCTCTCTGTTTCCAGAAAGACTCCGTCACTGTGGCACTTTCAAGTCTACTCTGACCTATCCAAAGACTTAGCCATTTCAACTGCCGTAACGATTTCTCGTCCCTAGGCTTATGGTTTCGCCTAGCACAAACACTACAGGCATCACAGCCTGTGCTAGCATG
>JAWERV010000049.1:0-14214 GCA_032481955.1 Streptococcus mitis | reverse complement strand
AATGGCGATCATCGAATTAGTATAAAATCATCAATTTTGTTGAGTGTTATGATGATGGAGTCTTGTGCTCTTAGTCTAGCTCTGGTCTACCGCTAGGACCTCGGTCCTAGTGGGAACACTCATCATAAGTTGAGATAGTAGACGCTTGTTTACGAAATTGTTTTTTGCTTAAGAACAACTTCGTAAGCAGGCGTTTTTGAGTATTTTAGTTAGAATTATGCTATACTATTTGAAAAGAATCCTGTTTAATGTTCAGGTTTCCTATTAAAAGAAGAATTGGAGTTTGCTTATGAAAGCGATTATAACTGTTGTTGGTAAAGATAAATCTGGAATTGTTGCAGGTGTTTCTGGTAAAATTGCAGAATTGGGTTTGAATATTGATGATATCTCTCAAACTGTCTTAGATGAATATTTCACGATGATAGCTGTTGTCTCTAGTGATGAAAAGCAAGATTTTACTTATCTTCGTAATGAATTTGAAAGCTTTGGACAAACTTTGAATGTGAAAATCAACATTCAGAGTGCAGCGATTTTCGAAGCTATGTATAATATCTAGGAGGTACACATGGATATTAGACAAGTTACTGAAACCATCGCCATGATTGAGGAGCAGAACTTCGATATCAGAACTATTACCATGGGGATTTCCCTTTTGGACTGTATTGATCCAGATATCAATCGTGCTGCGGAGAAGATTTATCAAAAGATTACGACCAAGGCGGCTAATTTAGTGGCTGTTGGCGATGAAATTGCTGCTGAGTTGGGAATTCCTATCGTTAATAAGCGTGTATCGGTGACTCCTATTTCTCTGATTGGAGCAGCGACAGATGCGACGGACTATGTGGTTCTGGCAAAAGCACTTGATAAGGCTGCGAAAGAGATTGGTGTGGATTTTATTGGTGGTTTCTCTGCCTTGGTACAAAAAGGTTATCAAAAGGGAGATGAGATTCTCATCAATTCTATTCCTCGGGCTTTGGCTGAAACGGATAAGGTTTGCTCGTCAGTTAATATTGGCTCAACCAAGTCTGGTATCAATATGACGGCTGTAGCAGATATGGGACGTATTATCAAGGAAACGGCTAATCTATCAGATATGGGAGCGGCCAAGTTGGTTGTATTCGCTAATGCTGTTGAGGACAATCCGTTTATGGCGGGTGCTTTTCATGGTGTTGGGGAGGCAGATGTTATCATCAATGTCGGAGTTTCTGGTCCTGGTGTGGTGAAACGTGCCTTGGAAAAAGTTCGAGGAGAGAGCTTTGACGTAGTAGCAGAAACAGTCAAGAAGACTGCCTTCAAGATCACTCGTATTGGTCAATTGGTTGGTCAAATGGCCAGTGAGAGACTGGGCGTTGAATTTGGTATTGTGGACTTGAGTTTGGCGCCAACTCCTGCGGTTGGAGATTCTGTAGCACGTGTCCTTGAGGAAATGGGGCTAGAGACAGTTGGAACGCATGGAACGACGGCTGCCTTGGCTCTCTTGAACGACCAAGTTAAGAAGGGTGGAGTGATGGCCTGCAACCAAGTTGGTGGTTTGTCTGGTGCCTTTATCCCTGTTTCTGAGGATGAGGGAATGATTGCTGCAGTGCAAAATGGCTCTCTTAATTTGGAAAAACTAGAAGCCATGACGGCTATCTGTTCTGTTGGTTTGGATATGATTGCCATCCCAGAAGATACACCTGCTGAAACTATTGCCGCCATGATTGCAGATGAAGCTGCAATTGGTGTCATTAACATGAAAACAACAGCTGTTCGTATCATTCCAAAAGGAAAAGAAGGCGATATGATTGAGTTTGGTGGTCTTCTTGGTACAGCTCCAGTTATGAAGGTCAATGGGGCTTCGTCTGTTGATTTCATCTCTCGTGGAGGACAAATCCCAGCACCAATTCATAGTTTTAAAAATTAAAAAATAGGAGAAATTTTAAGTTCTATTTAAGGTTGGATGTGTATACTATAATCATTAAATAAAGACCTCCTAATATTATTTGGAACAGATAACACTGATTTAGTTTGAATTTGATTTTCATCTAATATCTTTATTTAATAGAACTCCTAAACTTTTTCATAATAATCTCCTGCAAAAGTCGCCTGTAAGGGTGGCTTTTGTTTTATCATCCATGATATAATAGAAACAAATGGAGGACGGAAAATGGTAAAAGTACGATTGTATTTGGTACGTCATGGCAAGACCATGTTTAACACGATTGGACGTGCGCAAGGTTGGAGCGATACTCCCTTAACAGCTGAAGGTGAGCGAGGAATTCAAGAATTAGGAATCGGTTTGCGAGAATCTGGTTTGCAGTTTGAGCGTGCTTATTCGAGTGATTCTGGTCGCACTATTCAGACGATGGGAATCATCCTTGATGAACTTGGCTTGCAGGGAAAAATCCCTTATCGCATGGACAAGCGTATCAGAGAATGGTGTTTTGGTAGTTTTGACGGAGCTTATGATGGTGATCTTTTCATGGGCATTATTCCTCGTATCTTTAATGTGGACCATGTTCACCAATTGTCTTATGCTGAACTGGCTGAGGGTTTGGTAGAGGTCGATACAGCTGGTTGGGCTGAGGGCTGGGAAAAACTCAGTGGTCGAATCAAGGAAGGTTTTGAAGCGATTGCCAAAGAAATGGAAGAGCAAGGTGGGGGCAATGCTCTTGTCGTGAGCCACGGAATGACCATTGGAACCATTGTTTATTTGATTAATGGCATGCATCCGCATGGTCTAGATAATGGTAGCGTGACGATCCTTGAATATGAGGACGGCCAGTTTAGCGTAGAAGTTGTCGGCGACCGTAGTTACCGGGAATTAGGACGTGAGAAGATGGAGGAAGCCTCTATTTAATGCTCTTCGAAAATCTCTTCAAACCACGTCAACGTCGTCTTGCCGTAGATATATGTAACTGACTTCGTCAGTCTTATCTAAAACCTCAAAGCAGTGCTTTGAGCAACCTGCGGCTAGTTTCCTAGTTTGCTCTTTGATTTTCATTGAGTATAATCAGTCTAGACTTGCTTGTTATGAACTAGGGATTTGATAAGAATATCAAGATAAGAAAAAACAGCCGAGAATTCTTTCGGCTGTTTTTGATGGGGAAAACTAAAGTGTAATGCTATTGCTTTTAGAGATTTTCATAAACAAGAGCAAGGAACCTACTGTTAGAACAGTCAGGATAGTTGACAAGGCTGCGGCTACACCGTAATTCCCTCTGAGAACCTCTGTATAAATAGCTACAGTCATTGTTCTTGTTTTGACATTGTAGAGGAGGATAGAAGTAGAAAGTTCTGAAATCATTGTAACCCAAGATAGGATAGCTCCAGAGATAATACCAGATAGCATCATTGGAGTTGTAATCTTGGCAAAGGTATTGAGACGGCTACTTCCTAAACTTTCAGCGGCTTCTTCAATACTTGGTGCTATTTGTTGCAAGCTAGCAACAGATGAGCGAATAGTATAAGGCAATCTTCTGACAGATAGGGACATAATCAAGATGAAAGCTGTACCTGTAATCATAAGAAATCCACTTCCAAATAGACCGGTATTGAAGGAAGAAATGAAGGCAATCCCTAGAACGGTTCCTGGTACAATATAAGGGACCATACTGAGGCTGTCAATTAAGTTTGTAAACAAGTTCCGTTTTCTAACGGCTAGGTAGGAGATAAATGTTGCAAATAGGACAACTAGAACTAAGGCAATCAAAGGGATACGAATGGTATTGAAAATAGCAGAACCCATACGATTGAAAGCTACCTTGTAACTGTTGAGAGAATAACCTTTGACAAATACCATACCTGATGTTTTTAGGAAAGAAGTATAAATCAAGTAGACTTGAGGTAGAACAGAGAACAAGATAATTCCGTAGACTGTTGCATAAATGGCAGCCATTTTTCCTTTTGTTGTTTTTTTAGGCTCAATTGGATGGAGCGAATTCATGCTGAAACTGTAGCGGTTTGAAATGTATTTTTGGATAAGGAAAATTGCTAAGGCAATGATAATCGCCATAATTGCTAAAGCAGATGCAAAAGCAGAATTTCCTCCAACCTCGCTAATAAATTGAGTATAAATCAAGACGGGGAAAGTCCGATATCCTTCACCAATTAACATAGGTGTTCCAAAGTCTGAGAATGCTCTCATAAATACAAGTAGGGCAGCAGCTAGTAAGGTTGGAACAAGGAGAGGTAAAACAACCGTTACGATACGCTTAAATCCGAAGGACCCCATGCTTTCAGCAGCTTCAAGTAGAGAATTATCAATACTTTTCATTGTCCCAGCAACGTATAGAAATACCAGTGGGAATAGTTGCAGTGTGAAGACAAGTACAATTCCTTTGAAGCCATAAATATCAATAGCTGGAAGATGAAGAGCATTTGTCATGAATTTTGTGATGACCCCATTTCGTCCCAGCAAGAGAATCCAGGAGTAGGCTCCCACGAAAGGAGCTGACATGGAAGCAATGATAATCAATATTTGTAGAAATTTCTTTCCCTTGAAGTCATACATAGAGAAGAGATAAGCTAATAAGGTTCCTACGACCAAGGAAGTGACAGTAGCGGTAATGGAAACCTTGAAACTGTTGACGAGTGTCTCGGAGTAGTAGGCTTTGCTAAAGAAAGTGACAAAATTAGCTAGTGAAAATTGTCCCTCATGTATGAGTGCTTGCTTGAGCACGGTAACGATAGGATAAACGAGAAAGACAAGATAGGTAAGAAAGATGAAGAAAGAGGAGGCTGTCCAAATATTTAGTTTTTTACGTTCCATGGTTGACTCCTTTTATCAGGTTTTGGGAACCATCTGCAGAAAAGACGTTTAATTTTTGAATATTGATTCGTAGACGAATACGATCGCCTTTTTGTAGATCTTCTTCAAAAGTTGATTCTTCGCTAACTTGAATTTTTGAGGCAAAACCTGTCTCGATGAAATACTCCGTATTTAGTCCAAGATAGACGCTATCGCTAATAGTTCCTTCAATATCTCCAGATTCATCTTTGATAAACTCTTCAGGACGAATGCTTACATGAATGGCTTGTTCCTCAGCTTGATCAAGGGCTGGCATTCGAAGAGCATAGCCATCTGAAAAGACGATATAAGCGCCGTCGCTTCGTTTTTCAAGATTGGCAGGGATAATATTTGTGCGTCCGATAAAGGTTGCTACAAACTCATTAGCTGGTTTATGATAGAGTTCTTTTGGTCGGCCGATTTGTTGGATAACTCCATCTTTCATAACAGCAATTTGGTCTGAAATAGCCATCGCTTCTTCTTGGTCGTGGGTTACATAAACAGTTGTAATTCCCACTTCGTGTTGGATTTCTCGAATGGCTTGACGCATATCCAAGCGAAGTTTGGCATCCAGATTACTAAGGGGCTCGTCCATGAGGAGAACACTTGGATTAACAGCTAAGGCACGTGCCAAGGCGACACGTTGTTGCTGTCCACCACTGAGTTTATCGGGCTTTCGATCCGCATATTGAGCAATTTGCATGAGTTCAAGATACTTGTTGGTCTGTTGAATCAATTCTTCTTTTGGAACCTTCTTTTGCTTGAGACCAAAAGCAACATTGTCTCGGACAGTCAAATGTGGGAAAATAGCGTAGTTTTGGAAAACCATCCCGATATTGCGTTTGCTGGGTTCCATATTATTGATTTTTGTATCATCGAAGTAAAATTCTCCACCTTCGATACTGTTGAAACCTGCAATCATACGAAGAAGGGTCGTTTTCCCACACCCTGAAGGTCCAAGAAGGGTAAAGAGACTTCCTTTGGGAATTGTAATGTTCAAATTCTCAATAACTGGGACATCGTGGTAGATTTTTTTGGCGTTAATAATTTTGATCTCACTCATAGTGAACCTCTTTTACTGTTTAGATTGGATATCTGTAAAAATGTCATTGTATTTTTTAAGAATAGCAGATTTATTTTTAATGACATAATCTGAATCTTCGGTGGCAATCTTGATTTCTGTCATAGCCTTCATATTTTTATTGGTTTTAGCATTTTTACGAATAGGTCTGATTGTAGTTTCAGTTCCTAGCTTATCTTGTATTTCTTGAGAAAGGATGAAATCGATAAATTTCTTAGCGTTTTCCATGTGTTTGGCATTTTTGATGATAGCTGCGTTACCAGGTGAAAAGACGGTACCTTCTTTTGGATAAATGACTTTTACATCAACTCCGTCGTTTAAAAGTTTTAAGGCAGGATCTTCATAGGTGAGCCCTACAGCCATTTCCCCATCGGCGACAGCTTTGTAAACATTTGAAGAGCTAGATGCAATTTTTCCATCTACTAGGGTAAATAGATTTTTCACATAGGTCCAAGCTTGTTCATTTTCGTATCCACCTTGGTCTACAAGCATGTTTGTTAGTTGTGCAAAGGCGCTAGAAGCGTTACTAGGATCAGCAGTAGCGATTTTTCCTTTTAATTTAGGATTGAGTAAATCATTGTAACCTTCAATTTTAATATCTTTTGTAAGAGCTGAATTGGCAATGATGACACTGACATCAAGTGTATAAGGCGTGTAGAATCCAGTTTTATTTTGATATTCAGGGATTATCTGGTCGTTTTCTTGGGAAATATAAGGTTCAAAAAGTTTTTCGTTAGTAGAGAAGAGAGCGTAGGAGCCTCCGAAAATGACATCGGCTACAGGGGATTCTTTTTCGGCCTCAGCTTTTTTGAACAATTCACCCGTGCTAGCTTGTACTAAATCAACCTTAATACCATATTTTTCTTCGAAGGTAGGGATTGTCTCTTCGATAAGGTCTTCAGGGTTAGGCGAGTAGACAACCAAAGCATTATCCGAATCTGTTTCAGTGTTAGTTTCCGTTTCTGTTGTTGAAGAACATCCAGATAAAGTAAGAAATATCCATCCACAAGAGAGAAAGAATAGTAGTTTTTTCATAAGAATCTCCTTTTTTACGAACATTTTCACTCCGTGATTTGATTAACATTTATAATTTGCAGAGTTTTATAGGATATAATAAAAACCTTAAAGAAATCTAAAACGGGAAATATGAGTCAAAGACGCTAGGGGAAAAAGATGGCAGAGACAAATAATTGATATAAGTTAATTTCAAGTGTTAGCTAATTTTTTATACTGCTAAATAAGTTGGATTTGCTATTGATTTTTCTTGTTATCCAAGTCCAAAAGAACATTTCTCATCTTTCAAATTCCCTCAAAAATGGTATAATAGTAACATCACAAAATTGGAGAGAGACCATGAGTTTTTACAATCATAAAGAAATTGAGCCTAAGTGGCAGGGCTACTGGGCAGAACATCATACATTTAAGACAGGAACAGATGCATCAAAACCGAAGTTTTATGCTCTCGATATGTTCCCTTATCCATCTGGAGCGGGTCTGCACGTAGGGCACCCAGAAGGCTACACAGCAACCGATATCCTCAGCCGTTACAAACGTGCGCAAGGCTACAATGTCCTTCACCCAATGGGTTGGGATGCTTTTGGTTTGCCTGCAGAGCAATACGCTATGGATACAGGTAATGACCCAGCAGAATTTACAGCGGAAAATATTGCCAACTTCAAACGACAAATCAATGCGCTTGGATTTTCTTATGACTGGGATCGTGAAGTCAATACAACAGATCCAAATTACTACAAATGGACTCAGTGGATCTTCACCAAGCTTTACGAAAAAGGCTTGGCCTATGAAGCGGAAGTGCCGGTAAACTGGGTGGAAGAATTGGGAACAGCCATTGCCAACGAAGAAGTCCTTCCTGACGGGACCTCTGAGCGTGGAGGCTATCCAGTTGTTCGCAAACCAATGCGCCAATGGATGCTCAAAATCACGGCCTATGCAGAGCGCTTGCTCAATGACTTAGATGAACTAGATTGGCCAGAGTCTATAAAGGACATGCAGCGCAACTGGATTGGGAAATCAACTGGTGCCAATGTAACCTTCAAAGTCAAGGGAACAGACAAGGAATTCACAGTCTTTACGACTCGTCCTGACACCCTTTTCGGTGCGACTTTCACTGTCTTGGCTCCTGAGCATGACTTGGTTGACGCTATCACAAGCCCAGAGCAAGCAGAGGCTGTAGCAGACTATAAACACCAAGCTAGTCTGAAATCAGACTTGGCTCGTACAGACCTTGCCAAAGAAAAAACTGGTGTCTGGACAGGTGCTTATGCCATCAACCCTGTCAACGGCAAGGAAATTCCAATCTGGATTGCGGACTACGTTCTTGCTAGCTATGGGACAGGAGCGGTAATGGCTGTACCTGCCCATGACCAACGTGACTGGGAATTTGCCAAACAATTTGACCTTCCAATCGTAGAGGTACTGGAAGGTGGAAATGTTGAAGAAGCTGCCTATACAGAAGATGGGCTTCATATCAATTCAGACTTCCTAGATGGACTCAACAAAGAAGACGCTATTGCTAAGATTGTGGCTTGGTTGGAAGAAAAAGGCTGTGGTCAAGAGAAGGTTACCTACCGTCTCCGAGACTGGCTCTTTAGCCGTCAACGTTACTGGGGAGAGCCAATTCCAATCATTCATTGGGAAGATGGAACTTCCACAGCTGTTCCTGAAAATGAATTGCCACTTGTCTTGCCTGTAACCAAGGACATTCGCCCTTCAGGTACAGGGGAAAGTCCATTGGCTAACTTGACAGACTGGCTTGAAGTGACGCGTGAAGATGGTGTTAAAGGTCGTCGTGAAACCAACACTATGCCACAGTGGGCTGGTTCAAGCTGGTACTATCTCCGCTATATTGACCCGCACAATACTGAGAAATTGGCTGATGAAGACCTTCTCAAACAATGGTTGCCAGTAGATATCTACGTGGGTGGTGCAGAGCATGCTGTACTTCACTTGCTTTACGCTCGCTTCTGGCACAAATTCCTCTATGACCTCGGTGTCGTTCCAACTAAGGAACCATTCCAAAAACTCTTTAACCAAGGAATGATTTTGGGAACAAGCTACCGTGACCACCGTGGGGCTCTTGTGGCAACCGATAAGGTTGAAAAACGTGACGGTTCTTTCTTCCATGTGGAAACAGGAGAGGAGTTGGAGCAAGCGCCAGCCAAGATGTCTAAATCGCTCAAGAACGTTATTAACCCAGATGATGTTGTGGAACAATACGGTGCCGATACCCTTCGTGTCTATGAAATGTTTATGGGACCACTTGATGCTTCGATTGCTTGGTCTGAAGAAGGTCTGGAAGGAAGCCGTAAGTTCCTTGACCGTGTTTACCGTTTGATTACAAGTAAAGAAATCCTTGCGGAAAATAATGGCGCTCTTGACAAGGTTTACAATGAAACGGTCAAAGCTGTCACAGAACAAATTGAGTCCCTCAAATTCAACACAGCTATTGCCCAACTTATGGTCTTTGTCAACGCTGCCAACAAGGAAGACAAACTTTATGTAGACTACGCCAAAGGCTTCGTTCAGTTGATTGCACCATTTGCTCCTCACTTGGCAGAAGAGCTCTGGCAAACAGTTGCAGCAACAGGAGAATCTATCTCTTATGTAGCTTGGCCAACTTGGGATGAAAGCAAATTAGTTGAAGACGAAATCGAAATCGTTGTCCAAATCAAAGGTAAAGTCCGTGCCAAACTCATGGTCGCTAAAGACTTATCACGTGAAGAATTACAAGAAATTGCTCTCGCTGACGAAAAAGTCAAAGCAGAAATTGATGGTAAGGAAATCGTGAAAGTGATTGCGGTACCGAATAAATTGGTTAATATTGTTGTGAAATAAGAAATGAATCCTTCAGAGTAGAATCTGGGGGATTTTTTATTTGACAGGAAGTTTCTATTTTGTTAATATGATTAACAAAGGAAAGAGAGATTGTGGATAAAAAAGAATTTATTGTATTTAATAATCGTTTCAATAGATTTATTTTAGCGTTTGACCAGTTAAAAAAAAATCAACATAAAAGTAGTGTTGACAAATCCATTACGTTGAATGAGGTACATTTGATTGTTGTGATTGGGAAAAATCAGCCCTTAAATCTAGTAAAATTATCTGAATTATTAGAAGTTTCGAGAAGTGCAATAACTCAAAGTGTTAGAAGATTGATTCAAAAAAATTTAGTTGTTTTTGATTTTGATCCGAATAATGGGAAAAATAAATATTTGAGATTATCTGAAAAAGGCATCGAAATTTTAAAAATCCATAAGGAGCAACAAGCACATATTGAAAAATCGGTCTTTTCAGTTTTAAACAACTATAGCGAGATGGAACTTCAAACAGTTGTGAAATTGATGGATGATATTGAAAAGGTGTGGGGAGAATTACCGTGGTAAAAGTCGCGGTAAATTTTAAATTTAGTTGTTAAGTGTATTAACAAAAAGGAGAAGGTATGACTGTAAACATTGAACTGATTTCACAAACTGACTTAGCAGATGAATCTTTTTATATTACTATCAATGGTTTAGAACCAAGGACAAGGTATTGTGTAGAAATGTACCTGTCTGATTATTACTGTATAAATGCTCCCTTACTTTTAGATCATGATGTTATGTGGAAATCAACTGCCATTTTTTTATCTGATCAGGACGGTATGATTGATACCTCTCAGACAGTATCTATTTCAGGATCTTATAAAGGCGTTTCAGAAATGGGCTTATTCTTTAATGCGAAGCCGTTAAAGAATAGGAAAAGGAGATTACCTAGTTCTCTTGATAGAATTCCATTGCGAGATTGTTTTGGTGTTGAAATTAAAATCAGGCTGGGGAAAGATGTGGTCGCGGAGCAAAGTTTTGTAAGGCGTTATATGAATCTGGGAATAAGGTATCAAGATATTTATGATAAGCATTTTCAAGGTCGATTATTTTATGATGAAAAATTAAGAAAGGCGCCGGCCGTGATTATTGTTAGTGGTAGTGAGGGAAGAATTGAAAAAGCTCAGAACATTGCCCAACTTTTATCTTCTAGAGGCTATATTTGTCTTGCGATAGCTTATTTTGGTTTAGAGGGATTACCCCAAAACTTAGAACGAATTCCAATAGAATGTCTGGAGGAGGCGAAAGATTTTCTATATCATCATCCTCAAGTTGATAATACAAAAATAGGAATATATGGTCGCTCTAAAGGAGCAGAGCTTGTTCTGGCTGGACAAAGTATTTTGGAAGATGTGCGATGTTTGGTACTCAATTCCCCCTCAAATGTAATATTTGAGGGAATAAAGGGAAAACTCAACTCTCATTCATCTTCTTGGACATATTTACAAAAGGAACTTCCTTATCAAAAATTTCAGTTAGGAAATTATTTGTTAAACAAGTTTTTTGGAAAACATATTCCTGAAGATAGTAGGGCCCAGATTGATGTGAGTAAAATTTCCTCTCCTTTATTATTACTAGGAAGCGATGTTGATGAAATATGGAATGCATCATCTGCGATAGATGATATCATTTCAAATTATAAAGGGGAATCCATTTTGTTTAAAAAATACCATGAAACAGGGCATATGTTGACGGTTGCTTATCAATCGAATCATCGTTATCGAAAAGATTGGCGCTTATTAATGAAAGAAAGTGTAGACTCTTGGTTTGCTACGATAAATTTTTTTGATACACATCTGAAAAATTTGTAGATAGTGCTGAACCGTACTATAATAGTCCCAACTAAGATAAAAACACAGTTCTAGTTGGTAGTCCAGTCTACAAAAGCAATTGTTCAAACAAGAGAAATTTGAACTCAAACAGTAAAAACGTATAGAGAAGTACAAGAGTTACTAGTGACTTTCTCTTTCATAAAATAGAACAGCTCTTCTTGGATAAAAAGAGCTGTTTTTTACTTGTATTGAAAATTCTTTCCATGTATTATTTCCTAATAGATCTACTTGTCGTCAAAAATTTTGCTAATGGAAGTTTCAAATTTAGGGCAATACTTACTTGCCTCCAATTCAATCATATCATATTCAGCAATTTCATCTTGATAGAAGGGATTGTGTGTCATGATTTCTAGTTAATTTTTTATTGTTTGATTTGGTGAGAATAATACTACCGATTCTTGAATTTTTCGTCCAGATGCGGTAAAACATCTCTTTTATAGCACATATTTAAAAATATAATGTGTTCTTGTAAGTGTTTTTAAGCTTCATTTAGCAATTCGGTAGGAGAAAAATGGCTGTAGCCTTCTCTACTTTAACTTAACCCTAATCATCTCACCACTTAACCTCTCATTTTAACCACTTATCTCAAAAGTCGATTTTTCTTTCATACTTTTTGTTAAACTGGTTAGGTAAAGAGGAGGAAATAAATATGATTTTACAAGCTAAACATTTGACTAAATGGTACGGCGATCATATGGCTGTTGACGATATTCAGTTAGAGTTTGAAAAAGGCAGTTTCAATGCTATTTTGGGTCCCAATGGTGCAGGGAAATCAACCACCATTTCCATGTTAATCGGTTTGAAAAAGCCGACAAAAGGTCAGATTCGATATGCGCCAAATACGAAAATAGGAGTTGTTTTTCAAGCTAGTGTACTGGATGAGATGTTGACGGTTAGAGAAAATCTTACGATTCGTGCTCAACAGTATAAGGAGATTGTTGCAAGTCGTGTGGATGATTTGATCCATCAACTGGGTTTGACTGCTTTCCAGAAGCAACTATATGGGACTTTGTCAGGTGGGCAAAAACGTAGGGTTGATATTGCGCGTGCTCTTCTTTCACAGCCAGATATTCTTTTCTTAGATGAACCAACGACAGGTCTAGATATTCAGACTCGCAAAGCCATTTGGGATTTACTGTCTCGACTACAAAAGGATGAAGGGATGACTATTATCTTAACGACTCATTATCTGGATGAAGCGGATGAAGCGGATCAGATTTATATCGTTGATCATGGGAAAGTGATTGCGCAAGGTTCTGCGACGGCTATTAAAAGTCAGTATGCATCTAATATTCTAAAAATTCGTTTTAAAGAAATGAAGGATTTAGAAAAGTTGCTACAGACTGGAATGACAGTAAAGGAAGAAAATGAGTTGGAATATCTTTTTTATCCAAGGACATCACTGGAAGCTATTGAATATTTGGCAAAAGTACGAGAAGAAATTGATTCTTTTGAGTTTCGTCCAGGTACCATGGATGATGCCTTTATTGCACTTACAGGAAGAGAGGTTCGCTAATGCTAGCTTTATTGAAACGGAATTTTATCTTATATTTTCGTAATCGTTCAGGAGTATTTTTCTCATTATTGGGGGCATTGATTTCCTTCCTCCTTTATATCATTTTTTTGCAGAAGAACTTGACAGATGCTTGGTCCCAACTCCCTGATAATACGAACCTTTTAAATAACTGGTTGATGGGTGGGACCTTGGCTGTGACTGGGATTACAACCAGTTTTACGGCTCTTACACAAATGGTACAGGATCGTGAAAATCAAGTGGATCAAGATCTCTTCTTGACAGATTTAGGTAGCTGGGGTTTACAGGTGTCCTATCTAATCAGTAGTATTGCCATTTCTTTTGTCATGCAGGTGTTTATGTTTGCTGTTATGGGGTTTTATTTTAAAGAAAGTCTAGTTATCAGTCATTTACCGGAAATTGCTTTGATTATGTTGTTAAGTAGTCTGCTTTCAAGTTTGATAAATATTCTCTTGATTTACCGTTTTCAATCTGTAGATAGCCTTGGCAAACTGGCAACTATAGTGGGAACTGTTTCTGGATTTTTAGTAGGAACTTATGTCCCTATTGGAGTATTACCTGATTTTGCACAGATTATCATGAAGTGTACCCCTGCAACTTATATTGCTTCTCTCTATAGACAAATTTTAATGAAAGAACCATTAGAGACTGCATTTACAGGAAATAGCAGCTTGTTAAAGGAATTTCAAGCAAAAATGGGAATCCAAATCAACTGGCAAGAACTATTGACAAAGGAAGAGACATACTTTATAGTGGTTATTATCAGTTTCGTCGCTATTCTTCTTTGGCTTTTATTTGTTAAAGTGTTTAGCAGGAGAAAATAAAAGTATATTGGAGAGAAAATGAAGATTCGTTTTGAAATGAAGACAGAGTTTTCCGAAAAGGACCCACAGATTGTAATTCAGGCAGCTCAGTTAACTGACCAAGTAAGGGAAATCATGGAGTATTTAGAACAATTTTCAACGACCAATCAGGTGACCATTCCTATTCGAACGGATGATTATCTGGTCATGGTGAAGATTGAGGATCTTATTCTAGCTGATATTGACAAGAATTTATTAACCATTTATACGGTAGATGGGATTTATAAAACTAAGGAAACATTGATAAATTTTCAG
>JAWERV010000048.1:0-15166 GCA_032481955.1 Streptococcus mitis | reverse complement strand
ACTGTCTTTTGCCTCTGGTTGTTTCTTAGCTGGATCTGCAACTACAAATTGAGGTGTGCTACCTACTACACGTACTGTAGATGGAACTTCAACTAATACTTTATCCCCTTGTTTCACAACAACAGTAACTTTCTTATCCCCTGGTGTAGATGTATCTACTTCTTCTTTATACTCAAATGTCGCATCATCTGGGTAATCTGTCTTATCAATGCTCTTTTCTGGATCTGGTTGTTTGTTGTTTTCATCAACTGGGACAATTTGTGATACACCTTCAACTACTGTTACTGGTACTTTAACTGTTGTAGTTAATGGTGTATCTTGTCCAGGAACTGTGTACTTAACAGTTACATCTACTTCAGTATCTTCTGTTAAGTCTGGCACTGTTACTGTAGCTGTTTCATCAACAGTAACGGTTGCTCCTTGAGGTAATTTACCTGTAAATGTTGCATCTTCAATTGCTTTTTTCGCTTGAGCAAGTACTTTTTCTTTAGCTTTATCCTTGTCACTATTTTTAGCAACTAGAATTTCATCAGCTTCTGGTTTTGGTAATACTGTTACTGGTACTTTCACTTGCTCTGGATCTGTGATTCCGTCGTAAGTTACTGGTACCGTTACTTCTTTCTTACCTGGTGTTTTTGTTAGGTCTTCTGAAATTGCAGGTTCACCTTTTGTTCCATCAGTTCCTGGTGTTACTGCATCTTGAACAGTTTTAGCTTCTACTGTATCACCTTCGAAGACTACCAATGGTTTTGGTGTTGAACCAACTACTGTTACTGGGACTGTTACTTCTTTTGTTGCAACTACATTACCATCTTTTACATACTCTACAACTGCTGTTGCTGGTGTCTGTACTCCAGTTGCTGTCGTTGCCGGTACTGTTCCTGCTTTAACTTCTTTAACTCTTACAGTTACACCATCTGGCAACTTAGTTGTCGCTGTAGCTGCTTCTGTGACTTTTGCTTTTACCACTTCTTCTAAACCAGTGCTATCTTTAAGAACTTTTACACCTTCTGGAGTTACTTTTGGTAAAACTGTCACTGGAACATTTACTGTTTCTTCACCATTTGCATACTTAACTTTAGTTGGAACTGTGACATCTGTTGCTCCAACTTTATCATTTGTATTTGGTAAATCAACTTCCATTGGATCTTGTACTGTTCCACCTTCTCCTGGTTTTACAGCATCCTTCACTTTATCTACTTCAGGTTTGTCACCTTCAACAACGTATACTGGATCTGCATTTGAACCAACTACATTTACAGTAATTGCTGCATCTTTTGTATACTTAACACCATCTACTGTGTAGGTTACTGGAACTTTTACAGTTCCTTTGTTTGATCCTGCTTCCGATGTAATAGCTGCACGCACTTCTTCTGTAATCGCTCCAACTTCTACATCTTTTGCACCATCTGGTAATTTAGCTTTAAAATCTGCTGAGTTTGCTACTTCTTCTGCTTTAGCTTTAGCTACTTCTTTAACTTTATCTACTGTTGAACCTTTAATTACTTCTACATTACCTGTTGCTTTTGGCAATACCAACACAGGAACTGTTACTGTTTCAGGAAGTACAACATTTCCCTTTGTATAAGATACTGTTGTTTCAACATTAATGATTTGTCCAGTTTTACCAGTTGTTGTAGGCATATTTTGAACATTATTGATTGTAGCTGTATACCCAGGAATTGTAGCAGGAGTTATTTTCCCCTTAATATCATCATTTTGAATAGTATCTCCTTCAAAAACAACTTTCTGTTGCTTAGTAGATGCCACTACATTCACATTAATGTCTATTTGATTATTAAAATTCTTACTTCCGATAGTATGAATAACTGGCACTTTTAGAGTTCCACTATTCTCTTTTACAGCAGCTGTAGAATAACCTTGTACCATTGCAATTGAACTTGTTTCACTTAAATTTAAAGCAGCTGTAGCCTTTAATGTTGCTAATTTTTCTCTATAAGCTTCTGAATTTAGTAATTCTTCAGCACTTACTGTTGCTGCCTCTTTTGCTTTCTCAAAAGTTGTTCCAACAGGTACAGTTATAGTGCTATTTCCTGTCATAGAATCAATATAAATACTACGATTATATTTATAGTCAGGATTATCGGAAGTTTCTAAACTATTGGCATTTACATTCACTGGAATATTATATCTATCCGCACCAGCTATTCCATACGGTAAGATCATATTTCCTAATTTATCTTTTCCTCCAAATCCATTTTTCCCTACTACCTCAAATGTTGCTTCTCCAACAAAATCAGGCGTTACTTCAAATGGTATCGTAACAGTGTTGGATTTACCACTTGTTGGATTAATATCTCGTTTTGGTAAATCAATTTTAAAAGTAAGTTCTCGTGTATCTTTGTTATATTTAAAGTCATAAGTATAACTTGGAGCAAATAAACTTTTGCCATTTACTTCATTTAAGTCTGTTCCTTGTAATGTACCTAACTTAACACCTTTAGGAACTTTTAACGTAACTTCATACCTAGTCTGATATACTACTCCTACTCCACCATGATTACTTAGCGTTACATTAAACGTTCCTTTTTGAGCATTTTTATAAATAGAATCCTCTGTATAACCATATGCTTCTTTATCTTTACCTGAAACAACTGTAGTTGTTAAAGTCAGTGCTGGTCCTGGAGTTAATCCTAGTCCTGCAACTATATATCCATCTTCAACCTTATGACCATTCAAGTAATCAGAAGTTGTTGGCTGATCTCCTGCTTCTACAAATACACGTACCTTAGTCGTCCCTTCAGGCACTTTTACTACACGCCATAATGCAGCAAAACCATCCGAATCTGATCCAGGTTGTCCAATAAATTCTGTATCTGAAGCTTTTCCATCTTTTCTAGTTAATTCTGATAATGGTTGACCTGTATATGCATCAACTATTTTCATTTTTATTTTTTCACCTGTTGAAGACAAACCTAATTTACCATAAGCACTAGAAAAAACAAGATTAGCATACAAATGAGAGTTAGGGTTTACGTCGAAATCTTTATAGATAGTTGTTCCTTGTTTTTTTAATTCTACATAATAATCTTTATTAACTTTTCCTATACTTCCATTTCCCAAACGATCAGTACTAATCATATAATTTAGTACTCCACCACCAGCGTTTGGTCTGCCTTGACCACCAGTAGCTGTAACATGACCGTTATTATCATAAACTTTTGCTGGTTTTGGTGCATATGTGGTTGCTGATTGTCCTTCTTTATATTCTATATCAGTAGGTGCTTCTGGTTTAACAATATTTACGGTGTTTGCACCTTCTTTATCAACAATCTTCCAGCCGCCTAAAGCTCCTGCTTTGGCTTCATCAACCGTTATTTCTTTTTGTTTCCAATGATAAGTTGCTGAACCCAAATTAGTAGCACCACGTATACCAGAAGCTTGATTTTCTACACGTTTTGTATGTGATGTAGCATTTGAGAAATCAGGTGTTCCAAAAGTATCATTTAAATTACTAATTACTGCATCAGATGGATTATTCCCATAATTTGCTAAGTGATTATTGGCAGGTGCTCCCCAGTCCAATTTTTTAGCTTGGTATAGTTTCAATAAATCTACTTTTTCTTTTAACTCTTGTAAAAGTGCATGCTTTTCTTTTTCTGTTGTTGGGATGTTGTTCCCTTTATTTCTAACAGCTTGTGCAGACTCTTTTACCTGTGTTAGTATTCCTACGAACTCTTTATCTGTTTGCCCTTCTCCTTTAGCATTTTCAGCAGAGATTAAAGCTTCAACTTTTGCGATTTCCGCCTCTAATTCAGAAGCTTTTTGTGTAATATCATTTGTATTTACAACAACGGGATTTTCAGTGCCATCTGCAACCGTCCCTGTATCTCTAAACCCACTTTCTCCATTATTTGGGATAGCTTGTCCATTTCTAGGATTTTGGTTTTTGTTCACTTTTGTTGCTTCTGATTTGATACTGTTTAAAATGAAAAGGCTACTTGAAAGTTGTTTAGCCAATGCATTAACTTTTGCCTGTGTTTTTGTGTCATCATTTAAAAGATCTTTTGCTTTATTAACCAAGTTTTTAGCATCATCAATGACTGATTTTGTTTTCTTACCTTCGGTTAATTGACTCAATCTACTTTCAACTTTAGCAACTAAATCTTCTAATGAAGTGGTATTAATAGCTACTTTTTCTGTCACTACAGTTGGAGTTTCAACTGCACTGGATTGTGTGTCAGTAGCAGAGTCCTTAACAGAATTAGTTTTTTGTCCATCGGCCGCTTTATCAGTAGCAGATGCTTGTTCAGCAGCTTCCTTAGAGGGTTCTGGGGACTTATCATTTAGATTTTGAATTTCTGTAGATCCTGAATTAGTTACTGGTTCAGCCGCTTGGACGCTTCCTCCACCAAGGAAAAACAATCCAGTAGCCACAGCCACACTAGCCGCACCGAAACTAACCTTACGAATACTGTAACGTGTGAATTTCTCCACTTGCGATTGACGAACATGTCGCCCTTTGGGTTTAAACATTCCCTTACTCCTTTTTTCTGATAATTATCAGTTAATATATTCAAGAAGGCTAAATAAAAAGCCCCCCCTTCCTAAAATATATAGTCATATTTTAAAGGGATACAACTTATTATACTCTTTTTATGTCTATAAATCAAACATTTTGAGGTATACTCGCCAAAGTAATTTCACAAACTCCTATTTATGGTAAGCCCTTACAAAAATAAAATTTATATTACTTTAGAGATTTTCTATATTATTCGACTGTTCATATAATTTGATTATAAAAAGGAATTTTCTGATATTTTTTATTAGGTCTTCATTGAGTTTTAGCTATAAATAAGGGATTACAGAATTACGCTAGATGCACAAGATCTGCTCAAAATAGCTAAAAAATTTAGAAGTTGCTCCTACTTTATAAAATAAGGTCTATAAAAAAACAAAGCCCAGTTTTAAAGACAAAACTAGGCTTCCTATCTATTTTATTTTCCTTCTTTCACTTCTTTAGTTGCTACATCTTCTCCAAACCATTTTTGGCTGATTTCCTGGAACTTCCCTTCTTGATGTAGTTCAACAAAGGCTTGATTTAAAGCTTGCAGTAATCTTTTGTCAGCAGGTCTGACTCCGACAGCAAAAGATTCACTTTCAAATCCAGCTGAAAAGACATTATAGTCATTTAATATCCCCTCAGACTGGAGGTAATAATTAGCATACACTCGGTCAATCAACAAGGCATCAATACGGTCATTTTTCAAGTCAATCAAGGCCTCATTAAAACTCTGGTACTGATTAGCCTTCTGATCTTTGACACGATTTTTCAGTAAATCTGGCTGGGCTTCAAAGTCTAAATAACCAGAGGAGCCAGCTTGGGCTCCCAAGGTCTTATCCTTCATATCCTCTACTGAATGAATTTGCTGGCTTTTCTTGGCAACCAGAACTTGCTGATTTTCCATATATGGAATACTAAAGGCAACCTTCTCTCGGCGTTCATCAGTGGCAGAATAGCCATTCCAGATGGCGTCTATAGTTCCATTTTGCAGTTCCGTCTCCTTCATATCCCAGTCGATTGGCTGAAATTGAACCTTGAATCCTAATTTTTCAGAAACTACTTGTGCCAAGTCAATATCAAATCCTGTATATTGGCCATTCTTTTCTTCAAACCCCATGGGTACAAAGGTATTGTCAAAACCAATAGTAATGGTTCCCTGCTCTTGGTACTTATCCCAGTTATCCTGCTTTGGATCACTAGCTTTCTGAGTACAGGCCGTTAAAAAGAGAGTCAGGAGAGAAACCAATACTAAAGCAATTTTCTTATTAGTCATCGGCACCTCCTATTTGGGTTCAACCTTGAGAATCTGATCTGCAATATTTTCAGCGAACTGTAAATCGTGGGTAACCACAATCTGCGTCATTCCAAGTTCCCTATTTTGCAAGATCAGTTTTTCCACTTCCAAGCGTAATTCTGGATCCAGGGCAGAAGTTGGTTCATCGTAGCCAATGATTTCTGGGTCAATCATCATAGCACGCGCCAAGGCCACACGCTGCTTTTGCCCACCAGATAGTGAAAATGGATAGGCATCTGCATGTCCTGTCAGCCCTAATTGCTCTAAGAGATCACACGCCTTCTTCTCAGCCTCTTCCTGCTTCACTCCCATAGTTTTCACAGGTGATAAAGTCAAATTATCTAGAACTGATAAATGAGGAAACAATTGAAAATCTTGGAAGACAAACCCCAGTAGATTCCGCTTCTCCAATTCATCCAGTTCTAAAGATTCTCCATTATAAAAGATTTGCCCTGAATCAATGGTTTCAAGACCTGCAAGCATACGTAAGAGGGTTGTCTTACCTCCACCAGAAGGCCCAACGATAGCTAGGATTTGCTTTTCAGGAATTTTTAGACTGAAATTAGATAAAATTTGCTTTTCACCAAATCCCTTATTGATATTTCGTAATTCTAACATGGTGGCCTCCTATCTATAGTAACTGTACTTCTTCTCAACTTTTTTGGCAAGAATGGTCACAATACCAATCAAAATCAAGTAAATGGCTCCTGCCAAGAACATAGGAACCAAACTAGCATCACGGTTGGCAGCTGTTCGACTCGCCAAGATAAGGTCTGAAATACCTAGAGCGTAGACCAAAGAAGTATCCTTGACCAAACTCATGACTTCATTAAATACACTAGGAAGAACAATCTTGGTCACTTGGGGCAAGATAATATAGCGAACTGTGGCAAAAGGACTGAACTTCAAGACCTTAGCAGCCTCATATTGACCTTTAGGGATAGTATCAATCCCACCACGGAAGATTTCAGCAAAGTAAGCCGCATAATTGAGAACAAAGGCAATAATGGCCGCAGGAAGGCGATCCAAACGAATCCCAATACTTGGGAGCACATAATAGATAAAGATCAATTGCAAGAGCAAGGGTGTGCCCCGCATGATCCAGATATAAATGTTAATCAGATAATGGAGGGGCTTCCAATGGACTTGCAAGGCAAAGGCAATCAAAACGCCCAAGGGAATAGAAAAAATCAAGACCAGTGCAAAAACCTGTAAAGTCATGCTTGCACCGCTCAATAAACTCGGTAATATCTCAAACAAATAAGACATACTGACACCTCCTTAAAATAATTGTTCCTATTATAGCATACATAAACTAAATTACAACTATTTTTATAAAAAAATTACATTGCTAACAAAAATAAAAACTATATCTTTTAAAATTGACAAGATATAGCTTTAAATCATTTTATTCCTGTAATCTCTCATACAATTCTTGCATTTGTACATCATCTGGAACTAATTTTAAGTAAGCTTGGGCACTGACTTTTGCTTCTTCAAAGTAGCCCAATTCACGCAAGAGATAGATATAGTGTTCCAGAAACTCTGGATTGTCCTTCAAATCTCCTGCTAACTCTTGGTAATGCTCATAGGCAGTATCCAAATCGTCCATTTCTTGATAAGAACGAGCAATCATCCACTTAGTCAAAAGATTTTCTGGCTCCTCGCTTTGCAAGTCTAGAATATCCTCATAACGCTCCTGTTCTAGATAAATAGTGGCTAGACGGAGCAGGATTTCTTCCGTGTCCTCAGCGTCTTCTTTTGCAGTAAGAAGATAATCTTCTGCACTACTAGCATCATGCAATTCATAAGAAAATTGTGAAGCGGCTAGCAAGAGACGAGTTTCAAAGGGATTTTTCTCCAAGCCTTGCTTAGCGATACGCAGGGCTTCTTGAACCTGATGTTCCTTATGTAAGGCCTGGCTATAGCCATACTCATAACCTTCAAAATCAGGAGAAATGGTATCTATCTGCTTAAAGTAGAGGACAGCTTTTTGGTATTCTTCTCTATCAAAGTAAAGACTTGCTAACTCAAAAGCTGTTAGGTCATCGTATTCTAACTCCAAGGCTTTTTCCAAAAACTCTGTAGCTGTTTCAAATTTCCCTAACTGGGCATAGGCGAAGCCGATCCGTTGATAGGTGGAAATGCCCGTTTGCTCATAAATAGTACGATTATCTAATTGCGCATAGCCTTGAATAGCCTCTTGGTAATTTTCCAACTCACTATCCAACTCTGCCAAGCCCAATATCAAGAGAGGATCCTCTGAGTAGGTCAAAGCCTCCAGCAGTTTCTCACGCGCCACATCTGTCAAACCTTCCATCTGGTAAAGGTCTGCCTTAAGGACCAAAGCCGATACATACCAGTCACTGTCAGATTTGATTTCCTCTAGGTAGGTAAAGGCTTCTTCTATTTGACCATCTTCGCTAGCAATAGCTGCTAGATTAAGATGAACCTCTGGAAAGTCCTCTACGATTTTCAGGTAAATTTCCTTGGCCTGAGGATAAAAACCAATCCCTTCAAGATAAGTGGCTAATTCATAAAGAAGGTCACTTGGATCGTTTTCTAAAGCTTTAGCGAAATAATACTCAGCCTTGGCTAAATCTTGCTCTTCCAAAGCCTGTAACATCTGTTGACTATTGTTCACTCTTGACTTCCTCTCCCTCTAGTTCATATAGGCCACTGACTACCTTATACCATTCAAAAATCGCTGAAATGACAACTTTGGCAGATGCATAAACTGGAATACCGAGCAAGACTCCCCAAATACCAAACATGGATCCTGAAGTTAACAAGACAAAGAGAACATTAATGGGATGGATATTTAATTGACTTCCCAAAATCAGTGGAGATACAAAACGGCCTTCAATAGTTTGTTCTACGATAAAGACAATCACTACTTTCAAAAGCATGACTGGCCCAGCAATCAAACCCAATACTAGGGCAGGAAGCATGGCTAGAAAACTACCCAGATAAGGAACCAGATTTAAAATACCAGCAGTAACACCCAGCGTAACCGCATAACGTAGACCAATAATCTTGAAGAAGATGATAAACATTACTGCTACAATAATAGCTACTGTTACTTGCCCTCGAACATAGTTGGACAACTGTTGATTCACATCTGATAAAACTTGTCCAACAGGTTCCTTCAATTTTGTTGGCATGAATTGGGTCAAATAGTTACGCAATCCTTTCCCATCACGCAAGAGATAAAAGAGCATGAACGGAACGATAATCAAGGCAACAATCACTTGAGAGGCCCCGCTAATAAAGGCGCTTACCCAGTTGACTGCCTGAGAAGAAACCTTGCTTGCCCAAACTGTAGCCTGGCTAGAAAAATTGGTCAAAACTTGCTCTAACTGAGGTCTGAAATCATCTGGCAAACGCTTGGTTACCAAATCATCAATAACTCGATCAGCATCTTCGAGATAGACTGGAACATTTCTTGCAAAGGTTAAAACCTGACGTTGCAGATTTGGAATAGCTACTGCCAAGCCCCAAATGATAAAGAGGGCGATAATCACAAAGACAATACTAATGGCTATAACGCGATTAATTTTATGCTTCTCCATCCAATCAACAATAGGATTTAACAAATAATATAGCAGTCCAGACAAAATGACAGGCAACATCACAACTGCTAAAAAGTCCAAAACAGGTGAAAATAGAAAACTAATCTTACTTAAAATAAAAAGATTGAGTCCCAATAATAAGGTTACCAAAAATACAGTAATGGCCTTGTTATCCAAAAACCACTTGAAAAACCAAGATAGGCTAAAATGTTTCTCTTTTTGATCCATAAATACTTCCTTTCTATCGTTCTCTCATTATACCATTTTTGAAACAAAATAACTCTTTTTTAAAGTGCTTACATACCATTGAATTGTACTGCATATCATATTGTGAATCTATTTTGTGATATAATAGTCTTATCTTTATAAAGAGGTATAGTCATGAAAGAAACTGTTTATTTTGGAACTTATACACGTCGTACTTCCCAAGGGATTTACAAGGCAGACTTCGATACAGAAACTGGTCAGCTTTCAAATCTAGAACTTTTTGCAGCTGAGCCAAGTCCAACCTACCTTGCCTTTGACCAACACCAACATTTATACACTGTTGGTAGTCAAGACGATAAGGGGGGGATTGCAGCCTATCAAACTAACGGGACTTTATTAAATCATGTCGTTGAAGAAGGAGCTCCTCACTGTTATGTTGCCGTTGATGAAAAGCGTGATTTAGTGTACGCGGCAAACTACCACAAGGGACAAGTCCTTGTTTATAAACGTCAGGAAGATGGTAGTCTTCTACTTAGTGATGTGGTTCAGCATAATGGCCAAGGTCCACACGAAAATCAAGCTTCCCCCCATGTTCACTATACAGATTTAACACCTGACCACTATCTAGTGACTTGCGACTTGGGAACTGACCAGGTCATTACCTATGACCTTGATCAAGAAGGAAAATTATCTAAACTCTATACCTATCACAGCCAGCCAGGAGCAGGCTCACGCCATATCATTTTCCATAACCACTATAAAATCGCTTATCTCATTTGTGAACTCAATAGTACTATCGAAGTTTTAATCTACGATGGTGTTGGCGAATTTGAACTCATGCAAGTTATTTCAACTCTACCAGAAGGTTACGAAGGTTTTAATGGAACTGCTGCTATTCGTCTCTCTAAAGATGGTAAATACCTCTATGCTTCTAACCGTGGTCATGATTCTATCGCAGTATATACAATCCTTGCGGACGGTAGCTTAGAGTTGTTAGAAATCGTTCCGACACATGGTCAGACTCCACGTGATTTTGATTTGACACCAGACCAAGAATTTGTCATTGCTGTCCATCAAGACTCTGACAATGCAACCGTCTTTAAACGCAATCCTGAAACTGGTCGTCTAGCAGAACTTTCTAACGACTTCCATGTACCAGAAGCAGTCTGCATCAGTTTTGCCCCTTAAGAAAACATAAAAAATGAACTTGGTAACTCAAGTTCATTTTTTCTTATAGTCTTTTTCCGACATTGATACGATTAATAGCACGTTGCAAAGCAATCTTAGCACGACGCTCTTGATCAATCAAGTGTTTTTCGTGGGCTTCTTCGATTTCGCGCTCCGCACGAAGCTTAGCACGTTCTGCACGGCTAACATCGATATCACGAGCACGTTCTGCAGAATCAGCAACGATTGTGATGGTATTATTGGCAATTTCAATAACGCCTCCGTTCACTGCAATCCAGTTCACGTGATCTTCATCATCAATACGTTTCACCTTTACTTCATCAACTGCTAAAACCGCAATCATATTTTCATGTCGTGGCAAGATCCCCATCTCACCATCCAGAGTTCGAACTGATACATAGCTGGCATGGTGATCATAGACGAGACCATCTGGTGTCACGATCTGGACAGTTAACTGAGCCATAGATCACCTCTTAAAATCCCATTTTTTCAGCTTTTGCAATCACATCTTCGATAGAACCTACACCACGGAAGGCATCTTCTGGTAACTGGTCATGTTTACCATCAAGGATTTCCTTAAAGCCACGAACAGTTTCAGCAACTGGAACATAAGAACCTGGCTGACCAGTAAATTGTTCCGCAACGTTGAAGTTTTGTGACAAGAAGAACTGGATACGACGGGCACGAGCAACCAAGGTCTTTTCTTCATCAGAAAGTTCATCCATACCAAGGATGGCAATGATATCTTGCAATTCATGGTAACGTTGAAGAACGCGTTTTACTTCTGCAGCAACTGCATAGTGCTCTTCTCCAACAATTTCAGGTGCCAAGGCACGTGAGCTTGAAGCAAGTGGGTCAACGGCTGGGTAGATACCCAATTGTACCAACTTACGTTCCAAGTTTGTTGTAGAATCCAAGTGAGCGAAGGCTGTTGCTGGCGCTGGGTCAGTATAGTCATCCGCTGGCACATAGATAGCCTGGATAGATGTTACAGAACCCTTCTTGGTTGATGTGATACGTTCTTGCAATTGCCCCATTTCTGTAGCAAGTGTTGGTTGGTAACCAACGGCTGATGGCATACGACCCAAAAGGGCAGATACTTCTGAACCAGCCTGAGTGAAACGGAAGATATTATCGATAAAGAGAAGTACGTCTTGGCCTTCCACATCACGGAAGTATTCAGCGATTGTCAAACCAGTAAGGGCAACACGCATACGTGCTCCTGGTGGCTCATTCATCTGACCAAATACCATGGCTGTTTTCTCGATAACACCTGATTCTTTCATTTCCCAGTAAAGGTCGTTCCCCTCACGAGTACGTTCCCCAACACCAGTAAATACTGAGATACCACCGTGTTCTTGGGCAATGTTGTGAATCAATTCTTGGATTAAGACGGTTTTACCAACTCCAGCACCACCGAAAAGTCCAACCTTACCACCTTTAAGGTAAGGGGCAAGAAGGTCGATAACCTTAATCCCTGTTTCAAGGATTTCAGAAGAGGTAGACAACTCATCAAAAGTTGGAGCTTTTTTATGAATTGGCTGACGCTCTGCATCTTCTGTAAAAGGAGCTTCCAAGTCAATGGTATCTCCCAAAACGTTGAAGACACGTCCCAAAGTTTCTTTACCTACTGGTACAGAGATTGGACGACCTGTGTCCAATACTTCCATTCCACGAGTCAAACCATCTGTTGATTCCATGGCGATAGTACGAACCATACCATCTCCCAACTCCAAGGCTACTTCAAGGACGATTTTTGTTTTTCTTTCGTCATTTTTGTAGACGACAAGTGCATTGTTAATCTCAGGAAGTTTTTCCCCTGCTGCAAACAAGACGTCTACAACGGGACCGATAACCTGAGCAATTTTACCTGAACTCATCTCCTTCTCCTATTCTATATAAGATACTGTCGGTCCCTAGTTCAACTAGGTCCTAAGTTCATTTCATACGAGCTGTACTAGTGCCTATTCTAAGGCACTAGCTCCTGCTACAATTTCTGTAATTTCTTGTGTAATCGCCGCCTGTCTGGCACGGTTATACTGAATTGTCAAATCATTAATGACTTTCTTAGCATTATCAGTCGCTGTTTGCATGGCTGTCATACCCGCAGCATTTTCAGCTGTCTTAGCATCGATAATAGCACCGTAAATCATACTTTCTGCAAATTGAGGCAACAACTGCTCCAAAATTTCTTCTCGGCTGGTTTCCAATTCAAAAGTCAAGCTGTAGTCTTCATCCGCTTCATTGGGATCCAAGTCAACAATCGGAAGCATTTGTTCCACACGCATTTGACTAGTTAGCGTATTGACATGGTGGTTATAGCAAACATAGAGTTCATCAAAAAGTTCATTTTGGTACATTTCAACAGTTTTTGAAATAATCTTACGAACTTCATCAAAGCTAGGCTGATCCGCCAAGCCACGTAATTCATAAAGTGGTTGAATACCGCGAGCCTTAAAGAAATCAGCTCCCATTCCACCAATACAGATCATTTCAAAACCTTTACCGTCTGGATGGTATTCTTCCTTCAACTCCATAACGGCTTTCAGAATAGAAGAATTATACCCTCCAACCAAACCGCGATCTGAAGTAATGACGATATAGCCTGTCTTCTTCACAGGGCGGCTAATCAACATCGGATTGGTTGAACCACCAGCTCCATTACCATGAAGAATATCTGTCAAAAGTTTGCGGACTTTCTGAGCGTAAACTTGGAAGTTGCGAGCTGCTTCTTCAGATCGACCTAGCTTAGCAGCCGATACCATTTGCATGGCATTAGTGATTTGACTCGTATTTTTTGTTGAGGCGATTTTTGTTTTAATATCATTTAGAGATACTGCCATCTGACACCTCTATTCTTATTGGAAGCTGGATTGATTGAGAAACTCTGTAATCGCAGCATCCAAGACTGCTTCTTCTGGCAAGTCTTTTGTATCACGAATGGTTTCCAAAATCTCTGGATGTTGAGCGTCAAAGAAGGCATGGAACTCTTCCTCGAAACGAACAATATCATCTACTGGAACAGTATCCAAGAAACCATGTGTCAAAGCATAGAGAATGGTTACTTGTTTCTCAACAGGCAATGGTTTGTGAACAGGTTGTTTCAAAACTTCAACGGTACGACGTCCACGATTCAACTTAGCCTGTGTTGCCGCATCCAAGTCAGAACCAAACTTAGTGAAGGCTTCCAACTCACGATATGAAGCAAGGTCGATACGAAGTGTACCAGCAACCTTCTTCATGGCTTTGATTTGTGCAGAACCACCTACACGAGATACAGATGAACCCGCATCGATGGCTGGACGAATACCTGCATTGAAAAGACCATCACCAAGGAAGATTTGTCCATCAGTGATTGAAATCACGTTGGTTGCGATATAGGCTGAGATATCTCCTGCTTGTGTCTCGATAAATGGTAGGGCTGTAATTGATCCACCACCAAGTTCATCAGAAACTTTAGCTGAGCGCTCAAGCAAACGGCTGTGAAGGTAGAAAACATCCCCTGGGAAGGCTTCACGACCTGGAGGACGACGAAGCAAGAGTGACAGTTCACGATAAGCTACCGCTTGTTTTGATAAATCATCATAAACAATCAAAACATGCTTACCTTGGTACATAAATTCTTCCGCCATGGCAACCCCAGCATAAGGAGCTAGGAAGAGCAATGGAGATGGTTGTGAAGCAGAAGCTGTCACAACGATTGTGTAGTCCAAGGCACCGTACTGACGTAGTGTTTCTACTTGCGTACGAACTGTTGATTCTTTTTGTCCAATCGCTACGTAGATACAGATCATATCTTGACCTTTTTGGTTCAAGATTGTATCAATCGCAATGGTTGTTTTCCCTGTCTGACGGTCACCGATAATCAACTCACGTTGACCACGACCAATCGGTACAAGGGCGTCAATAGCTTTCAAACCAGTTTGCAATGGTTCTGATACAGACTTACGTTGCATAACACCAGGAGCTGGTGCTTCTACTGGACGAGTTTTATCAGTGTGGATTTCTCCAAGACCGTCAACTGGACGACCAAGCGGATCCACAACACGACCAATCAGACTTTCACCTACTGGGACTTCCATGATTTTACCTGTACGGCGGATTGTATCGCCTTCACGGATATCTGTAAAGTCACCCAGGATGATAATACCAACGTCTGTTGACTCCAAGTTTTGAGCCATACCATAAGAGCCATTTTCAAAAATCAACAACTCTCCACTCATGGCATTTTCAAGGCCGTGAGCACGCGCGATACCATCCCCGATATAGGTTACAACACCTGTTTCAGTCACATCAAAATTGGGTTTGAAATTTTCAATTTGTTGCTTAATTAAAGCGCTGATTTCTTGTGCGTTAATTGCCAAAAGAACACCACTTTCT
>JAWERV010000047.1:0-15813 GCA_032481955.1 Streptococcus mitis | reverse complement strand
TGAAAATCAAAGAGCAAACTAGGAAGCTAGCCGCAGGCTGTACTTGAGTACGGCAAGGTGAAGCTGACGTGGTTTGAATTTGATTTTCGAAGAGTATTACTTAATGCCTAGGGCAATGCGTGCATAGCGACTCATTTTTTCAACGGTCCAGGCTGGATACCAAACCAATTTAACTTCAGTATCCGTTACTTCTGGCACCTCTGTCATGGCATCATAAATCTGGTCCGTCAAAAGGTCTGCTAGGGGACAACCCATAGTGGTCAAAGTCATATCAATCTCTGTTTGACCTGTGTCGCCGTCAAAACGAATCTCATAAATCAAACCAAGATTGACAATATCGATTCCCAACTCAGGGTCGATAACTTCTTCCAAGGCTGATAAAATTCGTGTTTTGATGTTTTCAATTTGCTCTTCTGTATAAGCCATAATTTTCCTCACTCCTAGTCTTCAATAAAATCACGAAGCGGTTTGCTGCGACTTGGTTGACGTAGTTTTCTCAAAGCCTTGGCTTCAATCTGACGGATACGCTCGCGAGTCACATTAAAGACTTTACCTACATCTTCAAGGGTACGCATTTTCCCATCATCTAGTCCGAAACGGAGACGCAGAACATTTTCTTCACGGTCTGTAAGAGTATCCAAGACCTCATCCAACTGCTCACGCAAGACGATACGAGTTGTATAGTCCACTGGATTTTCAATCACTTCATCTTCGATAAAGTCTCCAAGATGACTATCATCTTCTTCACCGATTGGTGTCTCAAGAGATACTGGTTCTTGAGCAATCTTCAAGATTTCACGAACCTTATCAGGTGTCATATCCATACGTTCAGCGATTTGCTCAGGTGTTGGATCTTGTCCCAATTCTTGAAGGAGATTACGCTGTTCGCGAACCAATTTATTGATGGTTTCAACCATGTGGACTGGGATACGGATAGTACGTGCTTGATCCGCAATAGCACGAGTGATAGCCTGACGAATCCACCAAGTTGCGTAAGTTGAGAACTTGAACCCTTTAGAATAGTCAAACTTGTCAACCGCCTTCATCAAGCCCATATTTCCTTCTTGAATCAAGTCAAGAAACTGCATACCACGACCAACATAGCGTTTAGCAATAGAAACAACCAAACGAAGGTTAGCTTCCGCAAGGCGTTGTTTGGCTTCGATATCACCCGCTTCAACAGCCAGTGCCAATTCTTTTTCCTCTTCATTGGTCAAGAGAGGAACGACCCCGATTTCTTTCAAGTACATACGAACAGGATCGTTGACCTTAGCCGAAGTTGACCCAATCAAGTCCTCATCGCTGAGTTCTGGCTCTTCTTCAGCGCTAAGAACACGTGCACTTGGATTTCCTTCGTTATCTGTGATAGAAATTCCTGCATCCTGAATCCGTTGCAAGAGATCTTCAATCCCATCAGCGTCCAAGGTAAAAGGAATGACTAGACTAGCATTAATTTCATCGTCTGTTGCTGTCCCTTTTTGCTTATGATTACGGATAAATTCTGCTACTTGTACGTCAAATGTTGTTACTTCTTTTTGTTTTGTTGCCATTATTACTCCATTCTTCTCTTTTGGGAAATTAAACGTTCCAATTCTTCTAGGGCTGTGTTGGTATCTCCTACATGGCTAGCTTCCTGCACCTTCTTTTTGATTCTCATATTGTCCTGATTTAAGAGAGCCTTGTTTCGAGTCATTTCTACTTCACTAAGTTCCTGCGGCGACATCTCAGCAGGCAAATCCTGAGCTAAGACTTGATACCAAGCTCTTTCAACTTCATTTGTCTGTTCTGCTAAAACTTCCGAAGGAAGATTTCCATACTGGCCAAGCAAGTCATATAAGACCTGAAATTCAGGTGTGTCAAATGCAAAGTCTTCTCGCAAACGGTAATCATTCAAAACAAGAGGAGATTCCATCATTCGATAAAGTAGATGAGCTTCTGCCCTCACAATAGCCGATAACTGCTTGGTGACAGGCATAGTGATTTGCGTCGGTCTGGAAATTCCTTCCATGCGATTCTGCCTTTGCGCCTGACGACTCTCATTAACAATCTGCTCAATCTGGGCATAATCAAAAGATGCCAGACTGTCAGCTAAAATATGAATATAGCTGTTTTGAGCAGTGATAGACTTTTCTTGAACAATCAAGGGAGCTATTTTTTCAATAAACTCAATCTGAGCCTGCAGATTTTCACTATTTTCAGGTTTGTACTGGTGAATGTAAAACTCAATCGGACTAATACGAGTTTTCGTTAATAGATAGGCCAAGTCTTCTGGACCATTTTTTTGTAGATACTCATCTGGATCCAAGTTATCAGGCATACTGACGATTTGCACAGGCATATCACCAATTTCGTCCAACGCTTTCAATGTCGCGGCTTGCCCAGCCTTATCGCCATCGTAAACAAGAACCAACTTCTTGGTTAACCTTTTCAGATGCTCAACATGCTCACGACTCAAGGCTGTTCCCATGGACGCCACAGCGTTTTCGATTCCAGCCCGATAAGCTGCAATGACATCCATGAATCCTTCCATCAGATAAATCTCACTGGCTTTTCCAGAAGATTTTTTTGCCCTATCCATATGATATAATTCGTAACTTTTGTTAAAAATTGCAGTCGATCGGCTATTTTTATACTTAGAAGTTTGTGAATCCGTTTTCTGCCAGATACGACCTGAGAAGGCAATAACCTTTCCCTGGTCATTTGTCAGGGGAAACATAATTCGATTGTGAAAGGTATCTACAAATTGATTAACATCCGAGAGGTAAAATAGCCCTGAATCTAGGAAATCCTCATCACGATACTGACCAGACAAACGTTGATAGAGATAATTTCGTTCTGGAGGTGCTAAACCAATCCGAAAATGCTTGAGCACTTCATCTGTCAAACCACGCTGATAAAGGTAGTTTCTGGCCTCTTCCCCCATGGTCGTTGTCATGAGAATAGCATGGTAAAATTTGGCTGCATCTTCGTGCATATCATAAAGAGCTTGGTGAGGAGAAACTGGCTTTTGTTCACTATAAAGCGGTTTTTCAACCTCAATTCCAACACGCTGACCTAAGATTTGGACAGCCTCCATAAAGGGAACCCCTTGGTACTCCTCGATGAATTTAAAGACATCACCTGAGCGACCACAACCAAAACAGTGGTAAAACTGCTTATCTTCAACAACGTTGAAAGAAGGTGTTTTTTCACCATGAAAAGGACAGAGCCCTAGATAGTTCCGTCCTGCCTTTTGTAAAGAAATTACATCCCCTATGACTTCCACAATGTTAGCATTGTTTTTGATTTCTTCAATGACTTGTTTGTCAACCATACACAATACCTCCATCTTATCATAGTTTCACGTAAACTAGTATAGCTTATTTCTGAAAAAAAGTAAACCATTTCATACGCTTTCCGTAATTCTCTTTGCCTTATTTTTCTAGATAGAAAAGAAAGTTAAAAAACTCAGAAACACTTCCATGCCTCTAAGTTTTGCTTCACAATTTTTGATGAAAATAAAGCTCATCTATTCAAATAATTGATAGTAGTCTGAGATTTTCATTTTTGCCTTTTCTTCTTGGTTCAAATCTTGGATAATCCGTCCTTCTTTCATGACAATCAGACGATTGCCATATTTGAGAGCATCTTCCATATGATGAGTAATCATAAGAGCTGTCAGCTGATCTTTCTTGACAAATTCATCTGTCAACTCCATGAGTGCGACACTTGTCTTTGGATCAAGGGCTGCAGTATGCTCATCTAGCAAGAGTAATTCAGGTCGCTTCAAGGTTGCCATCAAGAGACTTAAGGCCTGTCTTTGCCCACCTGATAAGAACTCAATCGGTGTATTCAAGTGTTTCTCAAGACCATTCCCTACTTTTTCAATGGTCGCCTGAAATTCATCCTTATAACTAGTCAAGCGTCGTGGTAACAATCCACGCTTTTCACCACGAAACTTGGCAATCAAGAGATTCTCTGCCACTGTCATACGAGGAGCTGTCCCCATCTTTGGATCTTGGAAGACACGAGACAGATACTTAGCACGCTTCTCTGGTGAAAACTTAGTAACATCTTCACCCAAGATACGAATAGTTCCACTGGTTAATGACAAGGTTCCTGCAATAGTGTTAAAGAGGGTCGATTTACCAGCACCATTACCTCCTAAAATCGTAATGAAATCCTGTTCAAAAATTTCTAAGGAAACATCATTTAAAATAATCTTTTCTTCATCAAAGCCATTTTTAACGACTTTGGTTGCATTTTTTAATTCTACAATTGCTGTCATTTGCTTAATTTGGCTCCTTTCAAGATTGTTTGCTTAAATGTTGGAATCATGAGGCAGACTGCCAAAATCAAGGCACTGTATAAACGAAGGTAACTTGTATTAAAGCCAAGCGCGATGACAGCCCACACTAAGAATTGATAGGCGATAGAACCCACAACGATGGCAACCAGACGCTCTGCCAGGCTCAAACTCTTGAAAATAACTTCCCCAATAATCAAACTTGCAAGCCCCACAACGATAACCCCGATTCCTCGAGATACATCAGCATACCCTTCTTGCTGGGCAATGAGAGCACCTGCAAGGGCAATCACACCATTTGATAAGACCAAGCCCATGAGCTCCATGCGTCCAGTATGAATCCCGAAACTTCTAGCCATATCAGGATTGTCACCTGTAGCAATATAGGCTTGTCCTAGTTTGGTATCCAAGAAAAAGAGCATGAGAGCAATAACAATACTGACAAAGATGAGACCTGTCAAGAGTTGATTCAAATCCGAGTCAAAAGGCAAAATATCCTGGATTTGCTTGGTTCCAAGCAATCCTAAATTGGCACGTCCCATAATCAAGAGCATGATAGAGTGACAGGAAGTCATCACCAAAATCCCTGATAGCAAGGTCGGGATCTTCCCTTTTGTATAAAGAAGTCCTGCTGCCATTCCAGCCAAACAACCTGCTCCTACAGCAACAAGAGTCGCTAAAAATGGGTTCACGCCTTTGGTTATCAAAGTGACAGCAACAGCTCCCCCAAGAGGGAAGGAACCCTCTGTCGTCATATCTGGAAAGTTCAAAATCCTAAATGTCATAAAGATTCCTAGACCTAAAATAGCCCAGACAAATCCTTGAGAAATAATAGACAATATCATCTGTTTCTTAACCTTTTCTATATGATTTCTATTGTAAAAAATTGGAGGAGATGTCCCCAACTCCTCCATTGTAGATTATTCAATCACTTGTCCTGCTTCTTTGAGAACAGATTCAGGAATCGTAATACCTAGCTCTTGTGCTAATTTTTTATTGATCACTGACTTACCTGTTGAAAAGACATTGACTGGAGTATCAGCCGGTTTTGCACCTTTCAAGACTTGCGCAATCATTTTACCTGTTGCCACACCAAGGTCATGTTGGTCAACTACAACTGATGCCAAACCACCAGCTTCTACCATAGCAGTAGCACTTGGGTAGATTGGTTTTTTAGCTGATTGGTTGCTTGATACAACAGTTGAGAAGGCTGAAGCAATAGTGTTATCGATTGGAACCCAGATAGCATCGACCTTGCTAGTCATAACATTGACTGTTGAAGCAATTTCGTTTGTTGAAGGAACAGCAAATGTTTCCACTGTCAAACCTGCTTTTTCAGCATAAGCCTTAAATTCTTCGACCTGTGTTTTTGAATTGTCTTCGCTACTTGAGTAAAGAGCTCCGATTGTTTTCACATTTGGTGTTAGAGCCTTGATGAGTTCAACTTGTTGTTGAGCTGGATTGTGGTCAGACACTCCTGTAATGTTGCCACCTGGTTTTTTCAAATCTTTAACCAAGTTAGCACCAATTGGGTCTGTAATAGCAGCCATGATAACTGGTAGGTCTTTTGTTGCACTAGCCAATCCTTGAGCTGCTGGTGTTGCAATACCAACCACAAGGTCATTGCCATTTGCAACCAATTGTTTACTCATTGTCGCAACCTTACTTTGGTCACCTTCTGAGTTCATAAAGTCGATTTTAATTTGACCATCTTTATAGCCTTCTTCTGCAAGTCCATCTTGAATCCCTTTATAAATCAAGTCAAGAGATGGATGGCTCACAAATTGAAGAACACCAACTTTAGCTACTTTCTTTTCATTCTTAGCTTCTGGTTTATTCATTGAAGAGTAAATCAAGCTTCCTGCTACTAAGACTGCTAAAGCAACAATAATTCCAATTAAACGTTTATTTTTCATTCTATTTCTCCTTTTTAATTCCTTTAAAATACTTCACTTATCTAAACAAGCGACGCCATCGTTTTCTTTCCATACTAACCTCCATCAAAAAAGTCCTCACACAAAAACTTGTGTGAGGACGTCGATGCGCGGTACCACCTCAATTATAGGGAATTTCCCTATCGCTCTGTCTCGCAATAACGAGATGCACTGTAAGGTGTGCTCACCGAATTTTTATGATTTCAAATTCTAAATAACATCCAGCCCAATTTTCATCATCACCACTTATCTGTTTTCAGCTACCACAGACTCTCTAAAAAGTTCGAATGATTACTTTTCTGAATGTTTAAATTATATCATTTTTCAATTACTTGTCAAGACTCTTTTGGTATTTTTTTGAAAGATTCAAAAACTTCCCCTATAGAAAAGAGAAAGTTTGAAAGGGATCAACCCGAATTACGCAATCCTGTCGCAATTCCGTTGATGGTTGTATGGATTAATTTTTCTTGATCGCTTGATAATTCTCCTCTGCGTTGACGTTTAATCAACTCCAACTGGATATAATTGAGGATATTAAAGTAAGGCATACGGTAATCCAAACTTGCTTTTAGATATGGATTTTCAGCTAATAATTCGTCATACCCTTCAATCTCTAGAATAACATTTTTAGTTAATTGCCATTCGTCTAAAATAGTGTCATAAATAGCCTTCACTTGATCATCTTCACATAACTTAGCATATTCAAAAGCAATATTCATGTTGGATTTAGATAAGACCATATCTACATTTGAAAGGAGAGACTGGAAGAAAGGCCAATTTTGGTACATATCTCGTAAGATAGCGATATTCTCTGGATTTTTATCGATAAACTCCTTGAAACTTGAACCAACACCATACCAGCCAGGGAACATGACACGACTTTGTGACCATGAGAAAACCCAAGGAATGGCACGTAAACCACCGATTTCAGTAATAGTTTTACGCGCGGCTGGACGAGAACCGATATTAAAGCTTGAAATAGCCTTGATTGGACTTGATTCAAAGAAATAATCATAAAAATGTTCATTCCCAAAGACTAAATCGCGATAAATATCATAACTACGGTCCACTACTTGGTCCATAATAGCCTCATAGCGATTTGAGGTATTAGTATCACTCTTCCACTGAGTAATCATGCGGTTAATGGCTGCTGAAACCAACATTTCAAGGTTATAATAGGCAGCATCTTTGTTACCGTATTTATTGCCAATTACTTCACCCTGCTCCGTCAAACGGATACGATCCTTGATAGACTTGAGCGGTTGAGAGGTAATAGCTTCATAAGTTGGTCCACCACCACGACCGACAGTACCACCACGACCATGGAAGAAGGTAACCTTAACGCCAAATTCATCTCCAATAGCAGTCAATTGTTGTTGAGCCTTGTAGAGGGTCCAACATGATGATAAGTAACCACCATCTTTATTACTATCAGAGTAACCAAGCATGATTTCTTGATAATTATTGCGCGAAGCAATCCATTTTTTGGCAAGACCAAGAGAAAGGTATTCTCTCATGGTTTCTTCTGAATGGTCCAAGTCCTCAATTGTTTCAAAGAGAGGGACAATTTGGACACGGGCTCTCTCTTTATCAACTAGCCCTACTTCTTTCAGCAAGATAGCCAATTCCAGCATGTCTGATACACTAGTTGCATGTGAAATAATGGTTTGACGAATAACATCATCACCCAACTTATCTTTCAAATTACGAGCAGCCTTAAAGATAGCCAATTCTTTTTCAAGTAACTCTGATCTTTCAACATGAGTGGCAGAAAGAATACGTGGATCTTCCTCTAATTCTTTCAAGAGAAGCTGGCATTTTTCCTCTTCACTTAGTTCGCTATAATGAGAATGAATTCCTGCTGATTTCAAAAGTTCAGCTACGCAGGCCTCATGAACACTAGAATCTTGACGCATGTCAATAGATGCCAAATAGAAACCAAAAATTTCAACTGCCTGAATCAGTTCAACAAAATCACCAGAAATCAGTGCTTCACCCTTATTTTCCAAGAGGGAATCACGAATGGTAATTAAATCTTTATAAAAATCATTAGCTGTTTCATAGCGAGCCCCAACTTCCTTATCTTCAATCAGATAGGTTTTTGTTGCTTGGATTTTTGATTGAATATCAAACAAAGCGCGACGATACAGCTCTTTTTCACGATAAATTGAGTTATCCTTAGATTGACGAGCCATTTCTCTGACTTGCTTGCTGACATTGACAATACTAGTTGAGAGAGAGAACTCACGATAAAGTTGATAAATCTTTTCATCGTAGTAGTTCATGATGACTTCACACTGTGTCATGGCAGATTTCTTCAAGGTATCTGCTGTAACAAAGGGATTCCCATCACGGTCTCCACCAATCCACATTCCCATGGTAATTGGTTTAGGATGTTTCAACTCCAAACCGTGTTTTTTAGCCAGACGCTTGTACTCAGCAGTCAAATGAGGAACTGCCTTCAGGAATGAACTATTGTAGTATTCCATAACATTCGTGATTTCATTGGTTACTTTCAATTTCTTTTCACGAATCATATCTGTCTGCATGATAATCTCAATATAGCGACGGAGATCATTATGCCATTTTTCCTTATTAATCAGACCTAATTTCACATCACGGTACTTACGCAAGAGGGTATGGATATGATTGGTCAAATCCAACATACTCTTACGTTGCACTTGTGTTGGATGGGCAGTCAAAACAGGGACAACATTCAAGTGTTCTAGAATTTCAACCGCATTTTCTTTTTCTGCAACCATTTTAATCGTTGCTGATAATTTACCAAGATAATCTTGATCGATATTATTTTGGTGGTTGATTTCATAGGCCAAATCAACGTCTTCTGAAATATTAATCAAAAGGGGCAAGATAGAGAAATAGCGTGAAATATAAGCCATTTCATCATTTGTCAGACTAGTAACTAATTGGTTCAAGCCTTGATAATCTTCTTGAGTTGACAATTCTTTCAACTGCATGATTTTTTCAAAAGTCTCTGGGGCAAGCATGTTTTTGGTGATATCTTCTAACAATTCTGTTAAAATCAATACTTCTTCTTGCACGACAGCTTTATTACTATAGTTTTCTAATTTTTGAAGAGACATAGGTCATCCTTTCCACTCTCAGCTCTACATATAGTGTGATGAGTGAGCTTCTAACTCCTCATATAATTGGGCACGTTTTTCACTGGCATCAATATTTAAGACAAAGGCAATGGCTACAGACAGGACTAGGAGACTATTCCCTCCTTGCGATAAGAAGGGGAAGGTTACTCCTGTTGAAGGAATAATACCAGAGATTCCACCGATATTGACAAAGACCTGTACCAACATCATCCCCCCAACCCCAATCGCCATCATGGAATTAAAGGGATTCTTAGCACGAATTCCCACCAGAATAATTCGTAAAATAAGGAAAAAGACAAGTGCCAAAATCAAGCTGGCTCCTACAAATCCAAATTCTTCAATGACAATTGAAAATACAAAGTCTGTATGGGCCTCTGGTAGATAGCCACGTTTTTCGATTGAATTTCCTAAACCTAGACCAAACCATCCACCATTGACCATGGCAAAGTAAGAATTTGCAAGTTGGTGGCCTGCTCCTGCCAAATCGGCAAAGGGATTAAAGTAGGCACTGAAACGCTTGGCCACATATCCAAATACTGGAACTTTTGAAAACTTATCAACCCCTATCATATCAATAGCTGTTAAGGAAAGGGCCGAAACCCCAAACAAAAGACCGATAAAGGCTATAAACCAACGATGAGCAATCCCACTAACTGTATACATAATCAAGGCAACCAAAGCTAGGATAGTAGCATTCCCCAAATCTGGGAAAATAGCCAGACTTCCTATCATTACCAAAAGGACAAAGCGCCAATCATTAAAAGCACGAGGAATCCATTGATTTTGAGTTAAAACTTGGAAATCATAAACAGCAATTTCATCCTGTTGCTTTGAAAAGCGTTGAGCCAAGTACCAGACGATAATAATCTTCAAATACTCAGCAGGCTGAATGGTCAAAGGTCCTACTGAAATCCAACCATAGGCTCCATTGACCGGCGTACCAATTAAGCGAGCCAGAGCCAAAAGAATCAGCTCAACAAACATAACAATAAATAAAAGTCGTTCTTTTCTTAAAAAATTCAGTTTCAGCTTATATATCAAGGCAATCAATATTAAACTAAATACCCAAAACATTCCCTGACTTCGAACCAATTGGAGGGCACTTTTACCTTCTTCGATAAGAATGGCACTGGTTGTAGAATAAACTACAATCAAGCCCAAAATAGATAAAAGTAAGTAAGGAACTAGAATAGAATAGTTTAATAGGTGCCTCTTACTAATCTTCATAGTATCACCAATCTAATGAGAATAAAAGAAATTATTCCCAAATTCCGTTTATTTTCTAGTTTTGATTGCTATTATACCATTTTTTCCGAAAGAAAAAAACTCTTATCCTTAAGATAGAAGATTTTCTCGTAAGAAAAAGAGCACTTGGCTCTTTTCTGTTTTATTCTTTTGATGAACTACTTGAGCTTGAATCTCCACCACCGATATATTGAGTGAAAATATTTTGGAAGGCTTGGTCTTTAACCTTGATATTAGCTGCTTGCAATTCTTTTCCGATAATGCTTTGAACAAATGTTGCGTCGTTTTGTTTTTGAGTTAAGATAACAGTTTTTAATTTTTCTTTATAATCATCGATATTAGATGATTTTTCTGTTTTCTTAGTGAGTTTTACAATGTAATATTGGCTACTATAGGCTTGTGTGCCAGTGGCTTTAATCACATCAGAAACACCATTTACATCTAGAGCAAAAGCAGCTTTTTTAACTTGTTCTGGCACTTCTGTTGAAGCAGAATCAAAGGTGATTTCTCCACCATTCGCTTTGGTTTTCTCATCAGTCGAGTTATCTTTTGCTAATTGAGCGAAGTCTGCTCCACTTGCCTTAGCTTTTTCAAGGACTTCTTTCGCTTTGTCCTCATTATCAAGACGGATGATTTGAGCCGTTACATCTGGAGTGTACTCATCAAAGGCTTTCTTATAAGCATCATCTGTCAATTCAGCTTCTGCTGCCTTCTTAACTGCAAACTCAACCAATTTACTTGTACGAATTTGAGCTTTACGTGTTTCAAGGGTCATGCCTGCTTGTGACAAGACACGTTGGTAGTTCTCACCATATTGTTTTTCTTCTTCGGCAATCGTATCGTTGACTTCTTTGTCATCTACTTCTGAGCCATATTGTTTCTCAAATACTTTTTGAATGGTCAAATTCAACAAGACTTGTTGGGCTGAAGGATTGCTCTTCACTTGCTCATAAAACTGATGTTCAGTGATGACATCCCCTTTCATGCTGATAAGGTCTGCTCCTTCTGAACCTTTGGAACAAGCTGCTAAAGTTGCTACTGATAATAGTGTAATGGCACCTGCCAATAATTTTTTCTTCATGTTTACTCCTTTGAGATAAGTGTTACCCTATCTATTTTACTATATTTTCTTAAATTTTTCTGAAAATCATTCGCCGTCAGGCAATTGAACATCTGCAATATTTTTACGAAGCATGAGAATGCCGTCTCCCAGAGGGACTAGTGTTGCGGTGAGTCCTGGATTGTCTAAGGTTGCATCAAATAGTCTTTGAAGACCTCGATAAATAGTTCGCTGACCACGACGGACTTCCATAATGTCCTTGGCAACATCACCACCTTGGAAAATATCATCCAAGACAACCACACCTCCAACGTCCAAATGTTTGAGGATTTCTGGCAGAAAGACGATATATTTAGACTTGGCTGAATCCATAAAGACGAAATCATAGGACTCTGTCAGGGTAGATAAGATATCTACCGCATCTCCTTCTAGGAGAGTAATTTGCTTACGACTGTCAAACTGGGCAAAATTTTCCTTGGCAAAACCAATCATTTCTGGATTGCGGTCAATGGTTGTAATCTTGGCATTTGGCGCATGTTCTGCCATCAAGAGGGCTGAAAAACCGATAGCCGTCCCAATTTCCAGAATGTTTTTAGGCTGCATGATTTCCATGAGAAAACGGAAATAAGCAACCGTTTCATGGGGAATAATGGGAATATTTTCCTTACGGGCAAAGTCTTCCAATTCTTTCAAAGAACCTGTAACTTGCTTTTGACGCTGACGCATCAAGTCTACAATTTCTTCCTTGACAACAGGACGACGCATGTTATGGTTGGCATTCTTACTATACGATTCAACCATCTTATGCCAATCCCAATTTTTCAACAAGGGCTTCAAACTCATTCAAACGACGTTCAAAGACTGCAAAGGCATCGTTGAGATAATCTTCCTTCTCCATATCAACACCAGCTTTTCTCATGACATTAAGTGGATAGTCAGACTTTCCTGCCTTGAGGTAGTCGATATAGCGGTCACGGTCTTCTTGACTACCATGAACAATCTTTTCAGCCAGGGCTGAAGCTGCTGCAAAACCAGTTGAATATTGATATACATAGTAGTTATAGTAGAAGTGTGGAATGCGAGCCCACTCGTATTGAATTTCAGGATTGTCTTCCTTACTCAAACCATAATACTCTTGGTTCAAGTCTGCGTAGAGTTTATTTAAGAAATCGCTTGTCAAGACTTCACCATTTTGATCCGCTTGGTGAATGGCGTGTTCAAACTCAGCAAATTGAGTTTGGCGGAAAACTGTTCCACGGAAACCATCTAGGAAGTTATTGAGAATAGCAAAGCGCGTTGCGTCGTCTTCCACTTCTTCCAACAATTTCTCCGTTAAGATATTCTCATTGGTCGTTGAAGCAATCTCAGCCAAGAAGATAGAGTAATCTCCGTAAACATAAGGCTGCGTTTCACGAGTATAGCTGGAATGCATACTATGACCTGTTTCATGAACAAGAGTAAAGAGATTGTCTAGATTGTCCTGCCAGTTAAGAAGCATGAAGGCATTGGTATCGTAAGAGCCACCAGAGTAGGCCCCTGAACGCTTGCCTTGGTTTTCGTAAACATCAATCCAACGCTCGCTGAAGGCACGTTTAACACGGCTCAAATAATCCTCACCCAAGACTGCCAAGGCTTCTTCTGCTTTTTTCAAGGCTTCTTGGTAGGTAAAACTATATTCAACAGATGAAAGCGGTGTATAGACATCGTACATCTTGAGGTCTGAAATCCCCAAAATCTTTGAACGAAGCTCAAGGTAACGATGCAAGAGGGGCAAATGCTTGCGAACTGCTGCTACCAAATTGTCATAAACACTTTCTGGAACAAAATTTGCTGCTAGGGATGCATGACGAGCACTCTTGTAGTTACGAACCTTGGCACGGTAGTTTTGCACCTTAACATTGGTTTGCAAGGTTTTGGCATATGTATGTTGGAATTGCTCATAAGTCGCATAAAGGGCTTGATAAGCACCACGGCGCACCTCACGATTTTTAGATTCCATTAAACGTGAGTAAGTTCCATGAGAGAGCTGAACTTCCTTACCATCATCGTCGAGGACATAAGGGAAAACAATATCTGCATTGTCCAAGATAGCGAAGGTTTCACTAGCCGAACCAAAGATTTCTCCAGCTCCAGCCAATAATTCTTCTTCACGTTGTGATAAAACGTGATCTTTTCCTTGTAAAAGTTTGTCAAAATAGTGTTGATAAACCTGCAATTTTGGTTGAGCTCCCAAGAAGTCCGCATACTGCTTTTCACTAATTTCCATAAATTCAGGCTCATAGAATGAAAAGGCTTGGTCCAGCTGGCTATAGAGAGTCATGGCCTTGGCATAGTACTCTTGATACTTGGCTTCACGTGTGTCTTGGTCATTCTTCATATGAGCATAAACGTAAAGCTTCTCCATTTGGCGTTCCATCTCAAGAGAAAATTCAGTAATTTCGAGTAGGCTATCCGCACTATCCAAGAGATGGCCTGCATACTGGGCTACTGTCTCCAGTTGTTCTGTTAAATCTTTTAAGGCTTCTTCCCAAGCCTGGTCAGTTGGGTAAATCGTTGATAGATCCCATGTATCTTTTTCATTTATTTCATGTCTTTGTAATACCATTAGATTCCTCCATCCTTTCTATTCTACCATATTTTTCAAGAAATATTGCTGATAAAAGGCTGGTGGATAAAGCTTTTGCCAATCATTTTGAGGATTTTCTTGGTAATAGGTGTAAAAGTGCTGATAATAGCTGGTCAAATCTTGATCAATCTGGAAAAATTTGCCTACTATTGGCCGAATTTGTGGATACCATTCTTTTAGTCCATAAGTCAGGAGATTTTCTCCCTTTTGATAGGCTTCTGCTTGTTCTTTCATCCAAAAGGGATTTTGATAAAACAGTTGTTGCCGGATATAGCGACAGATGTCCTTGTCCTGAGAAACTGTAAAATGAGAAATTTTTTGTTTCTTATAGGGAAGACGCAATATTTCCAGTAAACTAGCTTGACCATAGGGAAATTCCTTGATTTGATAATGGAGTTTACCTCGAAGATCTTGGTGAATCATGTATTTGAGTCTCAAAACTTGTTTTTCCTTGTCTAATTCCCAAACATAAAAGCCCATATTTTGACTGAAATAGAGAAAACCTTGTTGCAGACGGGTTAAGCGGTCTTTGAGCCACAGTTTTTGACCCAGCAACCACAGTACTTGGTACCCCTGACTACGATAGCCCTCACTGCGCTCTTTAAGAACTTTTTGAGACAAGGGACTACACTGAACCTCTAGAGCTAGATTGCCATTTACAAACACATCTGCAATCTGTTTAAGCTCTGGAAGAGGGTATTCTAATTGAACTTCTGTCTCTTTTTTTAACCAGTGGTAGAGGAATTCCTTATTTACCAAGTGTTCTGGACTTTCATTTTCAAAGGAATAATCACAGTCTTTTAAGGATTTATGGGCAAAATGCGTTCGTACACTTGGTCCTTGACGCAAACGGAGCTGACCTCCACAAGCGGGGCAGGTGTATGCTTGCTTCTCGAGCCTATCCTCTAGCACATTTACCAATTGTCCCCTAGCATTTCTCGCAACAAACATGATTTCCCTCCTTTTCTATATTATTCGTAAAAATTAATAATCGTATTTTTAATTATCGCAAAAAAGTATAGTAAATTGAAATAAAATATAAGCAAATCGATTGGAGAATTATAGTATATTGAAATAAGATGTAAACTAAGAGATTAGGAAAGTCAAATTAATTTCTAACAATGCTTCAGAAGTCATGTCCTACTATTCCAGTTTCGATACCTTATATAATTGACAAAGAGCCAAAATCTCCTAGCAATCAATGGACTACTAGGAGATTTTTTAAGAAATTCTATATAAGCTATAAAATCAAATACAAATTTTACTAAAAGATTAGATTAGTTCATATATAAATTATACTTCTTCATCTTCTTTACGACGACGGCCTACAAGACCTAGACCAAGTACTGCACTTGCGGCAGCTGCTACCATAGCTACAGTAGAATCTGCTGTACCTGTATTTGGCAATTCTTTAGCTTCTTTACGCATATTTGCTTGTGCTGCTACTGTTGGGCTGACAGCTTCAATGGCTGCTGTTCCTTCAGTTTGAGCTGTTGTTACTCCTGCATTGTCAGTTGCTGCGTCAATTGCTTTATCTG
>JAWERV010000046.1:0-16070 GCA_032481955.1 Streptococcus mitis | reverse complement strand
TTCTTCTAGTGCAATCATATGCATGCTCTTTTCTAAAATGTTCTTTCTAAAAAGTATTATACCACTCTAAAAAGAAAAATCAATATCTTGTGTTAAAAATCCTAAAATTTTTAAAAATACACAAGATATTGATTTCGTTATTTAATTTTATAGACTTTAAACTCTGAGTAATCAGTCTTTACTTGTTGGTAATTCTCTTTCAAAAGTGTCTCTACTTCAGACCAGACTGGCACCTTGTCATTCACAAGAATCATCTTGGGTTGATTTTCTTTTAAATCATTAATCAAACTAGTTTTATTTTCTTCTGTATTCGTGTAGAGAAGAGGTGATAAGAACATGGAACCAGCCAAACGCTGGCTTTCTTTATAGATTTGAACATGGGAATCCCAGATATAGATTCGGTCTCCCTCACTCGTCTCTTGTTTTATTCTATCCACTACTTGATGTTGTTCACTATAAGAAGCTGGATGCAAGACAAAACGAGCTACAAAAGGAATTGCAATTAGATAAACCACTACTAGAATCGGTAAGTAGAGATTTCCCCTCATAAATTTTTTCCATAAAGTTGGAACTTCCTCTCTTCTCCGACGACGTGCCATCCTTCCCGAGTGTTCCCCACGAATACTAGTCATCAAAAGAAGGAGCAAAAATGGAAGAATCAGAATTAAATGTGAACCGTGAAGAGGTTCTTGAGAAAAAATCAGCAAGAGCAGTCCAAATAAGAAAACAAAGCTAGCTGGCACTGAGATGACATATAATCTAGATGCTTTAGATTGGAACAAGCCTAGAAAAATAAGGACGAGAGCACCTAAACCAAAGGTTAATAGACCATAGAATAAAAGATGATCCATTAGTTGGGAGTTGGTAAATATCTGAAGGGAAGTAATTGGATATAAAAGACTCTCCTGAGCCTCTCCAAAACCTCCTGAAATGATGACATAGTAGCCTAAAGGATAAAATAGGAGAGAAAAACCAAGTGCTGTCGCAAAAAATTGATAAATTCCATGTATAAAGCGTCCATGTCCAACATTAAAAACAAATAAACCAATCGTTACTACAACAGTAAAGAGAAGACTTGTAAGGGGCTCTATAAAAAATGCTAGGGCCAAGAAAATCCCCAGACGTAGAAATCCCTTGTCATGGTTAGGATTTGACAGATAGCGTGCTACTAAAGAAAAGCCTGCAAATAAGAATGGAAGAGCTAAAATCGTAGCATAGCCTCCTCCAAAACCAAGACCAGACACCAAAATATAAAATATCGTTAGAAGTTGCTTAGCTGGATCCCTTTGTCCCGTCAAATAGTCAGTTGCAGAAAAAAGGAAATAACCCCCTCCTAAGAAAGCTAACCATTCTACTAAGGCAAAAAGAATGCCTCCTTGGGTAATGTAAAGTAGTAAATAATAAATAAGACCTTGACCAGCATAATAACTACTGTAGAGCTGTCCTCCCTGATGCAAAGCCCACCCTATATACAAATCCTGCGCCTGAGAAGGACTTACCATATCTAAAAGTAAAGGAAGCACCACAGAAAAAATTGTCGCAATCGTACTTCCAATGATGAGTCTGAAAAACGGGAAAGCTACCTGCTCTTCTTTTTCTACATGAGATTCAAGGTTCCTATCCAATCTATTTTCAATTTCATTACTCTGTATCATTTCAGATACTTCTTCTATTCTGCCATATACAGCCATGTCGTTTCTCCTATTCAATTTATCTGTCTTAGTATATCAAAAAGACCTAGAATTGTCAGCTTGCGATGGCTGTTTGAGTGATTTTTACATAGTTTCACAAAGGTTTCAATTTCTCGAAATCGGTGTAAATGTGTCTGTTTAAATATCATGATATAATCCAATTCTTTCTGAGTTAGCATCTTTCCTCCTACATCTTCTTATTCGTAAAAGGCAAGAAAAATAGGACTGTTTGTGTCCTCAGTCCTAGATTTCTTATAAGATAGGGGCAAATAACTGGGCAATTTCCTTAATCAATTTTTGATACCAGCTATTTTTTATCGTATGAGTAAAAATTTCTTGCGATACTGAAAAAATCTCCTCAAAATCTTTTTGAATCTCCGTGATTGATTTCGTTTTATATAGCAAAACTGCATTTTCATAGTGGTGAAGCAAACTTCTGTAATCTAAGTTAATGGTTCCAACTGCAGCAAAATCCTTATCCACTAAGATTTGTTTACTGTGGATGAAGCCTGGACTATACTCAAAAATTCTTACTCCTGCCGATAACAAATCCGAATAGGCCCCTCTTGTAATAAGTTGGATTAATTTTTTATCTGGAATAAAAGGTGTCACGATGCGGACATCAACACCCCGCATGGCCGCATTTTTAATACTCTCTGTTAAATCATAGTCAATAATCAGATAGGGTGTTGTGATATAGACGGAATCAGTGGCCTGATTAATCAAACTTTGATAGACTTTTTTCCCTACCTGAGTACGGAAGATAGGCTTGGGTCCACTACCGTAAGGAATGCAGATTCCTTGGCCAGAACATGGCTGATTTTCCAAGTGATACTGATCAAAATCACTGATTTCCCCACGATTGATGTACCAGGTCATCAAAAAGAGACGAGTTAGAGCCTTGACACCAGGACCATCTAAGCGAATCCCACTGTCCTTCCAGTAGCCAAAGCGTTCTACATGATTGATGTACTCATCGGCTAAGTTAATCCCTCCTGTATAGGCTATCTGACCATCTATGACAAGAATTTTACGATGGTCCCGATTATTATAAGCCACCGTCAAACGAGGAATCACCTTGTTAAACTTATGGGCTTCAATGCCTCGACTACGAAGCTGAATAGTATAGTCGCCAGGTAAAGTCGCCATACAGCCGATATCATCATAGAGCATCTTGATCTCTACACCCTGAGCTGCCTTTTGCTCTAGTATATCTAGTATGCTATTCCACATCAGACCTTCTTCGACAATATAGTACTCTAGAAAGATAAACTTTTCAGCTTTCTTAAGATCTTCCAGCATATGTTGCCACATGCTTTCACCTGAAGGAAAGAATTGTGAGGCCGTTCGATCATATACATCGGCATTGTTATCCATACTCAACAAAGATTTGATAACTCCGTAAGCCGCTTTATCATCTTCCTTCAATTTCTGGCGGAGTGCTTTACTGTTATCCTCCCGAAAATGCATGGAACCAAGTCTGTTCAACTGCTTAATTTCTTTTTTGGACAATCGCCTTTCACCAAACATTAGATAGAGCAAAGGACCAATGACAGGAACAAAAGTCACCACTAGCCACATTACCTTGCTTTCAGGCGCCATGGAACGATTAACAATAGCGACAATGGTCGCCATACTCATAAAGATTAAGACAATAATCCATAGAATGGGAGCCATCCGCCCTAAATAAAGAAAGAGACCAAAAACAAGAGAAAGTTCAAGTAGCATAATCGAAAGACTAAAGCCATACTTGGACATTAATAATTGAAATTTCCTATATTTCATATCCCCTCCTTGATAGTTTGAATGCTAAAAACAGGTAATTATACTCAATGAAAATCAAAAAGCAAACTAGGAAGCTAGCCACAGGTTGCTCAAAACACTGTTTTGAGATTGTAGATAGAACTGACGAAGTCAGTAACATATGTACGGCAAGGCGAAGCTGACGTGGTTTGAAGAGATTTTCGAAGAGTATTAATACCAGTATAGCGCAGGTATTCAGTAGAAGGCAAGTATTTATCATCATTTTCTAAGTAAAAGTAAAAGAGACCGACGAATCCAGTCTCCTTCTAATCTATTTTGATAAAACAATGCGATCAGACGCTTCTCTATCCATGTCGTCAATAATCATCTGATTGCCATTAATTGTATAAATCTTGGCATCATCCCCAACAATCATGCGTTGATTGGTGGCATCAAAGCTAACCTGCTTGATTTCTTGATCTCCGTCAGTTTCTACCTGTGTCCATGTACCAGTTGTTCCAGTCACCACTAAAGTGATACGGTCTCCTTCGTCCTGACCAGTATAAGTTCCATCAATATTGGTTGGTTGAGATGTAACTGTATTTTGTGAAGAACTTGTTGCTGCCTGGTTGCTATTTTCTGTAGACGATGAAACAGCAGGTTGTGATTGCTGAGTTTGTTGAGTTTGCGATTGAGCTACTGGTTGTTGAACTTGTTGAGCTCTCTGTGAACAAGCTACTAAAAGACTAAGACTTGCTAGAGAAGCAAGAGAAAGTGTGAATCTTTTTAATTTCATGATGAATTTCCTTTCTGCTACCAATTTAGAGAATGTTTCTTCTAACTGGCAGTTCCACTAGTGTAACAAATTCAACAAAGGAGGTCAATTTATCTGCTCATGTTCCAGTAGGTAGCCCCGTACTTCTGAGATAAAATAGAGAGACCCTGTAATGAATAACAAGTCTTGAGTGTCTGCTCTTGCTTCAAAATTGCTAATAAATTCGCGATAAGAAGGAATTACATCGTAACCTGTTATATCTCTCTCATCTAAAGAACCCTGATAATCAAAGCCAGTTACCTTGAGTTCCACCTGAGGCAAATTCTCAGTCAGGTAACCCAACATTCCTTGATAATCCTTCCGTTTCAAGGCTCCAAATAGGATTTGAGGACGATAACCTTCCTGCTCTTTTTCTTTGATAAACTCAACCAAGCGAGTCAAGGCAGGGAGGTTATGAGCACCATCCAAGTAAATCTGAGGACGAATACACTCCAAGCGACCAGCCCAATGGGTCTGCTTCAAAGCCTGTCTTACAGCCTGTTCATCAACAACTTCCTTTCCTTCTCCCATAAAAAGAAGAAACGTTTGCAACGCCAAGGCCGCATTCTCCTGCTGATAGGCTCCTTCCAATCCTATTTTCAGCTGTGGAAAATTCCCCAAAGAACTTGAAAAACCGCCATTCAGCATTGAAAAATCTTGATCTGCCTGATAAAGGACAACAGCTAAAGATTCTGCTTTTTTCTGACAAACAAGCCTAGCTGCTGAAGGTATTTTCGCAATCACTGCCTTTTTACCAGCCTTGAAAATACCAGCTTTCTGCTCTGCAATTGCTTCTAGACTATCGCCCAGAGTCTCCTGATGGTCAAGTCCGATGGAGGTGATGACAGCAAGCTCTCCAGTTACCACATTGGTCGTATCAAGTAAGCCACCAATTCCCACTTCTAGTAAAACCAAATCCACCTCTTGATCCCTAAAATAGAGAAAAGCAATCAAGGTCAGCAATTCAAAAAAAGACAACTGATCATGGGTTTGCAGAAGCGTTTTCTCCATTTCCTTGACCTGCTCAGCTAAACGGATAAAGTCTGCGTCTGCTATAGGTTGTCCATTAATGCAGATTCGGTCATTGATGGAGACGATATGAGGAGAGGTAAAGGTCGCAACTTTTTTGCCATGCCCCATAAATAACTCCCTCATAAAAGCAATGGTAGATCCTTTCCCATTAGTACCAGTGACGTGGATAATAGGGTAAAACTTTTCGGGATTTCCTAACAAATCCACCGCTTCTTGCATTCGGCCCAAACCTGATCGAAAATTCAAACCAATCCGACTGTGGAGCCATTCTTCTACTTCAAACATATATATCTCCTTGACAAAAGTCCAATTAATTACCACATCAAAGCATGATGACTAATAAAAACAAGGCCAGGATTCTCGTCCCGACCTCTTACCTGGTTAGCTAATAACTAGCTACTATGAATTCTAACGTGGAGTAGATTCACCAGCTCTCTTATTTCAAGGAGCTGGGCTAAAAACATCCACTGGATGTTCCAACTCTTCCCGATTTCTAGGAGTTGGGATAAAAATATCCCCCGGACTTACTGACGGTTTTTATTTTTAGCGTCAGGCTAAAAACGTCCCCCGGACGTTTTTACTCCTCCATAAAACTATTGAAGACTTCTTCAATCATGTTCCATTCGTCTTCTGAGTCTTCTGGGATTGGTTGCAATTCGCCTTCTGTTCCATCTTCGTTTTCGATGAATGAGTAAGCTTGGATTTCAACTTGTCCGTCTTCGTCTTCTTCTGCGTTAACTGGTACTAGAAGAACATAGTTTTTACCAAATTCTTCTTTTCCGTCAATGGTCAAAAGGATTTCAAACAAGGTTTCATTTCCTTGCTCATCTACTAGTGTGATTAATTCACGTTCTTCGTGGTCGTGGTTATGATCGTGTGACATAGCCTCTCCTTTGTATTAAAATTTTCTATCTAAATAATTTTGTAAAATCAGCTGAGCTGCTAACTTATCAATGACTTTCTTACGCTTGTTGCGACTGATATCTGCTTGTTCAATCAACATGCGCTCAGCAGCAACTGTTGTCAAGCGTTCATCTTGATAGTCTACTGGTAAACCAAAAAGCTCTTCTAGCTTTGCTCCGTAGGCTTGACTAGCTTCCACGCGCGGTCCGCTTGTATTGTTCATGTTTTTAGGCAAGCCCACTACAAATCGTTCCACCTTGTAAGTATCAACCAACTCTTTAACGCGGTCAAAACCAAATTGGCCTTGCTCCTCATTGATTTGGATGATTTCAAGTCCTTGAGCTGTAAAACCGAGCGGATCGCTAATAGCCACCCCTACCGTTTTTGAACCGACGTCCAATCCCATAATTCTCATAGGTTATAGATCGACTCCTTGTCCTTTAAGGTAGTAGCGGACCAATTCTTCAACGATTTCATCGCGCTCATACTTACGGATTTGATTTCGTGCATTATTATAACGAGGAACGTAGGCAGGGTCTCCACTCAATACGTAACCTACGATTTGGTTGATTGGGTTGTAGCCCTTATCGTTCAACGAAGCATAAACATCAGTCAGAGTTTCGCTAATTTCTTTTTTATTGGAATCGTCCAATTTAAAACGTACTGTTTCTTCAGTAAATCCCATTCTAACACCCTCTTTCCTTAGAATAGTACCATTATAGCATAATTCCTTACGTTCTACAATTCAGGCAGTCTATTTATTTGGATTTTCTATTGTTCTGTCGCACCATTTGCCAATCTGTCTGAAATATATTTGCTTGGTTCATTTTTCAAAAGATTTTCCAAACCAATATTCTTCAGATATTCCAACTGGGAAGCCTTTTTGACATCCAAAACTTGAAAATCAAAACTAGTCGTTGTTTGAAGTTCGGTTGCGCTCAATAGTTTTGTTTCAAGCTTAAAGCCTGCTAATTTACGAGCTTCTATGATGGACTCATCCTTCTCCTCCGCCTCAAGGAGAGCTTTTTGAGTTTCTTCCACTCCGTGTTGGTCAATATATGTCTTCAACTCATCAGAGACTGGACGTTTTTGTTGAATGGTTAAGTTCAAAAAAGTCTTATCCTTGTATGTAATGGTTTGGGTTTGCTGGCTACCATCATCTGACTTGGGCAAGACCAAAGTCTTGGTTACAACTGTATTCTTCTCGGCGTTCTCGATAACTGGCAATGCTGACTGAAGCGTGTCCTTTTCTGTTTTTGTAGCTGTTCCAGTTTCTTTTTTCTGTCCGCAACCAACCAGGACAAAAAGGAAAGCTAGACTAACAAGAACTATTTTTTTCATTTCTTTCTTCTTTCTTTTTGAGATTAAAATAGAATAAGACTGGGAATTGCTCCCAGCCTTGATGTTTATAGAGCTGCACGCAAACGTGCTTCTGCATTTTCTACATTACGGACAGAGCGTGGTAGGAAGGCACGAATATCGTCTTCCTTATAGCCAACTTGCAGGCGTTTTTCATCTACAAGGATTGGGCTCTTTAAAATTCTCGGCGTTTCCATAATCAGATTGAGGACTTCATTGACACTCAAATCTTCAATATCCACTCCAAGGGCTTTGGCATAGCGATTTTTAGACGAAACGATGCTGGCTATTCCGTTATCTGTTTTGGTTAGAATATCCAGTAATTCTTCTCTCGTAATTCCTTCTTTACCAAGGTTCTGTTCTTTATAACTTAACTGGTGGGCATTGAGCCAGGTTTTTGCTTTTTTACAGCTAGTACAACTTGAGACTGTATAAATTTTAATCATGTACCTACCCCTTTCGCTACATGTTACTATCAGTTTAGTCTATTATACCATAAAAAACATCCGACTTGCGACCTATTTTTAAATTTTTTTAACTTTTTTCGCCATTTTCGTACTTTTTTCTTGACAAATAACTAAATGACTATCAACTCTTTTGGAGCTAGGGTCAACAATTCACAACCTGTTTCTGTAATCAAGATATCATCCTCGATACGAACCCCATATTTGCCTTCGATATAGATACCTGGTTCATCGGTTAAGGCCATACCTGCCTTAATAGTTTCTGTAGAAGTCTGGCTAAAGTAAGGTTCTTCATGGATATCCAGTCCAATACCGTGTCCAATACCGTGAGTAAAGTAGTCGCCATAACCTGCCTCGATGATAATATCGCGAGGAATTTTGTCAAAGTCTCGGAAACCTAATCCTGCCTTAGCCTGGTCAATCAAGGCTTGGTTGGCTTTCAGAACCGTATTGTAAATCTCCGCCTGCTCGTCGCTGACATGCCCCATATAGATAGTCCGTGTCATATCACTGACATAGTGGTCATAGAGGCAGCCAAAATCCATGGTAATGGCTTCTCCCAGCTCCACTGGTTTGTGCATGGGATGGGCATGGGGTTTAGAAGAGTTGATACCGCTAGCTAGAATAGTGTCAAAAGACAAGCCAGATGCTCCCAACTCACGCATGCGGAAGTCAAGGAAGTTGGCAATCTCAATCTCAGTCTTTCCTGGCTTAATAAAGTCAAGCGCATCGCGGAAAGCTTGGTCTGAGATAGAACAAGCCTTGCGAATCGCTGCAATCTCCACCTCATCCTTAATCATTCGAAGACCTTCAACAAATTGAGTTTGTGGAAGCAAGTCCAAACCTGCAAAAGTTGCCTGCATACGGTGATAATAAGACACTGAAATCTCATCCTCAAAACCGATTCGAGACAAGCCCATATCCTTAACAATCCCTGCAATGACAGCCAATTCATCACGGTCAGCTACGATTTCAAAACCACTGGTTTCTTGCTTGGCTGCAATGATATAGCGAGAGTCTGTTACCAAGACCTGACGGTCACGGCTGATAAAGACTGTTCCGTTTGAACCCCAAAAACCAGTCAAGTAATAGACATTTTTAAGATTGTTGATGATAATGCCATCCAGTTCCTTTTCTTGCATTTTAGTTAGAAATGCTTGTACGCGTTTATTCATGATGTAACTTTCCTTTCAAATAATGTCCTGTGTAGCTGGCTTCGTTGGTCGCTACTTCTTCTGGAGTTCCTGTTGCGATGATGGTTCCACCACCGACACCACCTTCCGGACCTAGGTCAATGATATGGTCTGCAGTCTTAATAACATCTAGATTGTGCTCGATAACAAGGACTGTATTGCCATCGTCAACAAAGCGAGCTAAAACCTTAAGCAAGCGAGCGATATCCTCTGTATGGAGTCCTGTCGTTGGCTCATCCAGAATGTAGAAAGATTTTCCTGTCGATCGTTTGTGGAGTTCACTAGCCAGCTTCATACGCTGCGCTTCTCCCCCAGAAAGGGTTGTAGCTGGTTGCCCTAGCGTCACATAGCCCAGCCCCACATCCTTGATAGTCTGAAGTTTGCGTTGAATCTTGGGAATGTGTTGGAAGAACTCCACCGCATCATTGACAGTCATATCCAAGACCTGCGAGATATTTTTTTCCTTGTAGTGAACTTCTAGGGTTTCACTATTGTAGCGGGTTCCGTGGCAGACCTCACAAGCTACATAAACATCTGGCAAGAAGTGCATCTCAATCTTGATAATCCCGTCACCTGAGCAGGCTTCACAGCGACCACCCTTGACATTGAAACTGAAACGCCCCTTCTTGTAGCCTCGAATCTTGGCTTCATTTGTCTGAGCAAAAAGGTCACGTATATCGTCAAAAACTCCTGTATAGGTAGCCGGGTTGGACCTCGGCGTTCGTCCGATTGGACTCTGGTCGATGTCAATCAAGCGGTCTACATGCTCAATCCCTGTAATGGTTTTAAACTTACCAGGCTTGTCTGAATTACGGTTGAGCTTCTGGGCGATAGCTTTCTTGAGAATGCTATTGATTAGGGTTGATTTCCCTGAGCCCGACACCCCTGTCACTGCGATAAATTTTCCTAGTGGGAAGCGAGCAGTAACATTTTGCAAATTGTTCTCACGCGCTCCTGTCACCTCGATAAAACGACCATTCCCCACACGGCGCTCTTCTGGCACTGGAATGGCACGTTTGCCTGACAAGTACTGGCCTGTGATAGACTTGCTGTTGCGAGCCACCTGTTTGGGCGTACCTGCCGCAACAATCTCCCCACCAAATACTCCCGCACCGGGACCAACGTCAATCAGATAATCCGCCTCACGCATGGTATCTTCGTCATGTTCCACTACTATGAGAGTATTACCCAAATCACGCATCTTTTTCAGACTGGCAATCAGACGATCATTGTCCCTCTGATGAAGACCAATTGACGGCTCATCCAATATATAGAGGACACCTGATAGGTTAGAACCAATCTGAGTTGCCAAGCGAATACGCTGACTCTCACCACCCGAAAGGGTTCCTGCTGAACGTGACAGAGTCAGATAATTAAGACCCACGTTATTAAGGAAGGTCAAACGATCCTTGATTTCCTTGAGAATAGGCCGAGCAATGATGGCTTCATTTTCAGACAAGGTTAACTGGCTCACCAACTCCAAGTGGTCTGCGATAGACAGGTCTGAAATTTCTCCGATATGTGGTCCTTTCTCACCACCAACACGGACAGACAAAGCCTGGTCATTGAGACGATAGCCGTGACAGGTTCCACAGGTCAGCTCATTCATGTAGAGGCGCATCTGGGTGCGAGTGTAATCACTATTAGTCTCATGGTAGCGACGTTTGATATTATTGACAACTCCTTCAAAAGGAATGTCAATATCGCGCACGCCACCAAATTCATTTTCATAATGGAAATGGAATTCCTTACCATCAGATCCATAGAGAATCAAGTTCTTGTCTTCTTCTGACAAGTCCTCAAAAGGCTTATCCATAGCCACTCCAAAGGCTGTCATAGCCTGCTCTAACATGTTTGGATAGTAGTTGGATGAGATAGGATTCCAAGGTGCCAGCGCTCCCTCACGTAAGGTTTTGCTGGCATCTGGCACTACCAAATCAGTATCCACCTCCAGCTTGATGCCCAAGCCATCACACTCACTACAAGAACCAAAAGGAGCATTGAATGAGAAGAGACGTGGCTCTAACTCTGGAACAGTAAAGCCACAAACCGGACAGGCATAATGCTCAGAGAAGAGCAACTCAGAGTCGTCCATAGTGTCGATAATGACATAACCTTCTGCAATACGAAGGGCAGCTTCAATGGAATCAAAGAGACGACTACGTATACCCTCCTTGATAACAATACGGTCAACCACGACATCAATATTGTGTTGCTTGCTCTTGGACAACTCTGGCACTTCGGTCACATCATAGACTTCCCCATCCACACGGACACGAACATAACCATCTTTCTGAACCTTCTCGGTAACACTCTTATGTTGGCCTTTTTTCTTGCGGATGACAGGGGCCAAAATCTGCAAGCGCTGGCGTTCAGGCAATTCTAAAACCTTATCCACGATTTGTTCCACAGAAGAAGCCTTGATAGCCCCATGCCCGTTGATACAGTAAGGCGTCCCCACACGTGCGTAGAGGAGACGCAGATAGTCATTGATTTCAGTCGTTGTTCCAACCGTCGAGCGAGGGTTTTTGCTAGTCGTTTTCTGGTCTATGGAAATAGCTGGGCTGAGGCCATCAATGGCATCTACATCAGGCTTCTCCATATTTCCCAAGAATTGACGAGCATAGGCTGACAAACTCTCTACATAGCGACGTTGTCCCTCAGCATAGAGGGTATCAAAGGCCAGACTGGATTTCCCTGAACCTGACAAGCCAGTCACTACAACCAGCTTATCTCGCGGAATCTCCACATCAATATTTTTTAAATTATGGGCACGCGCCCCATGAATGACAATTTTATCTTGCATCTTTGTTCTTTCTAGTCCATTATTGCTTACCATTATACCAAAAAAAGTGAGATTCTATTACCCAAAAGGCCGATTTTGTAGTATAATCAAAAATTGCTTATTTTATGTTTTCTTAGGGCTTCCTAACCCATATATCACGTGCTTTTTAGCAAAGAATACTAACATTACTTTTTACTATTTGTTCCCCCAAAATACGCAAAAAGGGGAGCAAAAAAAAAGCCCCACAAAAGGGCTAGGATTTGACGAGTTCAGCAGGCAAGAAACTAGCACAGTCCAACATGCTTTTTAAGTTACTAACATACAAAACTTGTCAAACTTTTCTTTTTCGAAATCAAAAGCTAGATGCGATGAACTATCTTTTGAATTACAATTCAAATTTAATAAAAAAGCTGTGACTAATTATTTTCTATTTTTAACTTCGTAGTAAAACGCTAATCCTAGCGCAACAATACCCAAAACCGCAATTATTCCAAAACCTAAAATAGCTATTGGAAGAGTCGCACCTAAAAAAAGCAAAACTAAAGTAGTCAACAGTCCAATTACTAAAATTGCTACTGTAAAATTATTAATATCTTTTAAGTTCATATTGAAAACCTCACATTTTTTTATGAAAGCCATTTTCTAAAACAGTAATTATTCTTATTTAATTTGATTCACATTATTTACTTTTTTATTAAGCAAGTGGTAATTTATAATATTATTTTTTAGCGAGATATTATTCTTAGTACTAATCTGTTTTAAATGATGTATTTATTTCAATCTATGTTTATGTTATTTAATTTTTTTTCAATAAATTATTAGATATTAATGTTCATATTTGTTTGATTTACTATTTTAGTCTTCATGACCTCGACCATATTATAACTCAGATTTTTTAAAAATGCAAATTCTTTATCTGATTTTTTTGATTTATTAACAAGTGGTAACAGAATTTTTGTTAGATTTATTTTGAAAAAGGCTGATTTTGTAGTATAATAGTACGGTGTGAAAAAATCTGAAAAATGAGAAAGGATAAGGGATATGAAACAAGTTTTTCTCTCTACAACAACTGAATTTAAAGAGATCGATACGCTTGAACCGGGTACTTGGATCAATCTCGTCAATCCTACTCAAAATGAATCACTCGAAATCGCCAACGCCTTCGATATTGATATTGCTGACCTTCGGGCACCGCTCGATGCGGAAGAAATGTCTCGTATTACCATTGAAGACGAGTATACCCTGATTATCGTAGACGTGCCGGTCACAGAGGAAAGAAATAACCGCACCTACTACGTAACCATCCCGCTTGGTATTATCATCACCGAGGAAACCATTATCACTACGTGTTTGGAACCATTACCAGTCCTCGATGTCTTTATCAACCGTCGTTTGCGTAATTTCTATACCTTCATGCGCTCGCGTTTTATCTTCCAGATTCTTTATCGCAATGCAGAGCTTTACCTAACAGCCCTTCGTTCAATTGACCGCAAGAGTGAACAAATCGAAAGTCAACTGCATCAATCAACTCGTAATGAAGAATTGATTGAGCTCATGGAATTGGAAAAAACCATCGTCTATTTCAAGGCCTCCCTCAAAACAAATGAGCGCGTGATTAAGAAATTGACCAGCTCAACCAGCAACATCAAGAAATACCTTGAGGACGAAGACCTGCTTGAAGACACCCTGATTGAAACCCAACAGGCCATCGAGATGGCAGACATTTATGGAAACGTCTTGCATTCTATGACAGAGACCTTCGCTTCTATCATTTCCAACAACCAGAACAACATCATGAAAACCTTGGCCCTTGTGACCATCGTCATGTCCATCCCAACCATGGTCTTTTCTGCCTACGGGATGAACTTTAAGGATAATGAAATCCCCCTAAACGGCGAACCAAATGCCTTCTGGTTAATCGTCTTTATCGCCTTTGCTATGAGTGTCTCGCTCACTCTCTATCTCATCCATAAAAAATGGTTCTAAGAGGAGTTCCTATGTCTCAGATTGATCTACAAAAATTAACTAAGAAAAACCAAGAGTTTGTCCACATCGCTACCCAACAATTCATCAAAGATGGGAAAACAGACGCTGAAATCAAGACTATTTTTGAGGAAGTTATTCCCCAAATCCTTGAGGAGCAAGCCAAGGGTACGACTGCTCGTTCTCTCTATGGCGCACCGACCCACTGGGCGCACAGCTTCACTGTCAAGGAACAATATGAAAAAGAGCATCCAAAGGAAAATGATGATCCAAAACTGATGATTATGGATTCAGCTCTTTTCATCACTAGCCTCTTTGCCCTCGTCAGCGCCCTCACTACTTTCTTTGCAGCAGATCAAGCTCTCGGCTATGGATTGGTCACTCTCCTACTAGTTGGGCTTGTTGGTGGATTTGCCTTCTATTTAATGTACTACTTTGTCTACCAATATTATGGACCAGATATGGACCGTAGTCAACGTCCACCTTTCTGGAAATCTGTACTGGTTATCCTAGCCTCTATGTTCCTTTGGTTGCTTGTCTTCTTTGCAACAAGCTTCCTACCAGCTAGCCTTAACCCCGTACTTGCTCCATTGCCACTAGCTATTATCGGAGCAGCCCTCCTAGCCCTTCGCTTCTATCTCAAGAAACGCTTGAACATCCGTAGCGCAAGTGCAGGACCAACACGCTATTAAGAAGAATCAAAAAAGCAACTGCAGGTGCGGTTGCTTTTTCATTTGCTTTTTTGATTTTAAAGTATTCTTCTGACATCCCACATAGTTTTCTCTTATCTTTTGTGATAAAATAGGCTCATACTCAATGAAAATCAAAGAGCAAACTAGGAAGCTAGCCGCAGGCTGTACTTGAGTACGGCAAGGCAAAGCTGACGTGGTTTGAAGAGATTTTCGAAGAGTATCAATCTATTTCTAGGAGGATGAGATATGATTTCTACTATTGGTATTATTAGTTTATCTAGTGGCATTATCGGAGAAGACTTTGTCAAACACGAAGTGGACTTGGGTGTCCAACGTCTCAAGGACCTGGGAATCAATCCTATCTTTTTGCCCCATTCGCAAAAAGGCTTAGACTTTATCAAGGACCATCCTGAAGCTCGTGCAGAGGATTTAATGCAGGCCTTTTCTGATGATAACATCGACATGATCCTATGCGCCATTGGCGGAGACGATACCTATCGCTTGCTACCCTACCTTTTTGAAAATGACCAACTACAAAAGGTTATCAAACAAAAGATTTTTCTTGGCTTCTCGGATACAACCATGAACCATCTCATGTTGCATAAACTAGGAATCAAGACTTTTTATGGTCAATCCTTTTTAGCTGACATTTGTGAATTAGACAAAGAGATGTTGCCCTATAGCCTTCACTACTTCAAAGAATTGATTGAGACGGGAAGAATCTCGGAAATCCGTCCTAGCAATGTTTGGTATGAGGAACGAACTGATTTTAGTCCCAAGGCTCTGGGAACACCTCGTGTCAGTCATGCAAATACCGGTTTTGAGTTGTTGCAAGGAAATGCCCAGTTCGAGGGAAAAATCCTCGGTGGTTGCCTCGAATCCCTCTACGATATCTTTGACAATTCTCGATACACAGATAGCACGGAGCTCTGCCAAAAATACAAACTTTTCCCTGACTTGTCAGACTGGGAAGGAAAAATCCTCTTACTAGAAACAAGCGAAGAAAAGCCTAAGCCGAAAGACTTCAAAAAGATGTTGCAAACTTTAAAGAACACTGGTATATTCGAGGCCATCAGTGGACTCCTGGTCGGAAAACCTATGGATGAAACTTTCTATGACGACTATAAAGAGGCACTATTGGATATCATTGACAGCAATATCCCGATTGTCTATAATCTGAATGTCGGCCACGCAACTCCGAGAGCAATTGTCCCCTTTGGAGTCCACGCCCGTGTAGATGCACAGGAGCAAGTCATTCGCTTTGACTATAACAAATAATAAATAGTTTCTCTATTTTTGTGCTTTTGTATTGGTTTTCGTTACAATTTGTATCTGAATTTATTGCATTTCGCTAATTTCTATGATATCCTTTTAAAGGAGGTGTATATGACAAAACAAAAAATTAATCGAA
>JAWERV010000045.1:0-16204 GCA_032481955.1 Streptococcus mitis | reverse complement strand
TGAAAATCAAAGAGCAAACTAGGAAGCTAGCCGCAGGCTGTACTTGAGTACGGCAAGGCGAAGCTGACGTGGTTTGAATTTGATTTTCGAAGAGTATTAGTTCCTTATCTCTAAAGGAGGTAGCTAACTTTTGGTAACAAAAAATTTAAAAATTATTAAGATATGTAATAGTGTAATAGCTGTATTGTTCAGTTAATGGATGAAGGTTCATTTAAGGCTTCTATCAAGAACATTAAATGTTTAGAGAATGAGTTGGCTCAAAATTTTGCTTTTGTGGTCTTGAAAGGAAGTTGATTTTGTTATTTTATAAGCCTAAAAAGGCAATTATATATTCCTGAGGAGGAAAAATTATGAATAAACTCACTAAACTAGGTATTGTTACCTTCTCTGCTGTCACTCTTAGCGCTGTAGTGCCAACTTTGGTGCATGCCGAGGAAAACGTTGCACCGCAACCAAATGTTGCTGTTAAACCTAATACTGCTCAACCAATACCTGCGCCAAAACCAGCAGAAAACCCTCAACCAGAGGTTAAACCTACAGAGCAACCACAGCCTACTCAGCCAGTAAAACCAGCTGAGAACAAGCCGGTTGAAAATAAACCTGCTGAAACACCTGTTCCAACTCCAAAACCAGCAGAAAACCCTCAACCAGAGGTTAAACCTGCAGAGCAACCGCAGGAAAATAACAGAAAACCAGTGAGAAGATGGCCTCTACGTGACGGAAGCGTTCATGAACACCCTGTTGTTACCTACGCAGATATTGTAGCACCACTCCCTATTAGTGATATGAAAGAAACTTTCGGTGGAATATGGACTGCTGAAAAAGATTTTGTCAATAGCAAACCACGAATAACTCTGTTTTTGGGCAGCGGGAATAGGTGGATCGAAGAAAATGGGAGGGAACTTTCTCTTGAAGAAATGAGGAAAAGCCCCATAGTGATGCGTCCGATTCGGGTAAAAATTCCAGAATTGGAAGGTAGAAACTATGAAGCGTATACAATTTATACAGGTATTTTGGATAAAAAAACAGGACGTGTTGAACTAAACAAAAACACTAACATCACAGGTCAAGGTTACATGCTCTTCCGCACAAAAAAAGAAGACAATGACGTGGAAGTCTATCAATTTTCGAAAAATAGGCAGTTAACACCACTTTATCACCGTTATCAGCTAAATGAGAGAGGAAGAAGCGTGGGAGAGTTTGGTCTATACGCGGAAGTTTATCAAACTTACGTTTTCTTATTTAAGAACCACACCGAAAAACCAGCCGAGAAGCCAAGTGTAAATCCTGTAAATCCAGTTACACCAGTTGCTCCAATAACACCGACAACTCCCGTAACTCCTACGCTTAATCCAGCCACCCCAAACAATACTCGTGTTCTTTCGAACAAAGCTGGAAGCGTTCGAGTACATGGTTCAGAAGCAACACTCAAAAATGTCAGCTATATCAAGGTAGAAGAAACCAAGTCGACTTCACTTGAATCAAAAGATTACAAGGCCTTCGACATTCATCTGTATGACGCGAATGGTAAAGCTATCCAGCCAAACGGCATGGTTCTAGTAAGTCTTTCTGCTGATAAGCCAGTTGAAAATGTCTATTATGTTGCTCCAGATGGTACTTTACAGGCATTGAAGTTCAAACAAGATACAGATAAGGTGACTTTTGAAACCAATCACTTTAGTATCTATGCTATGACTTTCAAAGTTGCCGCAAGCCGTGATAATGGAGGTAGTACAACTCCTGTTCCAGTTGTAAATAGTAATAATACGGAACAAAATGGAAATGACTCAAGTAGTACAAAAACTCAAGCTGAGCCGTTAGCAACTAAGACTGAAACTATTTCAAAACAAGTAGCTAAGACTTTGCCAAATACTGGAGAAAATCACTCAATTCTCGCTACCCTATTTGGAATGTTAACTCTAACTGCTGGATTATTTAGCTTTCGTAAGGAGTCAGAATAACTCTAATTCATAGTTTATATATCAATTATTTTAGACTGTAAAAAAAATCAATTTGAGGAGATAATTTAGAAAATCTTTTCATGATAAAACGCATAATATCAAATTTTTCTACATCTGATATTATGCGTTTTTTATAATTCTAAAATAGTATAAATATAGTGAGATGAAATAAAGTATGAACAAATCGATTGGAAAATTGAAATCAATTTCTAATAATGATTTAGAAGTTACGGCGTACTATTATAGTTTCAATCTATTATAAATTGCGATATTTATTATCATCAAAATCTTGCTAGAAAAAGGGATTGAAGGTCTTTTCATGAGCGATGGTTGTAGCTGGACCATGTCCTGGATAGACATCGTAGTTTGGTAGGGTGAAAAGTTGGGTTTTGATACTATGGAGGAGTTGCTCCATGCTACCAGTTGGAAGGTCGGTTCGTCCGATGGTTTCTCGGAATAGAGCATCCCCTGTCAAGACTAGGTGAGCATCAGGAAAGACTATAGAAACACCGCCGATAGAGTGACCAGGAGTTGACAAGACAGTGAAGCGGAACTCTTCAATTTGATATTCCTCATGAAAGACAAAGGTGTGCTCTGCAGGTTTTGCGACTACATCTGCCATATCATCGTGGCGAGGAAGCCCAGAGAGATTATAGACAGGAGTGTAGAGCCAGCTGGCCTCACTCTCTGCGATATAAACAGGAGGATTGCCAAAAGTCTCGCGAACCAAGTCCAGACTCATGATATGGTCATAATGGGCATGGGTTAAGAGAATAGCGCAGATCGGCTTGTTGATTTTCTCGATGGTCTGACGAATAGCTTCCCAATGGCTACCAGGGTCAACCACGATGAGGTTCTTTTCGCCTTCCAAGTAATAGGTATTTTCATAGGCAACAGGATTCACGGTTTTATGGATTTTCATACTAGCTCCAATCTCAAAGAATGTACTAATACTCTTCGAAAATCTCTGCAAACCGCGTCAACTTTATCTGCAACCTCAAAGCAGAGCTTTGAGCAACCTGTGGCTAGTTTCCTAGTTTGCTCTTTGATTTTCATTGAGTATAAATTAAGTATAGCACAGTTAGGAAGAATAGGTAAGGATTTAGGATGAACTTAAAAACCAGCATGACTAGATGAAGACAGGCTGGTTATCAATTTATCACTATTGGAGAGGTGTCAATTGCCCTTCATAGGTTGCATAAACTCCGTCATTAGCTTGTTTGATAGACGTGATGTTTAGAGTGCCACCGTAGTTGGCTTCTCGTTTATCGCTATATTCACTATAAGTTATCCTACTGGGCAGGTTCTGGTTGTTAGCATAGTATTGAACGACTGTTTTTTTATAGCTTTGCTGGCTGAATAGGAACAGGCAACAAACTCCTAATACTAGGAGAGCAAAGATAGAAATAGCAGTTTTTTTCATAGGTGTTCTCCTTATAAACTAAAGGATAAAAGAAAGTATCTTGAGGATTTTAATTCCAAAATCCAGTCAAGGTACCAGTGTATGTGACACGAGTTCCACCGTTTATCTTTCTTATCTTCAATGGAATTGGGGAAGTCAGAAAGTCTTTCGGTTACAATATAGTTTCCGTTCTTCTATCTCTCCTTCTATCACCTAAGTTTAAAATCTAACTTCGTAATATATTATAGACTAATAATTCAGAATTATCAAGTAATTCTGAATTATTTTTTTCTTATTCTGTTCCAATCTAGTTTTCATATTCTTAAAAAAGTGATAAAATGGTAGGAAGAATTGGAGAGTAGAGATGCCAAAAGAAGTGAATTTGACGGGCGATGAGGTTGTCGCTTTAACGCAAAAATATTTATCAAAAGAAGATGTTGCTTTTGTCCATAAGGCCTTGGTCTATGCGGTGGAATGCCATAGTGGTCAATACCGCAAATCAGGCGAGCCTTATATCATTCATCCTATCCAAGTAGCAGGTATTTTAGCCAAACTCAAGCTGGATGCTGTAACAGTAGCTTGTGGTTTCTTGCATGATGTGGTGGAAGATACAGACGCGACCTTGGATGATTTGGAAAGAGAGTTTGGTCCTGATGTGCGCGTGATTGTCGATGGAGTTACCAAGCTCGGTAAGGTCAAGTACAAGTCTCACGAAGAGCAGTTGGCTGAAAACCACCGCAAGATGCTTATGGCCATGTCTGAGGACATCCGTGTTATCTTGGTCAAACTGTCAGACCGCTTGCACAATATGCGGACCTTGAAACATCTTAGAAAAGACAAGCAGGAGCGCATTTCCAAAGAAACTATGGAAATCTATGCCCCACTTGCTCACCGTTTGGGGATTTCCAGTGTTAAATGGGAATTAGAAGACCTATCTTTCCGTTATCTCAACCCAACGGAATTTTACAAGATTACCCATATAATGAAGGAAAAGCGCAGAGAGCGTGAGGCCTTGGTGGATGAGGTAGTTACAAAACTAGAAGACTATACGACAGATCGTCACCTGAAAGGGAAGATTTACGGTCGTCCCAAGCATATTTACTCGATTTTCCGCAAAATGCAGGATAAGAGAAAACGTTTTGAGGAAATCTATGACCTGATTGCCATTCGTTGTATTTTAGATACCCAAAGTGATGTTTATGCCATGCTTGGTTACGTGCATGAACTTTGGAAACCCATGCCAGGTCGCTTCAAAGACTATATCGCTAATCGTAAGGCAAATGGTTATCAGTCTATCCATACGACTGTTTATGGGCCAAAAGGACCGATTGAATTCCAGATTCGAACCAAGGCCATGCACGAGGTGGCTGAGTACGGGGTTGCGGCTCACTGGGCTTATAAGAAAGGCATTAAGGGGCAAGTCAACAGCAAGGAGTCTGCTATTGGGATGAACTGGATCAAGGAGATGATGGAGCTCCAAGACCAGGCTGATGATGCCAAGGAATTTGTGGACTCTGTTAAGGAAAACTATCTGGCTGAGGAGATTTACGTCTTTACCCCAGATGGAGCTGTCCGTTCCCTTCCAAAAGATTCAGGACCGATTGACTTTGCCTACGAAATCCATACAAAAGTCGGGGAAAAAGCAACTGGTGCCAAGGTCAATGGTCGCATGGTTCCACTGACAACCAAGCTCAAGACAGGAGATCAGGTTGAAATTGTCACCAACCCCAACTCCTTTGGACCGAGTCGTGACTGGCTCAATATGGTCAAGACCAGCAAGGCGCGTAACAAGATTCGTCAGTTCTTTAAAAATCAAGATAAGGAATTGTCAGTCAACAAGGGTCGTGAAATGCTGATGGCCCAGTTCCAAGAAAATGGCTATGTTGCCAATAAATTCATGGACAAGCGTCACATGGACCAAGTTCTGCAAAAGACCAGCTACAAGACAGAAGAATCCCTCTTTGCGGCTATTGGTTTTGGAGAAATTGGTGCTATTACCGTCTTTAACCGTTTGACTGAAAAGGAACGCCGTGAGGAAGAACGTGCCAAGGCCAAGGCTGAAGCAGAAGAACTTGTCAAAGGTGGCGAGGTTAAGGTTGAAAATAAAGAAACTCTCAAGGTCAAGCATGAGGGTGGTGTGGTCATTGAAGGTGCTTCTGGGCTCCTCGTGCGGATTGCCAAGTGTTGCAATCCAGTTCCTGGTGACGATATTGTCGGCTATATCACTAAGGGTCGTGGTGTGGCTATTCACCGTGTGGACTGTATGAACCTGCGCGCCCAAGAAAACTATGAGCAACGTCTCCTTGATGTTGAATGGGAAGACCAGTACTCTAGCTCAAATAAGGAGTATATGGCCCATATCGATATTTACGGCCTCAACCGTACAGGACTGTTGAATGATGTACTGCAAGTTCTTTCAAACACAACCAAGAATATCTCAACAGTCAACGCCCAACCAACCAAGGATATGAAGTTTGCTAATATCCATGTCTCCTTCGGCATTGCCAACCTCTCGACACTGACTACGGTTGTGGACAAAATTAAGAGTGTGCCAGAAGTTTACTCTGTCAAACGGACCAACGGCTAATTGTCCTAGCTCTTACTAGAAAGGCTATTATGAAAATCATTATCCAACGGGTTAAAAAAGCCCAAGTCAGTATCGAAGGTCAGATTCAGGGAAAAATCAATCAGGGACTCTTATTGCTGGTTGGAGTTGGACCAGAGGACCAAGAGGAAGATTTGGACTATGCTGTGAGAAAACTGGTCAACATGCGGATTTTTTCAGATGCAGAAGGCAAGATGAACCTGTCTGTCAAAGATATTGAAGGAGAAATCCTCTCTATTTCTCAGTTTACCCTCTTTGCAGATACTAAGAAGGGCAATCGTCCAGCCTTTACAGGGGCAGCCAAGCCTGATATGGCATCAGACTTCTATGATGCCTTCAATCAAAAATTAGCACAAGAAGTGCCCGTTCAGACAGGTATCTTTGGAGCGGATATGCAGGTTGAGCTGGTCAATGATGGACCAGTTACCATTATCCTAGATACTAAAAATAGATAAGAAAGACCAAGCCCAGCCGGCTTGGTTTTTCTCATCTATCATAAAATACTCCAAAAAGAAATCGGTTCCTGATAGGTCTTTGGGAAATCTTGTTTCAGGTTTTGGCTTATGCGATAGGAAGGGATGAGATGGCCTAGGATTAGGAGAGTTCCCTGAAGGAAAAGTGGAATACCCCTTAAAAACAGCAAGGAGAGAATTATAAGGCTATCCCATAGAAGGATTTGTAAGGCAAAACGCCAGAATATCGGTCTAATCTGGGAATAGAGGTGACTAAAGTGGTCACAAAGTTGGTTAGAAAGATAGGTCAATAGTACAGGATGAAAGAAGATGAGCCAACCGCTATAAATCAAAATCCAGTCCCAAGTAAGCCCCCCTTTAAATGTCAAAAATGCCAGCATGATTCCATCAATGACAAGGAGCTCAATGGTCTTGGTGTAGATGATTTTTTTCATGCTAAGACCTCCTTTTCCTTAGAGACATTCCCACAAAGAGATATGTTTGTTGTAAAAGTCAGGATAGTTTTCTCTTAGGTAGTCCGCCGTCCTATAATATAAAGTAGAATGACAAGCAGTGATGATTGGCATAAGAGAGGCAAAACGCTGAGAACTAACGAAGGTTAAAAGGACAAAAAATAGAAAATCAATGGAGAGAACCCCTAAATAGTAGAAGCGAATCTTTTTATTGATTTGAGGATAAATCTCAGCGAATTGATGTTTGAGTCGGACAACCAAGCGAAATAGCAGGAGTCCCTGAGCAAGGATGAAAATAAAACCAGAGAGCAAGAGCCAGTCCAAAGATGTCTCGGGTCTAGTGGTAAAAAATGCAAATAGTAGCAAATCGATGACTGCAATTGCTACAAAATGGATTCTAAAGAGTTTTTTCATAAGATGACCTCCCTCTTTTATCTAGCTTTATTCTACACCAAACCAATGGGAGTTACAAGTAAAATGATAAAAAATTTTAGTAAGGAGATTCTGTTAGATTTCTTTATTTGAGTTTCCTTCTATTATCTAGTTTCTTCATCGTTCCAGACAAATAAAGCTCCGATTGCATTGAGGATATAAAAGATGTATTTTCCGATATTGGCAAAATTTCCTTGAATACCAGCCTTTGTCAGCTGAACGAAATTGTAAATCAACCAAAAGCCCCACTGAGTTGTTAGTTTCAATGCATTCAAAGCATTGGCAATGAGGGACAGTGCAAAGGCAATAGTTGTTACGTAGGCAAGGAGATTCATCTTACCCCCATAGCCTATATAGTTGGTCACAAAGGCAAAGAGAAAGGAGATGATGGAAATGATGATGGCCGCCAATTTTAGCTGTTTTTGGCTCATTTGGTTGGGTCTGCCTTCTTGCGAAGCTTCCCATTTCTTAATAGCAAAGGTATAAATGAGGAAGGTGACAGGATAGGTGATAATGGCCGCCTTATTTCCAAGGATATAATCAATGGTACCAGACAAAATCGTATTGACAATACCAAAGTAATTTCCCCATTTGCTTAATTTTCCCGTAAAACGAGTGGACAACATGGAAATCCCAACGTTGGTTACGGAAATCAATCCAAAAGGTACAAGAGCTGTCCATGGTCCCCAGTCTACGAATTTATCGAGACGTGAGTTGAGGTAACCAGATGCAATCGCAATCCCAACGACCAAAGCAACCCCGAAGAGGTCAAACCATCTGGATGTCGCAAAAATTTTTAGTGATTTTTTCATATATTAAAATATCTTTCTTTTTTACAAATATTCTACAACTAAATGAAAGTAAAATCAAATGATAGAAATAAAACCCTGAAAATAAAACTTTCAGGGTTGGTTGGGTACTTGAGAAATTAGTCGATTTTCTCGACGTAGAGTTGTTTGGCAATGTCCATACCTACTTGTAAATCCTCTTCGTTACTGAGGATAGTGAAAGTATTGCTGAAGCCATCAAACTGCTTGACTTGGAGCTGGTCACCGATGTAAAGTGAGTGCTTATCCAGATAATGGAGAATGTCAAAACTATCGTGAACCCGAGTTAGGCGGTAGGCGCCAGCTTCCTTGATGTCAGCTAGTGGGAGGTTATTGATTTCAACCAGGAGTTCTCCCTTGGCAGGAATAGTTCCTCCGTGAGGGCAAGTCTTGGGGAATCCAAGCAATTTTTCTAGTCTCTCCACGAATAGCTCAGAGACAGTATGTTCCAATACCTCAGCTTCCTCGTGAATCTGGTCACTCGTATAGTCTAAATGATGGACTAGAAAAACTTCAATCAAGCGATGCTTACGATAGAGCTCAGAGACCAATTTGAGGCCGAGGTCAGTCAGTAGATAGCCACATTCCTTGTCCTTGAGGATGAGATTTTCACTCTTCATCCGTTTAATCATTTCAGTTACGGCAGGGGGAGAGACTTGCATACGAGCCGCAATTTCCTTGTTAGTAATCTTATGCAAATCTATGCCAATTTCATAAATACACTTTAGATAATCTTCTTTATTCGGGGTCATTCGTTTCCTCTTGTCTAATATCTTTATCTAGTATATCAAAAAAAGCTAGATTTCTCTAGCTGTGACTTTTTATGTTATACTTATTGCAAGAGAAAAAACGAGGAGATGAATATGACAAAAATAGCTCTTCTTTCAGATATTCATGGAAATACTACAGCCTTGGAGGCTGTTTTAGCAGATACTCGGCAGCTAGGAGTGGATGAATACTGGCTTCTGGGAGATATTCTCATGCCAGGGACAGGGCGTAGAAGGATTTTGGACCTGTTGGCTCAACTACCGATTACAGCTAGAGTTTTGGGAAACTGGGAAGATAGTCTGTGGCATGGTGTCCGCAAGGAATTGGATAGTACTCGTCCTAGTCAACGTTATCTCTTGCGCCAGTGCCAGTATGTTTTAGAGGAAATTTCCCTAGAAGAAATTGAACTGCTCCACAATCAACCACTCCAGATCCATCGTCAGTTTGGTGATTTGACGGTAGGAATTAGCCACCATCTGCCTGATAAGAACTGGGGTCGAGAGTTGATTCATACTGGAGCGCAAGAGGATTTTGACCGCTTGGTGACCAATCCGTCTTGTGATATTGCTGTTTATGGTCATATTCACCAGCAGTTACTTAGTTACGGTACTGGTGGGCAATTGATTGTCAATCCGGGTTCAATTGGGCAGCCTTTCTTTCTAGATGCTCAGTTGCGGAAGGACTTGCGGGCCCAGTATATGATTTTAGAATTTGATGACAAGGGCTTGGTAGATATGGACTTCCGACGGGTGGACTACGATGTAGAAGCTGAATTGCAGCTGGCTAAAGACCTGAAACTCCCTTATTTTGAGGTTTACTATGAAAGTCTGGTTAATGGTATTCACCATACTCATCATCAGGAATTTCTGAGAGAATTGGCCCAGAAAGAGGGATATGATAGGGAGTTAGATGCCTGGTTGAAAGGTGGTAATGATTGACATTACAACTCAAAAGGGTATAATAATAGAAAAAGAAGAGCAGAGGCAGGCTAGCCTCGTAAAAAGGAGAAGAGGATGCAAATTCCAAGTAGATTTACCATTGCGACTCATATGCTGATTATTATCGCTCTCAAGGGGAAGGAAAGCAAGGTGACCAGTGATTTTCTGGCTGCTAGTGTCGGGGTCAATCCAGTCATTATCAGAAAAACCTTGTCCCAGTTGAAGAAGGCAGAGCTGATTTCAGTAGCGCGTGGAACAGGCGGAACAGAGATTGTCAAGGATCTTAAGGACATTAGTCTTTTAGATGTTTATCAAGCGGTTGAGTGTCTTGGTAAGACAGGTCAACTCTTTAGTTTTCATGACAATCCAAATCCAAATTGCCCAGTTGGAGCGCATATTCATGATGTTTTGGATCAAAAATTGGAGAGAATTCAGCTGGCTATGGAGGCTGAACTTGGTCAGACTAGTCTAGAGCAAGTTGTGGCCGATGCAGAGAGTCAAATGAAGGAGTAATTTTTCTTTAAAACAAGAAAAGCTTATGAGAAGGTTTTTATACTCAATGAAAATCAAAAAGCAAACTAGGAAGCTAGCCGCAGGTTGCTCAAAGCACTGCTTTGAGGTTGTAGATAGAACTGACGCAGTCAGCTCAAAACATGGTTTTGAGATTGTAGATGAAACTGACGAAGTCAGTAACATATATACGGTAAGGCGACGCTGACGTGGTTTGAAGAGATTTTCGAAGAGTATTACCTTTTCATAAGCTTTTTATCTATTTTTCCATGCTTGGTAACGGGTATCAATCAATAATTGGGTGAGGCGTCCCATGGTTTCCCTTTCTTCTGGAGTGAGGGATTGAGCTTGGACAAAGAGATGATGAATGTGTTCAAGCGCCTTTAAGGAAGATAGGTCATTGATAGAGGTGATACCAGCATCTAGAATGGTGCCAAAGAAGAGGTCGAAATAGAGCTGGAGTTCTTCGTCAGGGACTGTGGGTACCCACTCCTTGAAGGTTGTGTCGACTTGTTGGCTATCACTGTTGGTCTTATCCAGTTGGACAAAGTGCTTGTCCTCAATTTGCCAACTAAAGGTATCATGCTGGGCGATACCACCTAAGGCAGTACTGTGCACGATGATTTGGTGGTTAGGGATTTCCAGCATCATACCGATAATGGACCCTTGTGGGATGAAGACCTTGGTTCTATCCATTATCCTTTGATAACCTGCAGTTTGTGTCAGTTCTTTGTGGAGACCAGGCGCATCAAAGGTATAAACTGATGTGATTTGATCCTGCAAGTTTTGCTCAATTTGACTAGCAGCATAGATGGCTAGATTTCCTCCCTTGGAATGCCCAGCCAGAATGACCTTTTGCTTAGGATGGTGGGCAAAAAAGTTCTTTAAATAGCGAAGGGCGTGCTTTTGAGCAGGAATTTCCTTCATATAGGTCAGGTGGAAATCTTCCTTCCAGCCAATGATACTGTCATCAGTCCCACGAAAGACAATCAGATAGGTGTCGAGAGTGAGGCGGTAGGTCATAGCCGCAAATTGCTTTTGTAGTTCAAGGTCGATGTCATTAATAAAATGGGAGAGTTTGCAATTTTTGAAGCGCTTGTGTTGAGATAGCTCATCCAATAGCTGGAGGCGATTTTTGCTGGTCAACATGTTAGGCTCCCTTGGAACCTGAGGTGCCAGGTCTAAAAGTCGTTGTGGAGCTGTGGAGACCAGATTATCAAAGGAGAGGTAGGTGATTTCTGTTAGGGCTAGAATGTCTAATTCATTTAAAGGTAGGTCGTAATAAGAATCGTGTGCGACATCTTTCAGATAATCAAAAATATTGGCCATAAGTGCTCCTTTCTTTTTATTTATCTTATCAAATTTCCCGTAAATTAGCTACTAGGATTGCATCACTTTGTTGGCTAAAAACAAGCTCTGTCAAATTCAGTTTCAGGCCTGCTAGCATGGAAAAATCTGTTATAATATTAGAAAAGGAGAATCAGATGCACAAGATTTTACTAGTAGAAGATGATCAGGTTATTCGTCAACAGGTCGGGAAAATGCTCTCTGAATGGGGATTTGAAGTGGTTCTGGTAGAAGATTTTATGGAAGTTTTGAGTCTATTTGTTCAGTCGGAACCTCATCTGGTTCTCATGGATATTGGACTGCCTTTGTTTAATGGTTATCATTGGTGTCAGGAGATTCGTAAGATTTCCAAGGTCCCCATCATGTTTCTGTCTTCGAGAGACCAGGCTATGGATATTGTCATGGCAATCAATATGGGGGCGGATGACTTTGTGACCAAGCCTTTTGACCAGCAGGTTCTTCTAGCCAAGGTTCAGGGCTTGTTGCGTCGTTCCTATGAGTTTGGGCGTGACGAGAGTTTACTGGAATATGCCGGTGTGATCCTCAATACCAAATCCATGGATTTACATTATCAAGGGCAAGTGTTGAACTTGACCAAGAACGAATTCCAGATTTTACGCGTTTTGTTTGAGCATGCTGGCAATATCGTAGCACGTGACGACCTCATGCGGGAACTTTGGAATAGTGACTTTTTCATTGATGACAATACCCTCTCTGTTAATGTAGCTCGTTTGCGTAAAAAATTGGAAGAGCAGGGCTTGGTAGGATTTATCGAAACCAAGAAAGGGATAGGGTACGGACTGAAGCATGCTTGATTGGAAACAATTTTTTCTAGCTTATCTGCGCTCCCGTAGTCGTCTGTTTGTCTATCTGCTTGTTTTAGCATTTCTGGTTTTGCTCTTTCAGTTTTTATTTGCCGGTTTAGGAATTTACTTTCTCTACTTTTTCCTCTTGTGTTGCTTTATAACCATCTTATTTTTCACTTGGGACATATTGGTGGAAATGCAGGTCTATCGTCAGGAAATTCTCTATGGAGAGAGGGAAGCCAAATCTCCTTTGGAAAGAGTTTTAGCAGAAAAATTAGAAGCGAGTGAGATGGAACTCTACCAGCAGAGGTCAGATGCAGAAAGAAAACTGACGGATTTGCTGGATTACTATACCTTGTGGGTTCATCAGATTAAGACCCCTATTGCAGCTAGTCAACTCTTAGTTGCAGAAGTAGCTGACCGCCAACTGAAGCAGCAGTTAGAACAGGAAATTTTCAAAATTGACTCCTATACTAATCTAGTCTTGCAGTACCTGCGTTTAGAAAGTTTCCATGATGATTTGGTCTTAAAGCAGGTTCAAATTGAAGACTTGGTCAAGGAAATACTTCGTAAATATGCCCTTTTCTTTATTCAAAAAGGCTTAAGTGTCAATCTGCATGACCTTGATAAAGAAATCGTGACGGATAGAAAGTGGCTGCTAGTGGTTATTGAGCAAATCATCTCAAACAGTCTCAAGTACACCAAGGAAGGTGGTCTGGAGATTTATATGGAGGGGCAAGAGCTTTGTATCAAGGATACGGGAATCGGGATAAAAAACAGTGATGTCCTCCGAGTCTTTGAACGTGGTTTCTCAGGATATAATGGACGCCTAACCCAGCAGTCATCTGGACTTGGACTTTACCTATCTAAGAAAATTTCTGAAGAATTGGGTCACCAGATTCGCATCGAGTCTGAGGTTGGAAAAGGAACGATAGTGCGGATTCAGTTTGCTCAAGTAAAGTTAGTCCTTGATTGAGAAGAGACAATGAGTTTTTACCCAATCTCTTTTTGCTATATTTCAGGATATTTGAAGACTGTTTTTTACAAAACTAATAATAGAATTTTTAATACGGAATATAGTATAAATACTGGTTCAAAGTGAAGTTTTGTATGCTTTATACTTTTGTTGAGTATAAAATCTATAAACTAAGGGTGAATTACAAAAATTAATTTGAGATGAAGTGAATTGTAGACTTGGGAAATGTCTCCTATTCGATTTCAGAATGAATCGTTGATACAGGATTAAAAGAACTGCAGCTTTCTTTTTATTTTGAATGAGATAGGTGTATATAGATTTGTGTAACTGGTGTAGAACTGTTTCCAAGAATTTATTGAATGTATCGAATACACACATCCTATTGATTTTGAACCAGTTTTTAATTTCTAAATGTTATAATAGTTTTATCAAGTAAAAGGAGACTACCATGATTGGAGACAATATAAAATTCTTACGAAAATCACATAATCTGATATAACCAGAATTTTCACGGATTGTGGGTGTGTCACGAAATAGCCTAAATCGTTAGAAAAACTGAAAAAGCTTACTTTCAATAGAAGTATTGGAAATATTCATTTTACATCTATCAAAGAAACATGGGATAGACCTATATTTTACAAAATAGCAAATTATACTTGGAATGATAGTAAAAACTGCAGAACTTGTGTGATTGCCAATTATTGCACTCAATGTCCTGGTATCGCACTATCTGAAACAGGGAATAGTAGAGATTGTTCTTCGATATGTAAAAAAAGTATTAGTAAGGAGTATCGTATATGCTACCATATCTTAAAACTATTAGATGGTATCTCTTCTTTAATTTTCTTTTTGGTGCAATATCGAATATCTGCACTGCTTTGTTACCGTATTTCACGCAGGCATTAATCAAAGGGGATTATCAAGTAGCTCTATATGGTTACTCTATGTCAGTGGCAGGCTATTTGAGTTGTAACTATATCCAAATGATACTTGATTGGAAGCAGGGGATTATCTTTTCGACTACTTTGAAAAATGAGTGGTTTCGTTCACTTCTGGGACTCAGTCACCACGATTTCAAGCAGAAAACAGTAGCAGAGTATATTTCCTATCAATCTAATGACCTAGATTCGTTGGAAAAGGATTACCTTCCTCCATTGATGAGTTTTATCAAACAAATTTTACGTATCATCATTTACGCTTTCATTATTAGCAGAACAATTAATCCTATTGTATCACTGATTTTAATCTTTTCCACTGGAATTAGTATTCAAATTCCTAAAATCGTTGGGAAGTTGATCGCTAATCGTAGACAGGTTTACTTGAAAAAACAAGGAGATTACTATCGAACCTTGGAGGATTTGCTCATGGGACATCATTTGGTAAATAAACTAACTATGTCGCATTTTTTGAATCAACAAAAGAGTTCTCTAAAGAATTTGCAGGATAAGTATTTTAAGTATGGTTTGACAAAAATTACTGGCATCTTATTGACAGGTATTTCTTTTGAATTCATTAGTCTTGTTCTGTTTATTTATTTAGCCTACTCTCTATCTCACCAGCAACTCGGTATTCCTGAGGTGGTGGCGAGTTTCGGATATATTAATGCTTTTTCTGAACCAATACAGGAAATCCTTTATGATTTACAAATGTTAGAGTCCGTAAAGCCTGTAATCAAGAGTTTTCAAAACATTGTTGGGAGACCCGTTTCAGTTCAAGCACCTCAACATTCTTTTGATACGATTACTTTGAAAAACATTTCCAAACAACTGGGAGAATCAAAATTGATAATTACTTCCGCTACGATTCAAAAAGGGGATAAAATTGCGCTTATTGGTAAGAATGGGTCTGGAAAAAGTAGTCTTCTCAACATTTTAAATGGAACAGATGAAGATTTTGAAGGACAAATTGTGCTAGATGGGCTTGTTTTGGACCATCTTTGGGGAAGATTCGGTATGATTCTGCAACAAGAACATACATTTATTTCGAGTTATGAAAATAATGTAACACTATTCAATAGTTTCAATGAAAAATTCAGAGAAGAAGATTTTGAAAAAATTCCACCACAATCCCTGTCAGGTGGTCAGCAACAACGAATGTATTTAAATCGTGAGAAAAATCGTAAAAATCCATTGCTTATCCTAGACGAACCTTTCTCTGCCTTGGATACTAATCAGTTTAAAATGGAATTGGAAAGAGTTCTGGAACTACCAAGTGCCGTCATTGTTACTTTACATCGCCAAAACGAATTATTAAGTAAGTTTGACCAAGTTTGGGAAATTAAGAATGGAGAACTTGTAATTTTGAAATAGCTAAATTATAAAGAATAAAACGCATAGTATCAAGGTTCAGGAGATACCGTTTTTCCTTCTTCGGATAAGGAAACAAAAATTTCTTGCTTCATCTATCTATTCAATTGATAGATTTCGTCAGAGAAAAACTGTAAAATTTTTGATATAATATAAAGGATGGACTGACGGATACTTAAAAGATAATTTTCAAAAGAATAACAGGTGAGAAGAAAAATATGTAAGATTGGACAGAAGTCTCTCTACCATCATCCATGCAGAAACAAGATTATATAAAATAAAAGGAGTAACCAATGAACGGAAATTATTCAACACGGGAATACCGTGAGAAATTATACGATGACCTTCATGTTCGATTGAGAGATACAGCGATTTTGATGTGTGCAATTTTTATTGCCTCT
>JAWERV010000044.1:0-16816 GCA_032481955.1 Streptococcus mitis | reverse complement strand
GCCAGTCTATCTCGTATCTGTGACTATATCCAGCCAAGCTTATTTGTTATTACTAATATTTTCCGTGACCAGATGGACCGCTATGGTGAGATTTACACAACTTACAAGATGATTTTGGATGCCATTCGTAAAGTGCCTACTGCCACTGTTCTCCTTAATGGAGACAGTCCACTTTTCTACAAGCCAGCTATTCCAAATCCTGTACAGTATTTTGGTTTTGACTTGGAGAAAGGACCAGCCCAACTGGCTCACTACAATACCGAAGGGATCCTCTGCCCTGACTGTCAAGGCATCCTCAAATATGAGCACAATACCTATGCAAACTTGGGTGCCTATATCTGTGAAGGCTGTGGATGTAAACGTCCTGATTTGGACTATCGTTTGACAGAATTGGTTGAGTTAACCAACAATCGCTCTCGCTTTGTCATTGACGGTCAAGAATACGGTATCCAAATCGGTGGACTTTACAATATCTACAACGCCCTAGCTGCGGTTGCCATCGCCCGTTTCCTCGGTGCCGATTCCCAACTCATCAAGCAGGGATTTGACAAGAGCCGTGCTGTCTTTGGACGCCAAGAAACCTTCCATATCGGTGATAAGGAATGCACCCTCGTCTTGATTAAAAATCCAGTCGGTGCGACCCAAGCTATCGAAATGATCAAACTAGCACCTTATCCATTTAGCCTATCTGTCCTCCTTAACGCTAACTATGCAGACGGTATTGACACTAGCTGGATTTGGGATGCTGATTTTGAACAAATCACTGAGATGGACATTCCCGAAATCAACGCTGGCGGTGTTCGCCATTCTGAAATCGCACGTCGCCTCCGAGTGACAGGCTATCCAGCTGAGAAAATCACTGAAACAAGCAATCTGGAACAAGTTCTCAAAACAATTGAGAATCAAGACTGCAAGCATGCCTATATCCTGGCTACCTATACTGCTATGCTAGAATTCCGCGAACTGCTGGCTAGTCGTCAGATTGTTAGAAAGGAGATGAACTAATGGTTTATACTTCACTTTCCTCAAAAGCTGGCAATTACCCCTATCAGCTCAACATTGCCCACCTCTACGGAAATCTTATGAATACCTATGGGGACAATGGAAACATCCTCATGCTCAAGTATGTGGCTGAAAAACTAGGAGCCTATGTGACAGTTGACATCGTTTCTCTCCATGATAAATTTGATGAAAACCACTACGACATCGCCTTTTTCGGAGGTGGTCAAGACTTTGAACAGAGTATCATTGCAGACGACCTACCTGCTAAAAAAGAGAGCATTGACAACTACATCCAAAACGACGGTGTGGTTCTGGCTATCTGCGGTGGTTTCCAACTATTGGGTCAATATTATGTTGAAGCTTCAGGCAAACGCATCGAAGGGCTAGGGGTCATGGGCCACTACACCCTCAACCAGACCAATAACCGTTTTATCGGTGACATCAAGATTCACAATGAAGATTTCGATGAAACCTACTATGGATTTGAAAATCACCAGGGCCGTACCTTCCTCTCAGATGACCAAAAACCGCTGGGACAGGTGGTCTATGGAAATGGAAATAACGAAGAAAAAGTCGGCGAAGGGGTTCATTATAAGAATGTCTTTGGTTCCTACTTCCACGGACCTATCCTCTCTCGCAATGCCAATCTGGCTTATCGCCTAGTCACCACTGCCCTCAAGAAGAAATATGGTCAGGACATCCAACTCCCTGCTTATGAAGATATTCTCAGCCAAGAAATCGCTGAGGAATACAGCGACGTCAAAAGCAAAGCTGACTTTTCTTAAACAAAGTGAAACTATATCAAAGAACTCCGTTATCTTGTCCGGAGTTCTTTTTGTCTGTTCTTTTACCCTTCTCCCTTGCATTTTCTCTCTTTTTTTGCCAAAATAGAGGGGTAGAAAGAAGGTAGCATATGTCTAAATTACAACAAATCGTAACATATCTTGAATCAGAAAAACTAGACGTCGCTGTCGTATCTGACCCCGTCACAATTAATTACCTCACTGGCTTTTACAGTGATCCCCATGAACGCCAAATGTTCCTTTTTGTCCTAGCGGATCAGGAACCCCTCCTCTTTGTCCCAGCCCTTGAAGTTGAGCGTGCTACTAGCACTGTTTCCTTCCCAGTTGTGGGCTATGTGGATTCTGAAAATCCATGGCAAAAAATGAAACATGCTCTTCCACAGCTTGACTTCAAACGTGTCGCTGTTGAGTTTGACAATCTCATCTTGACCAAATATCATGGCTTGAAAATAGTCTTTGAAACTGCTGAGTTTGAAAACCTCACTCCCCGTATCCAACGCATGCGCCTCATCAAATCAGCTGACGAAGTGCAAAAAATGATGGTTGCAGGTCTCTATGCTGATAAGGCTGTTAAGGTTGGTTTTGACAATATTTCTCTTGATAAGACGGAGACAGATATCATCGCCCAAATCGACTTTGCTATGAAACGTGAAGGCTATGAAATGAGCTTTGATACTATGGTCTTGACTGGTAATAATGCTGCAAATCCACACGGTATTCCAGCAGCTAACAAGGTTGAAAATGATGCTCTTCTCCTCTTTGACCTTGGTGTTCTAGTCAACGGCTATGCGTCAGATATGACTCGTACAGTCGCTGTCGGCAAACCTGACCAATTCAAGAAAGACATTTATAACTTGACTCTTGAAGCTCAACAAGCTGCTCTTGACTTTATCAAGCCAGGTGTGACTGCCCATGAAGTGGACCGTGCTGCCCGTGAGGTCATCGAAAAAGCTGGTTACGGTGAGTACTTCAACCACCGTCTTGGTCACGGCATCGGTATGGATGTCCACGAATTCCCATCTATCATGGAAGGAAACGACATGGTCATCGAAGAAGGCATGTGCTTCTCTGTTGAACCAGGTATCTATATCCCTGGTAAAGTAGGTGTCCGTATCGAAGACTGCGGTGTTGTTACCAAGGATGGCTTCGACCTCTTTACAAGCACCAGCAAAGACTTGCTTTATTTTGATTAATATTCATCTAATACTCAACGAAAATCAAAGAGCAAACTAGTCGCAGGTTGCTCAAAGCACTGCTTTGAGGTTGTGGATAGAACTGACGAAGTCAGTAACCATATCTACAGCAAGGCGACGTTGATGCGGTTTGAATTTAATTTTCGAAGAGTATAAAATCTTCCCACAATAAAACGCATAGTATCAAGCTTTCAACACCTGATACTATGCGTTTTTCTGATTTGAAAGATTTTTGGTTCAGCCTCTTTACTTAATCTTCTTGATACTTTGACTAAGTATAAATCCTACAATCATCCCTACCATATTTTGCATGAAATTTGGCAGGATTTCTGGTAGGGCTGCAGCCCAGCCATTCATCAAAGTTGAACCCAAGGCGTAACCCCCTACCATGGCAATCGTTGCTAAGATAAGACCTAACCACTGAGTTTTTCCTTTAAATCCTGCGAAAAATCCCTGCAAGCCATGGTTAACCAAGCTAAAGAACATCCACTGAGGATAGCCTGATAAGAGGTCAATCAAGAAACCTGCTAGTCCTCCGACTACAGCCCCTTCGCGACTACCAAAGTAAAAGGCAGTAAAGAAAACACCCGCATCTAAGAGAGTTAGAATTCCTGTCGGTGTTGGAATTTTTAAGAAATAGCCTAGAACCACAGAAAGGGCGGTTAAGAGGGATACAAGGGCGATTTTAGTTGTTTTGGTTTGCTTCATATTGTCTTACTCCATACTGATCTGCTTGTGCAATGGCACGGTAAACGAAAGTCTTTGAGCTTTCTACTGCTGGTAAAAGTTCATCACCTTTTACTAGGTGACTGGCAATGCTAGAGGCAAAGGTACAACCTGCACCTGCATTTTGCCCTTGGATGACAGGATTTTCTAGGACTGTAAAGTTTTGTCCATCATAAAAGACATCTACAGCCTTGTCCTGACTAAGGCGATTGCCTCCCTTGATAATGACTGCTGGTGCTCCTAAGTCATGTAATTTCTGTGCTGCAGTTTTCATATCTTCCAAGGTTTTAATTTCCTGACCTGTCAATAATTCTGCTTCAGGAAGATTAGGCGTAATTACACTGACATAAGGGAAAAAGCGAATCAATTCTTGGCAGAGTTCACTAACTGCTACGTCGTGCGTTTCCTTGCAGACCAAGACAGGATCCAATACCACAGGCACACCTGGGCGCTGTTTGATAAAGTCTAATGCTTTCTCAGCCACACTGACAGTTGGTAGAAGACCAATCTTAATTCCCCCAAACTCCACATCTCTCAAACTATCTAATTCATGTTGAAAAATGGTATCGTCAGTTTGAAAGACTTCAAATCCTTTTTCTGTTAAGGCTGTCAAACAAGTCACTGCTACAAAGCCATGCAAGCCGTTCAAGGTATAGGTAGCCAAATCAGCTGACAAACCACCACCACTAAAAATATCATTTCCTGAAAGTGCTAAAATACGATTATTCTTCATAACGAATCTCCTTTAAATACAAGCCATTTGGTGCTGCTGTTGGACCTGCAAGTTGTCTGTCCTTTTTCTCCAAGATGAGATCAATCTGCTCTACTGGCATGCGATTATTGCCGATTTTGAGCAGCGTCCCCACCATATTGCGAATCTGTTTATACAAGAAACCATTTCCTGAAAAGGTAAAGGTCAAAAACTGGCCTGTCTCATCGACTGTTAAACTAGCTTCTGTGATGGTGCGAACCTTGTCCTCTACACTGGTTCCAGAGGCTGTAAAGCCTGTGAAATCGTGGGTGCCCTCTAGCTTTTTGACAGCCTCCTGCATCCGCTCCACATCAAGTGGATAGGGAAAGTGAGTAGCATAGTGACGGCGCATGGGATTTTTAGGACGACCCCTATCCACGATAAACTCATAGGTCTTGCTGTGCTTGGCATAACGGCAATGAAAATCATCCGCCACGAGCTCAATCGAAATCACATCAATATCTTCAGGAGACTGGGTATCCAAAGCAAAACGAAGTTTCTCCTCATCCATTTGATAGGGCAAGTCAAAATGAAGCACCTGTCCCAAAGCATGAACACCACTATCAGTCCTACCGGCACCGTGAACGGTAATGGCTTGCCCCTTATTCAATCTAGTCAAGGTTTTTTCAATTTCTTCCTGAACGCTCCGCGCATGAGGCTGGCGCTGAAAGCCAGCAAAGGCATAACCGTCATAGGAGATAGTTGCTTTGTATCTTGTCATAACTTCTATTTTATCAAGAAATTAATCCAATAACAAGCTAGAAAATTCATAACTATCTGGGTACAAAACTTAAAAAAGAAAAACTTAGGAATCAATCCTAAGCTCTCTTTTGAAGTAGGTACATGACAAAGATAGAGGTTACAATCAACCAACCTCCTAAGATACTAAAGACCAACATCCCATTCTGTGTTAGCAAGCCAATTGCACCTAGAACGAATGGGGTCGTGAAGGCTCCGAAACTACATCCTAAAACCGCAAATGAAGTGGCTTGATTGAGGAGCTTAGCTGGAATTCTTTCAGAGACAAGTTGAAAGACTGTCGTCAAGACTACACTGTAGGCAAAACCAGCCAAAATACTTCCTGCCACTACCACCCACAAGGATGGAGACAAGGCAATCACAATTTGCCCTAAGCCAAAGGTAATACCAGACCAGAGGAGCAGTTTCTCTTTAAAGATAGAAATCAAGAAAGAGAAACTCACACCAGCCACAATCCCGATCAACTGCATGACACTAAGAACTAAACTAGATAACTGGGCATCTCCCAGTCCTCTTTCCACCATTAAACTTGGAATACGGATGGTAATAGCTGTATTGGTACAAACTACAACTGCCGCTTCGATAGCTAGGATAAAAATCAAGCCTTTCATTTCTCGAGTTAAGCGACTTGCTTCCTTCGCTTTTTTCTTGACTTCTTTCTTTTCTTTTCCATAAGGGACAAAGAGCAGATAAAGGGTCAGCACCAAAAATCCAGCACTATAGGCTAAGAAAGTAGCTGTCCAACCAAAGGCCAACAACTGGCCGACGGCCAAGGTAATGAGAGAAGCTCCAACGACCTCTGCAGAACCGCGTAGCCCTAACATCTGAATTCTCGTTTTTCCTTGATAACGTTCACTGATAATGGAAATGGCCTTGGCATTGATCATCCCAACACCCAAACCAAAAAGAATCCGTGTTCCAAAGACAAAAGGATAGGCCTGATACCAGAAGGGAGCCGTCCCGCTGAGTGATAAAATCAACAAGCCCAAACTAATCTGTAAGCGCTCAGGAAAGATTTTTTCTAAGAAACCATTTAGTAATAACATAATCATGATTCCAAAGGATGGCAAGCTCGCCAAAAGTTCAATTTGTTCCTTAGGATAGCCCTGATAATAGTCAAACATAGCTGGCAGGGCACTCGAGATGGAAAAGGATGTAATCAAAACGAGGGAGAGAGCCAAAATACTGGCCCGTTCTAAAAATTGTTTCATGAAATCTCTTTCTATATTTTCTCTTAATCTTCTATCTCTTTTGATAGTTATCAAACAAGCAAGAAAAGAAGAAGCCTCTTTGGTGTACAGACTCCTTCTTAAACTCGAAAATGAATCTCTTGTGTCTTATACTCAATGAAAATCAAAGAGCAAACTAGGAAGCTAGCCGCAGGTTACTCAAAACACTGCTTTGAGGTTGTAGATAAGACTGATGAAGTCAGTTACCTATACCTATGATATATACGGCAAGGCAAAACTGATGTGGTTTAAAGAGATTTTCGAAGAGTATTAGGATGACTTTCTCTTGATTTGCTTAATAAAGTAGAAGATAAATCCTGCCACCATATAGGCAACAAAGATAATCAGACACCACTTGAACACGACATCCCACCCCTTGTTCACATTCAAAAAGAAGTAAGGGAAGGGACTGACCTTAGAATTAGGAATGTCTAGTTTCAGTACCAAGCCATTAAAAAGAGCAAAAATCATATACAGCAAGGGTAAAATCGTCCACACAACTGGATCCCAGATTTTATATTGACCCTGTTTGTCAAAAAAGAGGGTATCTGCTAAAAACCAGAGGGGAACGATATAGTGGCAAAGGAAATTTTCCAGAGTATAGAAATTAGTCGCAATAGGCGCTAAAAGGAAATGGTAAATCACACAGGTAATCATGATACTCATGGTGACCCCACCTTTTAAGCGCAGGAGACTTGGCCTTTGCCAGTTTTCACCTAAATGGCTCATAACCTTTAGGAGATAGAGCGTAAAAATCGCAACTAAAAGATTTGACAGAACCGTATAATAGAGCAACATCCCAAATCCACCATGCTTGGCGATTTCAAGATAAACTCCCGTAAAAGCCGCTAGAAACAAGAAGATACGGCTATAAAATACAAATTTATAGTGCTTTGACATGCTTAAATTTTCTTCACAAACTCTGATTTGAGTTTCATGGCACCAAAACCATCAATCTTACAGTCGATATTGTGGTCGCCTTCTACGATGCGGATATTTTTCACGCGCGTCCCTTGTTTCAAATCTTTTGGCGCACCTTTTACCTTCAAGTCCTTGATGAGAGTTACTGTATCACCATCAGCCAATTTATTTCCGTTGGCATCGATCGCGACAAGACCATCTTCTACTTCTGCAACTTCAGCAGGATTCCACTCATAAGCACACTCTGGGCAAACCAGTAGGGCACCGTCTTCGTAGACATACTCTGAGTTACATTTTGGGCAATTTGGTAAGTTATTCATGGTTTCTCCTTATCATCATTCACTATTCTTTGAAAATCAAAATTTCTCGAACAGCAACTATTATACCTTAAAATCAGCATTTTGACAAATTTAGAAAAAACCGATATCCATCTATCGGCTTTTCTACATTTACATTCTTTTTTCAGCTTCTGCTTTAATTTTTTCAACTACTTCTTGAATATTCAAACCAGTTGTATCAAGGTAGACAGCGTCCTCTGCTTGTTTAAGTGGAGAAGTCTCACGATGACTATCCTTGTAGTCACGCGCAGCAATTTCCTCTTTTAAGGTTTCAAGGTCTGTTTCAATTCCCTTAGCAATATTTTCCTTGTAACGACGCTCTGCTCTTTCATCAACAGAAGCTACTAGGAAAATTTTCAATTCTGCTTGTGGCAATACAACAGTCCCAATATCACGACCATCCATGACAATCCCACCTTGCTGGGCGATCTCCTGCTGGAGAGAAACTAGTTTCTCACGCACTTGAGGAATTGCCGCAATGGCAGAAACATGATTGGTCACTTCATTTTCACGGATAGGATGGGTAATATCCACATCTCCTACAAAGACAAGCTGCTCTCCAATTTCTGAGCGTCCAAAACTGATTGGAAGCTGGTCCAATAAGTCTAAGAGTTCTTCAACTTGTTCAACTCCTAATTGGTTCTTGAGAGCCATGTAGGTCGCTGCACGATACATGGCACCTGTATCTAGATAGGTGTATCCAAAATCCTTGGCAATAATTTTTGCGACCGTACTCTTACCACTTGAAGCAGGACCGTCAATAGCAATTTGAATGGTTTTCATATCAACTCCTATTTGATTTTAACAACATCACCTGGATTAGCAAACCAAGATCCTGTAGCCATGTGCCCAGGATTTAAGGCTTCTAACTGTGCAATCGAAATCCCCGCACGAGCTGCAATAGCTGCTTCTCCTTCTCCAGCCAAGACTTTTGTCGTCCCTTCTGGATCTGTTGAATGTTCTGAACTACTAGATGACTCTTCCTTACCCTCTGAACTAGAAGATGCCTGCTCTGAACTACTAGAAGATGAAATCTGTACTACATTTGCATCAGAATCGTGAAAATCTTTTAAGGCTGCCGTACGATTACTCCCACCCGATGACAGATAGATAAGAACAATAATCATCATGACTACAATCACAAAGAAAATACTTGCTAAAATAGTTAAGATACGATTAGCAATGACTCCTCCGCCTTGTTCTCTCTTACGACGTTGTGTTCTTGTTTCTTCTTGATTTTCATAAATATCTTCTTGCCACGGTTCTTTTGCCATACCTTACTCCTTGTTTTTTTTGACTTTTCTTATTACAATATAAATATGAAAATCACACTTATACCTGAACGCTGCATTGCCTGTGGGCTTTGCCAAACTTATTCTGAATTATTTGACTATCACGATAATGGAATCGTGCGTTTTTACGATGACCCTGATCAACTAGAAAAAGAAATTTCTCCTAGCCAAGACGTCCTAGAAGCTGTTAGAAACTGTCCGACACGTGCCTTGATTAAAGATTAACTCTAATATCGACAAGAACGTTCCACTCCTTCTAGTTTAGCATATTTCCATGCAAAATTATAGTCTTTTCTCTTTATTTTTTTCTGTAAAATCAGGAAGGTCACTTTTTTCTTTGACGAGATAAAGTGGTCTTTTTTTAGTCTCTAGATAAATCTTACTGATATACTTGCCGAGAATCCCAATGGTCAAGAGTTGAATGCCTCCAAGAAAGAGAATGACAGCCATCAGAGAGGTCCAACCTGATGTTGGATTACCCAAAATGAGGGTCCGAACCACAACAAAAAAGGTCATGAGCAGAGAAAGAAAACAAGATAGGATACCAGCTACAAAAGCTATAATCAAGGGAAAATCTGAAAAATTAACAATCCCTTCAATAGAGTAGAAAAAGAGTTGCCTAAAACTCCAACTGGTCTTGCCAGCCTGCCTTTCGACATTTGGATAGTCCAGATATTGGGTTTTAAAACCCACCCAGGCAAAGAGCCCCTTTGAAAAACGATTGGACTCGGTCAAGCTTAAAATAGCATCAACCACAGACCTTCTCATCATGCGAAAATCACGGACACCTGACGGCAGGGCTACTGGACTAATTTTTTTCATGAATCCATAAAAGAAATCAGCACAGAAACTGCGAAAGAATGGTTCCCCCTCCCGACTGGTTCTCCGTGTTCCAACACAGTCCAAATCTGCATTCTGGTCTAGTAAATTTTTCATCTCAAGCAAGATACTAGGAGGATCCTGGAGGTCTGCATCCATCACCACCACTAGGTCTCCTGTCGCATATTGTAAGCCTGCATAGAGGGCTGCTTCTTTGCCAAAATTTCGCGAGAAAGAAATATAATGAACTGCCGGATTTTGCTCCCGATAGGCCTTTAAGAGTTCCAAGGTCCCATCGCTTGAGCCATCATCGACAAAGACATACTCGATTTCTGTTTCCAAATCTGGAAGTAAAGCTTCCAAAGCCTGATAAAAAAGAGGAAGTACTTCCTCTTCGTTTAAACAGGGGACAATGATTGACATCACCATCTTAGTCTTCAAATCCATTTGGATGCTTGCTTTGCCAACGCCATGCGTCTTCACACATTTGGGTGATGCCGAGTTCTGCTTCCCAGCCGAGTTCTGCTTTGGCTTTTGCAGGATCTGAATAGCAGGCTGCAATGTCACCTGGGCGACGGTCTACGATGCGGTAAGGAATTGGGCGCCCCACTGCTTTTTCCATGTTTTGGATAATTTCAAGAACAGAATAGCCTTTACCTGTTCCAAGGTTATAAACGTTTAGACCTGAACCTTTTTGGATTTTTTTCAGAGCTGCAACGTGACCTTTAGCCAAATCGACAACGTGGATATAGTCACGAACACCAGTTCCGTCTTCCGTATCGTAATCGTCTCCAAACACTTGCACTTGCTCTAATTTTCCAACGGCTACTTGAGTCACATATGGCAAGAGATTGTTTGGAATACCGTTTGGATTTTCTCCCAAATCACCACTCTCATGGGCTCCGATTGGGTTAAAGTAACGAAGTAAGACCACATTCCATTCTGAGTCTGCCTTGTAAATATCCGTCAAAATTTCCTCAAGCATAAGCTTAGTGCGGCCGTATGGATTGGTCACTGAAAGTGGGAAATCTTCCAAGATTGGCACTGTATGAGGATCTCCATAAACTGTCGCAGAAGAACTGAAGATGATGTTTTTACAGTTGTTTTCTTCCATGGCTTTCAAAAGACTAACAGTCCCAGCGATATTATTGTCATAGTAGGCAAGAGGAATACGAGTAGATTCACCGACAGCCTTCAAACCAGCAAAGTGAATAACACCAGTCGGTTCTTCCTGTTTGAAAATGTCTCTGAGGGTATCTGTATCACGAATATCTGCCTCATAGAAAGGCACTTCAACTCCTGTGATTCTTTCAACAACTTCTAAACTTTTACGGTTACTATTAACAAGGTTATCCACCACAACAACCTGATGACCTGCTTGGATTAACTCAATAACTGTGTGGGTTCCGATAAAACCCGCTCCACCCGTTACCAAAATCTTTTCTTGCATCTTCTTTCCTCGATTCTCGGATTATTTTTTCTTATTTTACCATTTTTGATAGGGAATGTCATTTGCCATCCTAGAGGGTAGGCTAAAATTTCAGTAAAATACTTATACTCTTCGAAAATCTCTTCAAACCACGTCAACGTCGCCTTGCCATATATATGTTACTGACTTCGTCAGTTCTATCCACAACCTCAAAACAGTGTTTTGAGCTGACTTCGTCAGTTCTATCCACAACCTCAAAACAGTGTTTTGAGCTGACTTCGTCAGTTCTATCCACAACCTCAAAACAGTGTTTTGAGAAGCCTGCAGCTAGTTTCCTAGTTTGTTCTTTGATTTTCATTGAGTATTATTCGCTTTTTACTCGTTTGACATAGTTTTCAATTGGGTAGTTTTCAGGGTCCAAGGTCAACTCCTTGCCTTGAACCAGTTGAGCTAGATGGTAGCCAATGATAGGACCTGTTGTGAGGCCTGATGAACCTAGTCCACTAGCCGCATAGACACCTGACAATTCTGGAACCTGCCCAAAGAAAGGAGAGAAATCACGGGTGTAGGCGCGGATTCCTACACGCTCAGCCCTTAAAGTCGCTCTAGCTAAAACTGAGTAATGAGGCAAGGCTGCCTCTTCCATTTGTTGGAGTAAGGTTTCATCTACCGTCAAATCAAATCCCATGTCATTTTCATGAGTAGCGCCTAAGGATAATTTCCCACCTGCAAAAGGAATCAAATCCCACTCCCCTTCTGGCATAACAACAGGGTAAGCTTCCATGTCTTGGGCAAGTTGATAATCTCGGAGCTGCCCCTTTTGGGGACGAACATCTACTTCATAACCTAAAGGTTCTAACAAATCCCCCAACCAAGCTCCCGTCGCTAAAATAACCTGATCAAACACCTTTTCACCAATCTGGTAACCTGATGATAGAGGCTTCAAACTCACTTTTTCTTTGACCAGCTTGACCTGACTGGCTTCTAGCAAACGAGTCACTAAGAGTTGGCCATCTACTCTCGCTCCACCAGAAGCATAGAGGAGGCTGTCGAAACCCTGCAAGCTAGGGAATAATTCATTTGCTGAAGCTGGGTCCAGAATGGCTAATTGCCCTATCAAAGGAGATTCTTCTCTGCGCTGAAGGGCTAGTTGATAGAGTTCTTCCAACTTGGACTCATCCTTTTTCAAGAGAAAAACTCCCGAACGCTGGTAAAAGTCGATTTCTTGTCCTGATTTCTCTAAATCAGCCAACAAATCCACATAAAAATCAGCCCCCAAGCGCGCCATCTTGTACCAGGCTTTATTTCGACGTTTAGAAAACCAAGGACTGATAATTCCTGCTGCGGCCTTGGTAGCCTGACCTTGTCCATGGTCAAAGACGGTCACCTCTAGGTCACTTTCTTGCGAGAGGTAGTAGGCAGCTGTTGCTCCTACAATTCCTGCTCCGATAATAGCAACTTTTTTCATTGTCTTCACCTTCTAACTAGATATGGTGGAAAGGATTGGTCGATCCTTGACTAGGTACAATATCGATTGTCCAGCATTTTTCCTCTTTCCATTGATTAAGAAGTTCTGCAATTTTTTCCACAAAAAGCACTTCAATATAGTGACCTGGGTCCAAGGCTAGCAAGCCATCAGACAACATATCCTGGGCAGTGTGGTAGTAAATATCACCAGTGATATAGACATCTGCCCCTTTAGCTAAAGCATCCTTATAGAAAGACTGCCCGCTTCCACCACAGATGGCCACTCTTGAGATAGGCTTCTGCAAATCAGTCTCTTGATAATGCACCAATCGAAGACTATCTAGACCAAAGACTTGCTTGACATGTTGGGCTAATTCTCCAAATGTCTGAGGCTGAACATTCCCAATACGACCAATCCCACGTTTAGGGCCTGTTTCCTGCAGATAAGTCGTTTCCTCGATACCTAGCATCTGACAGAACCAATCATTGAGGCCATTTTCAACGATGTCAATATTGGTATGGCTGACATAAACTGCGATGTCATGCTTGATGAGATCGATATAAATCTGATTTTGTGGACGGCTAGCTACCAAGTCCTTGATAGGACGGAAAATCGGCGCGTGTTTAACGATAACCAAATCCACACCCTTTTCAATAGCTTCAGCCACCGTTTCTTCACGAATATCCAGAGCCACCATGACCCTTTGGATATCCTTGTCTAAAGTGCCAATTTGCAGACCACGACTGTCTCCCTCCATGGAAAATTCCTGAGGGCAAAAGGCTTCATACGCGTTAATTACTTCACTTGCTAGCATGGAGCACCTCCTTGATGGCTTGAATCTTATCTACTAGAACTTGACGTTCTTCCAGATTTTTGTCTGGGATTTGTCCGAGGGCAAACTCTAGCTTAACAGCTTCTTTTTGCCATTTTTGGACAAAGACTGGACTGAGCTCTTTGGACAAGAAGGGACCAAAGCGGACATCGCTAGCTGATAACTTCATTTGTCCTGCTTCCACCACCAAAATCTCATAAAACTTACCAGCTTCTTCTAGAATGCTTTCTGCCACAATCTGAAAACCATTGTCTTGCAACCAAATGCGCAAGTCGTCTTCACGATTATTAGGCTGGAGGATTAAACGTCGCACATTGCTAAGCTTCTCCAAGCCTTCTTCTAAAATCCTAGCAATCAAACGACCACCCATACCAGCAATAGTAATGACAGACACTTGGTCTCCCTCTTCAAAGGCTGCCAAGCCATTGGCTAAACGAACCTGGATTTTCTCCTTAAGGCCGTGAGCCTCAACATTTTTGACCGCAGACTGATAGGGACCTTCCACCACCTCACCCGCAATGGCACTTTTGATTTGGCCTCTTTCGACCAACTCGATAGGCAGATAAGCATGGTCACTTCCCACATCTAGCAAAATGGCTCCCTGTGGCACAAAGGAAGCCACTAATTCTAATCTCTTTGAAATCATCTTCTCTCACTTTCCAAACTCTATTACCTCTTATTATACCACATTTCGGCTGGCAATCTTGTACCTAAAAAGACCGCAATCCACAGATTGCAGCCTTTCTTTATTTTCTGGCTTGATAGCGACTAGTCAGGATGAAAATCACTGTAAAGACCAACATCATGACAGCATAAACAGGTAATGTCTGTCCTGTTAAGGTTGAAATTTCAAGTAGTTTCTGGATCCCTGGGAAGAGAGCTGTGGCTAGAAAGCCTCCTACTGACCAAACAATCAAGAGGACACGCCATAGGGTAAATGGCATGCAGGCTCTAAATACGGATAAGAAACCAATTGACCCCAAGAGATAATAGAGTAAAGTTGAGATTTCTAACTCAGACCAACCTTGGCTACTTCCAAATATCTTCACAAAGAGGACGCTGAAGACGACCATGAGAGCGCTTGGTAGGGCACGAAGCATAGAGCTTCTGAGGAAGTTTGGTTCGACAGGTTTGATATTTCGCTCAAAAGTCAGAACGAATGGTGGGAAACCTTCCACGAACTGGTCGATCATAGTAATTTGAATCGGAATGAAGGGAAAAATTAAGATCCATTCAGAACGTCCTAGAAGAGCGCTGGCGATACAGATGACTGCGAGCAAGAAGGAATAAATAGTCTTTATCAAGAAAATCGGTGCGATGTGGGCAATGTTATTGACCACACGACGACCCTCGAAGAGAATCTCAGGAACATCATTAAAGTCAGAGTTTAAGAGAACCAAATTGGCAATCTGACGTGTCGCAGGATCTCCCTCAGCCATCACGATAGAACAATCCGCCTCACGAAGGGCCAGGATATCATTGACACCGTCCCCTGTCATAGCCGTTGTATGTCCTGCTTTTTTCAGCGTTTGGATGATAAGTTTCTTTTGATGAGGGGAAACACGACCGAAAATGGCTGTTGTTTCAGCCATAGCAACCAATTCCTCATCTGTGATTTTCGAGCAATCTACATAGCTGTCATAGTCCGCAAAACCAGCCTTCTGGGCAATGCTGGATACAGTGACTGGATTATCACCAGAGATAATCTTGAGACCCACTTCCTGAGAACGGAGATAGTCCAGCGTCTCAGCTGCTCCTTCTCGAATAGGGTCCAAGATTTCCAGCAAGGCTAGAGCCTGAATATCAGATGGTTTCTGTGGCTTGTGGTGGTCTAATTTCTCCTGACTGAGAGCTAAGACCAAGACACGTGAACCTCTCTCCAAGGCCTCCCTGGCTTCAGGGACTTCATTTTCCAGTAACATCTCAGGTGCCCCTAAGAACACTGTCCCCAAGCCTTCTAATTCCATAGCCCCCCACTTGCGGTCGCTAGAGAAAGGAAGATTAGAGAGCATAGGATAGGCAACCTCTCCCACAAAACGCTGGCGAATAGCTTGAGCTGTTGGATTCTTATCCTCACTATGGGCTATATAGCTAGTCAAAATGCTGGCAATAGCCTCGTCACCATAAGTTGCCGTCAGCGGAAGGACAGCTTCCACCTGCATCTTTCCTTGGGTGATGGTACCCGTCTTGTCCAAACAGAGCATATCCACGCGCGCCAAGGTCTCAACAGAGTACATCTCCTGAACCAAGACCTTTTTCAAGCCCAACTTAATCACAGCTGTCAAGAGCGAAGTAATGGTCAAAAGGGCAATTCCCTTGGGCAACATTCCCAAAAGAGCTGTTGACGAATTTACAACGGATGACTTGAGAGGAAGGCCTTTTAAAAGCAAGGCTTCTAGCAAGAGAGCTAGACCAAAAGGAATGATAATCTTCCCAGTAAAACCTGCTAACTTGTCCAGCGATTTCATGATACGGGAGTTGATCGGTTTAACGGTCTTGGCTTCCAACATGAGTTTGGCAGCATAGTTGTCAGCACCAACATGGTGAACTTGAGCCAAAACTGACCCACTGGCTAGGAAACTTCCTGACAAAAGCAAGGCGTCAACTTCCTTTTGTACCAAATCACTTTCCCCCGTCAACATGGCTTCATTGACTTCCGCAAAGCCTTCCAAAACCAAGGCATCACTGGGAATCTGCTCTCCAGCAGACAGACGAATGACATCTCCTAACACCAATTCTTCAGGATTCAGAGCCACTTCTTGGCCATCACGAATGGTTTTGACCTTTTCCTTGGTCATGAGATTGAGCTTGTCCACCATGTGTTTAGCCCGTAGTTCGGTCACAATCCCAGAAAAAGCGTTAAAGCAGATAACGGCAAAGAAGACCAGATTGCTCCAAGCCTGCACAAAGGCAAGGGCCAAAGCAATGGCAAAGTTCAAAGCGTTAAAAAGGGTAAAGACATTTCGTTTGATGATTTGCCAAGTGCTGGTACTGGCTGATGCGGTAAAATCATTGACCAAGCCCTTAGCCTGTCTTTCCTTGACTTCTCTTTGGGTTAATCCCATAATCTTATTTTTATCCATAAATTCTATCATATCATTTTTTCTAAAAAAATTCTAATCTCATCCCAAATATGCACCTAGTCAAGGGAAAAGGCTAACTTCTCAAAGTAACTTCCACTTGCCCAACCGAAGTGGAAATTAGTCTAAAACGGATTTTTATGGTGGAATTAAGTATGAGACGTTTGAGTTAGA
>JAWERV010000043.1:0-17052 GCA_032481955.1 Streptococcus mitis | reverse complement strand
GTTCCCTACGCTGGCATTACCCAGATCAGGTGCGGTCGAAGTTTAACACTTCCTCTCAGACTGTACACAGACTCCCATATATTATATGGACATATGATAGCGCAAAATAAAAAAAATGTCAAGGAAACTGCTTACAGAAAAACATGAAAAAGAGTTTGAAAACAAGTGCTTCAAACTCTACATAGCTTTTTTATTTAGCCTCGTACCAGGTTGCTCCCTCATTCTCATCTGCGATGAGGGGAACACTGAGTTGAATGGCTTCTTCCATGGTTTGTTTCACCAATTTTTTCATTTCTGCCAATTCAGACTTAGGAACTTCAAGGACGATTTCATCGTGCACTTGTAACAGCATCTTAGTCTGATAACCACCTGCAACTAATATTTTGTCCAGCTGAATCATAGCAATCTTGAGAATATCTGCTGCGGAACCCTGGATAGGAGAGTTGATGGCAGTCCGCTCCGCAAAACCACGAATATTAAAGTTTCGCGAATTGATATCTGGCAACTCACGACGACGCTTGAAGAGGGTCTCCACATAGCCCTTGTCACGCGCCTCACGCACCACTTCATCCATGTAGTTTTTAATACCTGGGAAACGTTCAAAGTAGGTATCAATGTAGGCCTTGGCTTCCTTACGGCTAATGCCCAAATTATTAGACAAACCAAAGTCTGAAATCCCATAAACCACTCCAAAGTTGACAGCCTTGGCATTGCGACGGTCGTTTGCAGTCACATCCTCAGGACGCTCAATGCCAAAGACCCGCATGGCTGTCGAAGTATGGATATCTGCCCCCTCTTGGAATGCCTTGATCAAGTGCTCATCCTTAGAAATATGCGCCAAAACACGCAATTCAATCTGCGAATAGTCCGAACTGAGCAACACACTATCCTCCCACTCAGGTACAAAGGCCTTACGAATGAGACGCCCCTGCTCCAAACGCACAGGAATATTTTGCAGGTTAGGATCCACACTAGACAGACGACCTGTCTGGGTCAAATCCTGCACATAGCGAGTATGAATCTTGCCATCAGCTAAAATCCAGTCCTGCAAGCCAATCACATAAGTCGATTGAATCTTAGCAATCTGACGGTAATCTAGGATTTTCTTAACAATCGGAGCAATAGGAGCAAGGCGCTCTAACACATCCACCGCTGTCGAATAACCTGTCTTGGTTTTCTTAGTATATTCTAGAGGAAGTCCCAATTTTTCAAAGAGAAGCACGCCCAACTGCTTAGGCGAATTGATATTAAACTCCTCACCAGCCAACTCGTAAATCTCTTGAGTCAGTTTTTCAATGACAAGCTCATTTTCAGACTGCATCTCAAGCAAGGTCTCTTTCTTGACCGTAATCCCAGCAATCTCCATCTTGGCAAGGACAAAGGCCAGAGGTTGCTCCATATCATAAAGAAGCTCTAATTGTCCATTTTCGCTCAGTTTTTCAAGCAAAATAGGCTCAGTCTCAACCAAAACAGCAAGCTTACGAACCAAGTGTTCCAAGAATTTCTCGCGTTCAGGAAGGGCCTTCTTGACACCCTTACCATAGAAGGTCTCATCATCAACCAAATAAGTCTGACCATAAAGACTCGCAATGGTCGCAATTTCATTGTCCTCCACAGTCGAAAGGAGGTATTTAGCCAAGCGACTGTCAAAAGCAGGCGCCTGCAAATTCACACCCAAACGATGCAAGAGAACTTTAGCCTTCTTAAAGTCATAAACTCTCAGAGGTGTTTTTTCTAAAAAGTCCTTGAAAATCGGATCTTGCAAAAGCTCAAGCTTATCTGTAGCATAGAGCTTATCGCCACAAGACCAAGCAAAACCAACCAAATCCTCCGTATGGTAATTCTCACCAAAAAGCTCAAAGTGGAAGATAGACTCTTCACTCAGCATATCTTGACTGATTTGGTCAACAATAGTAAAATCCAAACTCTCAGTCACATCAGCTGACGACACATTTAAAGCCTGCTTGAGCTGTTTGAAGCCCATCTCATCGTAGAATTTTCCAAGATTTTCCACATCTGGACCGCTATAGACCAAATCCTCCAAACCAATCTCAATCGGTGCCTTGGTATCAATAGTCGCTAGGGTTTTAGACAAAAAGGCCTGGTCCTTATCATTGATGAGATTTTCCTTCATCTTAGATGCCTTCATCCCATCGATATTTTCATAAATTCCCTCAAGCGAACCATGCTCCAACAAAAGCTTGATACCCGTCTTTTCACCGATTTTGGTCACCCCAGGGATATTATCCGACTTATCACCCATGAGCGCCTTGAGATCGATAAACTGCGTCGGTGTAATGCCCATCTTTTCCATAAGATATTCTGGCGTAAAGGCCTCAAACTCAGCTACACCTTTCTTGGAAATTTCAACCACCGTATGTTCATCCGTCAGCTGAATCAAATCCTTGTCCCCACTGACAATGGTAATATCAAAACCATCCTGCTCTGCTAGCTTATCCAGCGTCCCAATAATATCATCCGCCTCATACTGAGCCAACTCATAGTGACGAATCCCCATATGATCCAGCAACTCACGAATGAAGGGAAATTGCTCACGAAACTCATCAGGAGTCTTAGCCCGACCACCCTTATAGTCCGCATACATCTCTGTACGGAAGGTCGTCTTTCCCGCATCAAAAGCCACCAAAATATGACTAGGCTCAATCCGTTCCAATAAATGACTTAACATCAACTGAAAGCCATAAATGGCATTGGTATGCAAACCAGCCGCATTCTTAAAACGGTCCAACTGCTGATACAACGCAAAAAACGCCCGAAAAGCAACAGAAGACCCATCAATCAATAATAATTTTTTCTTATCCATACACCCATTATAAAGGAAAGCACCAAAAAATACCATTGGGAAGAGTTCCCTGAGAGAAACTAAGATAATATACAAAAGAGAAGGAAATTATTCCTTCTCTTGCAAACTACGAAATAAATTAGTTTTTACGTTTCACAAATGGAATAGCACCAAGGAACAATCCAAGGAATCCCAATGATGCAACTGCAACATTATCTTTACCACCAGTATTTGGAAGTTCTTTTTTATCTTCTGCTTTTGCTGCTGGTGCTTGATAAGTATTATCCTTGTTAGTACCTGCTGTTGTAAGAGTATATTCTGGAACTTCATTAATTGCTGGTGCGCCTGTTTCTGCATACGCTGGAATTTCGTTAATTGCTGGTGCACCTGTTTCTGCATATGCTGGAACTTCGTTAATTGCTGGTGCGCCTGTTTCTCCGTATGCTGGAACATTGTTTACAGCTGGTGCGCCTGTTTCTCCGTATGCTGGAACATTGTTCACTACAAGGTCTTCACCATTTGTAGATAAAGGTCCAGTATACTCAGGAATCTCTGCTTTAAGAGCTTCCACAGCTTCTCCGTTTTCATTTACAGGAGTATTAGTAGCTAGTGGGCCTTTATAGTCAGGAGTATCTGCTTTAGGAGCATCTACAGCTTCTCCATTCTCAGAAACTGGAATATCAGTAGCTAGCGGACCAGTATGCTCAGGAGCATCGGCTACAGTAGGAGCTGTTGCATCATTTACCCCACCATTGAAATCAGAGCCATTATTTCCAGAAGGAGAATCACTAGGATTCACACCACCATTGAATTCAGGAGCGTTAGGAGCACTTGGAACTTGGTCAGGTTGTTTAGCATCATCAGAAGGTGCATCACTAGGATTTACACTACCACTAAAGTCTTTCGATTCTTCACCCTTAGGAACTTCTTTTAAGTTTTCGATGTAACCTAAAATTGCGTTGTAATTCTCAGTTAGTTTGGCAATTGCATCGTCATCCTCTTGAACTGCTTCGTTCACTTCGTCGAAATTGGCCTTAGCTTCATCAGCTGCTGCTTTAGCAGAAGCAACTGAAGCTTCTAGTTTAGTTACAGCATCTTGCAATCCATCTTGGATAGCTTGATCCGCATTGTTTTTCTTAGCAGTTTCAAGAGCAGTTTTAGCTTTTTCTAAAGTTTCTTTTTGTTTCTCTAATGCAGCATTTTTCTCTTCTACTACCTTAGCTTTTTCAGCAGCATCAGCTTTATCTTCATCAGCTTCGTTAGTTAATTTTTCAATTTTTTCAGCTAAATCATCAGCAATGTCTGTAAGTTTTTTAACAATCGGTTTAGAAGCTTCTTTTTGAGCTGCTTCATCAATTTTTTTAGTTTCGTCAGCAGTTAATTCTTTAGTTTTATAAGCTTCAGGAGCTTTATCTTTTGTGTTGGCATCGTTGAGGAATTCATCTACAGCTTGAGTAGCTGTAAGAACTCCATCTTCAATCGCTTTTAGTAAAGCTTCTTTACCGATTTCAGCTTTTGCTTCTTCGATAGCTTTCGCTTTATCTTCAGGCTTGATGCTATCATCCTTATTGATTTTATCTTCAGCCTTTTTTTCAAGTTGCTCTAAAGCACCTTTCAAAGCTTCTAAGTTAGCTGCTTCTTCTTTTTTAGCGTCTTCTTCTTTTTTAACTTCTTCTTCAACTTTAGCTTTCGCTTTAGCTGCTTCTTCTTTAGTCTTAGCTAATTCAGCTTCTGCGTCAGCTTTAGCTTTGTCTGCTTCTGCTTTTGCAGTCTCAGCAGCAGTTACATCAGCAGCTTCTTTTTTAGCTTTCGCTGTAGCTTCTTCAACCTTTTTAGCTTCTTCAGCTACTTTTTTCTCTAATTCAGCAACTTTAGCATCAGCCTCTGTTTTAGCTTTAGCAGCTTTTTCAGCTTCTGTTGGTTCTGCTTCTTCCTCTGGAGTTTCTTCTGCTGGTTTAGCTGGTTCTGCAGCTTCTTTTGCTTCTGCTTTTTTTACTTCTTCAAGAAGATTATCACGTTTTTCAGTTAAATCTTGAATTTCAGCTGCAGCAGCTTGAATTTTTTCATCAGCTTCATCAAATTCAGACTTCGCAGTATCACGTTCTTTTTCAATCGCAGTTACAGCTTTTTCTAACGGTGCTGTGATATCTTCAGCAAATCCATTATCTTTAGCGGATTTAAGAGCTTCTTTTGCTTCTTTTAAAGTATCTTCCTGTTTTTTTAGTGTTTCAGCTTTCTTTTCAGCATCAGCTTTTAATTGCTCAGCATCATCCGTTAAGTTTTCAATTGTTTCAGTTAAATCATCAGCCTTGTCTTGCAATTTTTCTGATTCAGGACGAGCAGCATCCGCTGCTTCACCTTCTTCAATTCCCGCTTGCACCTCTTCAGGAAGCTTATCCTTAGATACAGGAGTTTCTGTTTTGATTGTTGGATTAGTATCTTGTGCTTTTTCAGCATCATCTGCTAACTCAGCAAGAATATCAGAAGCATTTAATTCACCAGATTCAACAGCCTTTAATAATTCTTCTTTTGCTTTTTTATCAAGCAATTCGTTATCAGGAATTTGTTTCAAAGCTTCGGTTAAACCTTCTTTAGCTTCAGCTTCTTCTTTTGCTGCAGCTTCTTCTTTTGCGGCTTCTTCTTTTGCTTTAGCGTCAGCTTCAGCTGCTTTAGCTTTAGCATCAGCTAATTCATCGTCAGCTGTTTTCTTAGCTTCTTCAGCTTTAGTTTTTGCAACATCAGCCTCAGCAGATTCTTTTTTCTCTGTTTCAAGTTTAGTAGCTGCATCAGTTGCTGTAGTAGTTGTTCTATCTACTTTAGATTGAGCTTCATCAACTTTAGCGTTAGCTTCTTTTTCAGCTTCCTTGGCTTTTTCAACCTCAGTTTTTGATGTTTCAGCCGCAGGTGTAGGCTTAGTTTCTCCAGTAGGTTGAGCAGCTGTAGGTTTGTCATCAGCTTTCACAACTGACGGTTGAGATGCAACAAATGTAGCACCTAAAACAGCCACACTAGCCAAACTGGTTAAAACCATTTTCTTTTTGTTCATCTTGTGTACCTCTTTTTGAGAATCATATTATGTACATTATAAACCTTTTTTTGAGTGAAATCAAGAAATATGTTATATTATGTATACTTTATTATTAATATGTTGTATTTCAAGGCTATAAAAACTTCAAGAAAGTAACGCATGTTTTACTAGCTTTCTTTTTTCTTTCTTTTCATCACTTTCATTTTCTATAGTAAATTATAGTTTCGAATCCAATTCAGATATCTTAACTCTTCATAAAAACTCTAGTTTAAACAAAAAAACAGGAGATTTCTCTCCTGTTCAGATTCAATTACTTAAAATTAAACCCACTCACCGTTATGATTTACAGTATAACCGTCCACTATCGTATTAACAGCTAGCTCACCTGAAGAGTAAGAATAATACCACTTACCAGATACTTGATACCAGCCCGTTTTCATTGCCCCTGAATCATCCAGATAATACCACAGACCATTTTCCTTTAACCATCCTGTCTGCATTTCACCAGATGATTTCAAATAATACCAGCTAGAACCGTCTTTCAGCCATCCCGTTGATTTAGACCCATTTGATTTGAAATGATACCAACTACCATTTATTTTCTTCCAACCAACAGTTAAACTACTATTGGATCCATAGCTAGAGCTATTTCCTGATTAATTCTGATAATTCTGTGAAGAAGTCACCCCCTCTAGCTGGATATAGCGACGACTTCCACTATAAGATATATAACTCAACCACTTGTATCCATCTTTTTCAAGAATTTGATCATAATGAACATTCTCCCCAGAATAATAGTAATCAATCACAGTTGCACTAGCTAGGGGCTGAGTCTTGATAGCAGATTTAGCCTTAAAAAAATGTGTTCCTCCTGTGGAAGAGATACGAGAATCATTTAGAACGTGAGAATCAAGAGGATTTGTATTCACAGCCTCCAACTGAACATAGCGACGGCTTCCATTATAAGCTGTATAACTCAACCACTTGTATCCATCTTTTTCGAGAATTTGATCATAATGAACATTCTCCCCAGGATAATAGTAATCAATCGCAGTTGCACTAGCTAGAGGCTGATTTTTGATAGCAGATTTGGTCTTAAAATAATGTGTTCCTCCTGTTGAAGCCGAGGATTGACTGTGCCCAACACTGCCACCAGATAAATCTTTAAAATGAATAAAACCAGTCATAGTATTCGTCTTCACAACACGCTTGTTATAAGATTCCCTTATTCCATAGTTGTATTCTTCAATCTCAATCTGATCTCCCATTACATTTGACACCCAAGCAACATGACCATAAGTCCCTGCAGTAGACCAAGCAATGGAGCCAATAGCTGGTGTATTGTCTACACGATATCCTTCACGACGAGCACGATAGCCCCATTCATTCGCATTTCCATAAGCTGCCGGAATCTCAAAACCATTGACATTACTCAAACGAAAGGCTGCAAAAGAAGTACACTGACGAGAATACATGCGCCACTTATCAATCTCCTGGCTCCCATTTTTATAATGAGCAGGATAATCATCCCCACGTGCAATCGATCCATTTCCTCCGGAATAGGCATATACACTATCACCCGCTGCTAGCATCAATCCTACTACTAAAAAAGGAACAACCTTTTTAACTGATTTTCTAAAAGAAAACCTTATCTCTGTTACTTTGAATGGTAAAACTTTCATTCTTCCTCCTTGAAAATAATATAAATCGAAGATTGCCTTCACCTAAACTATTCGGAGAAAAAAGAAAAAGTGAGAAAATTTCTCACTTTAGTCAAGATAATGAATCAAATTCTTTTCTGTAAGAATATCTGAATAAGTAAAGGATTCAACGAAAACATTAGCTTGTTTATCTCCTTCAACATTTCCAAATTCAACGATAAATAGGGATGGATAAACTTCAATTAGCTTACCCAATCTATTTTTTTGGCGCTTACGACCATTCTCCAAAGTCATTTCTACGACTTGTCCCTCATGTGCCTTGATTTCTTCTTTGATTTTTTTCATCTTGGCTACATCTGTAAATGCATCTGACATCTTATGCCTCCCTCTTTGAGATACTTGAAAATTTATTGTATTCTTTTTGGAAAATTAATTCCACCGTTCCACGAGCTCCACTGCGGTTTTTCTCGATAATAACTTCTACCTTATTATTTGGTATGCCTTCCTCTTCTTCACCACCACGCTCATAGTAGTCGTCGCGATAAAGAAAGGCTACGATATCAGCGTCCTGCTCAATAGACCCAGATTCACGAATATCTGACAAGACTGGTCGCTTATCCTGACGTTGTTCTACACCACGAGATAGCTGACTTAGAGCAATTACAGGAACTTTCAGTTCCTTAGCTAAAATTTTCAACTGACGTGAAATTTCTGAAACCTCTTGTTGACGATTTTCTCGGCCTGTACCTGTAATCAATTGCAAGTAATCTATCAAAATCAAACCAAGATTTCCAGTTTCTTGAGCTAATTTACGTGAACGAGAACGAATCTCTGTAATCCGAATTCCTGGCGTATCATCAATATAGATACTTGCGTTAGCCAAATTGCCTTGAGCAATGGTATATTTTTGCCATTCCTCATCGGTCAATTGACCCGTACGGATAGAATGGGACTCGACCAAGCCTTCTGCCGCCAACATACGGTCTACTAGACTTTCTGCACCCATCTCGAGCGAAAAGATAGCAACCGTTTTGTCCAACTTAGTCCCAATATTCTGAGCAATATTCAAGGCAAAAGCTGTCTTACCAACAGCTGGACGAGCTGCTAAGATAATCAACTCCTCCTCATGAAGACCAGTCGTCATATGATCCAAGTCACGATAGCCTGTCGCAATCCCTGTAATATCTGTCGTTTGTTGCGAGCGAGCTTCCAAATTTCCAAAGTTGACATTCAACACATCTCGAATATTCTTAAATCCACTTCGATTAGCATTTTCACTGACATCAATTAACCCTTTTTCTGCCTGAGCAATGATTTCATCAGCTGGTTGCGAAGCCTCGTAAGCTTGGTTGACAGACTCTGTCAACTTGGCGATTAATCGCCGTAGCATGGCCTTTTCTGCAACGATTTTAGCATAATACTCCGCATTAGCAGAAGTTGGCACAGAATTGACAATCTCAACCAAGTAAGACAGACCACCAATATTCTGCAAGTCACCTTGATTATCAAGAATGGTACGAACCGTTGTTGCATCGATAGCATCGCCACGATCGGATAAATCGACCATGGCTTGGAAAATCAAACGATGTGCATACTTAAAAAAGTCCCGAGACTCAATATATTCTCGTACAAAAACAAGCTTACTCTCATCAATAAAGATAGCCCCTAAAACGGATTGCTCAGCTAAGATATCTTGAGGTTGTACTCGTAACTCTTCTACTTCTGCCATCAGACTTCCCTTCCTTTTACAATCTTGTCAAGAAGGTGTAAATTTACCCTTCTTTCACACGAAGATTGATTACACTTGTGATATCTTGATAGATTTTCACTGGTACATCAATCAAACCAACCGCTCGAATCGGAGCTTGTACTTGAATATGACGTTTATCAATCTTAATTCCAAATTGCTTTTGCAATTCTTCTGCAATCTTCTTATTGGTAATAGAACCAAAGGTACGGCCATCTGGACCAACTTTTTCAACAAATTCTACAACCGTTTCTTCTGCTTCAAGTTGGGCTTTAATTGCTTTTGCTTCTGCAATCATCTCAGCGTGAGCTTTTTCTTCAGATTTTTGTTTACCACGAAGTTCACCTACAGCTTGAGCAGTCGCTTCTTTTGCTAGATTCTTTTTGATAAGAAAGTTTTGCGCATACCCTGTTGGTACTTCCTTAATTTCGCCTTTTTTACCTTTTCCTTTAACATCTGCTAAAAAGATTACTTTCATTCTTCTTTCTCCTTTTCCTTTATTTCATTTAATACAATTTCTGTCAGTTTTTCACCTGCTTTTGACAAGGTTAAATCCTTAATTTGAGCTGCTGCCAAATTAAAGTGGCCTCCACCTCCCAGCTCTTCCATAATCCGTTGTACATTCAGTTTACTACGACTCCGAGCTGAGATGGATATAAAGCCTTGTGTATTTTTCGCAAGAACAAAACTCGCTTCAATACCTGACATAGCTAACATGGCATCTGCTGCCTTACTAATAACAACTGTATCATAGCATTTCGAGTCCTTAGCCTCTGCTATCAATACATCTGAACCTAATTTACGCCCCTGTAAAATCAGTTCATTGACCTCGCGATATTCTTCAAAATCTGTCGCAGCGATTTCTTGGATAGCAATACTATCACTTCCTCTCGTTCTGAGATAGCTAGCAACATCAAATGTCCGACTAGTCACTCTTGAGGTGAAATTTTTAGTATCCAACATCATACCAGCCATCAAGACGCTTGCTTGCATACGAGTCAGACGATTTTTCTTAGAATTTTGGAACTGTAGCAATTCCGTTACCAACTCACTAGCACTACTTGCACCACTTTCTATATAAGTAATAACTGCATTATCTGGGAAATCCTGATCCCTTCTATGATGGTCAATAACAATTGTTTGGGTAAACAAATCATAAAATTCTTTTGATAAAGTTAAAGCTGTCTTTGAATGGTCTACAAGAATCAACAAAGAACGATTGGTCACCATCCCCATTGCATCCTTAACAGACAACAACTTCGTAACTCCTTCTTTTTCTAAGAATGAAACAGCTCGTTCAATATCTGGTGACATTTGTTCTTCGTCATAAAGAGCATAGCTGTTTTGAGTCACATTGCTGGCAAACAACTGCATACCTACAGCAGAGCCAAGAGCATCCATATCTAGATTTTTGTGACCAACTACAAAAACCTGATCTACACTCCGAATCTTATCTGAAATAGCCGTCATCATAGCACGCGTACGCGTTCGTGTACGCTTGATTGACGCAGCAGAACCACCACCAAAATAAACTGGATTTTTCGTTTCGTCGTTTTCCTTAACAACCACTTGGTCGCCACCACGAACTTCAGCTAAATTCAAGTTGAGCAATGCAACTTTCCCTATCTCATCATGATTTCCATCACCATAAGAAAATCCCATACTTAAGGTCAATGGCAACTGTCTCTGTTTCGCCTCTTCTCTGAAAGCATCGATAACAGAAAATTTATCATTCATTAGTCCCTCAAGCACCGTATAGTCTGTAAATAGATAAAAACGGTCCATACTCACTCGACGGGAGAACATGGCATGCTTCCCAGCAAATTCTGAAACAAAATTGGCTACAAAACTGTTAATATGACTGATATCAGACTCCGATGTTTCATCTTCTAAGTCATCATAGTTGTCAACGGAGACAATCCCAATCACAGGTCGACTCGTTACTAACTCAACATTCGCTTCATATTCTCCAGACACATCAAAGAAGTAAAGAACTCCAGACACCTTGTCCATATGAACCGAATAGCGGGTCTCCCCCAAGGTGGCATAAGAACCTGGATTCCCCACAGAAGCCTTGATAATTGTTTGAATTAATGCCACATCAATTTCGCCCACTTCATTCGTCAAAATCAATTCAGCATAAGGATTAAACCATTCAACTTCACCAGATGATAAGTCTAATTTAATAACCCCAACAGGCATCTGTTCTAACAAGGTTGTCAAACTATCTTCAGCTTGATGGTTTACATACTGGATTTGTTCTACTTCACTCTTTGAGTAGTAGTCTCTCTGATGAATGAATAATAAACTATATGAACCCAAAATAAGTAGCAAAAGAAATAGCGTTACCAGTGTATTCGTTACAAAAACAAGTTGCACAGATAGCACTCCGAACGCCACTATTCCTAATATTAAGGGGAAAATAGGACTTACATAAAATTTTTTCATTCCAAACCTCTTGGCACCCATTATACCATAATAACCACCAAAAAGCGACTTTTTAAAAGTGTAATCAGTAATTCTATCCATTGTAAGAAAAAGGAGGTTTACAATTCAGTAAACCTACCTTTACACATGTTGAAATTAAGATTCTTTAACTTCTAACAAGCCAATCTCGCCATCCTCACGACGATAAATCACATTAGTTGTTTGATCTTCAACATCCACATAGATAAAGAAATCATGTCCCAACAAATCCATCTGTAGAATAGCTTCTTCCAAATCCATTGGTTTTAAATCAATTTGTTTTGAACGAACAACTCTAGACTGGACAACATTTGGATCTTCCACCAATGCATCTGTAAATAATTGACTAGTTGCTACCTTATTTTTATTTTTACGCTCGATTTTTGTTTTATTTTTACGAATCTGACGTTCAATTTTATCAGTTACAAGGTCAATTGAACCATACATATCTTGAGACACATCTTCTGCACGAAGAGTAATTGAGCCAAGCGGAATCGTTACTTCCACTTTAGCAGTTTTTTCACGATACACCTTCAAGTTAACTCGAGCATCCAACTCTTGTTCAGCTTGAAAATACTTTTCGATCTTTTCGAGTTTAGAAACTACATAATCACGAATTGCTTCTGTTACTTCTAGGTTTTCACCACGGATACTATATTTAATCATATGAGTACCTTCTTTCTAAACATTTTTGTTTTTCTGATTTCATTATAACGCTTTCATTTTATTTTTGCAAATTTTTTCCTCATCTTACAAGGGAAAATGTTTTTACATCCTCAGCACCAGCTTCTTCCAGTAGTTTCTTCACACGATTTATAGTCGTTCCAGTAGTGTAAATATCATCTATAAGTAGGATTTTTTTAGGAATAGTGACTCCACTTTTAATAAAGAAAGGAAGTTCTGTTGCCAAGCGTTCTGAACGATTTTTAGAAGAACTAGCTCGCTCTTCTCTCTTTTCTAATAAATCCAGATACGAAAAACCTGCTGCCTCTACCAAACCCTCAACCTGATTAAATCCCCTATCAAGCAATCTTTCAGGACTTAGGGGAACAATGACAAATTGGTACTCTTTGTATTTTTTCAACTCCCTACTTAAAAATGAAGCGAACACTTTTCTTAAAAGAAAGTCCCCATCAAACTTATACCGACTGAAAAAATCCTTCATAGCTTGATTGTAAGTAAAAATCGCTCTATGACTAACCTCAACTCCTTCTTTACACCAAAATTGACAATCTTGACACTTTGTTGACAAACCTATTTTCATACAGTTTGGACAATACTCTTCTCCAATTCTCTCAAAAGTAGAATCACAGTCTAAACAAAGATAGGAGTCATCATTCCTTAACAGCAAGAGGCTACTAAAAGTTAAAACAGTCTTCATAGTCTGCCCACATAACAAGCACTTCATAGCCCCGCCTCCTTATTCATCTGCTGAATTTCCTTAATTGCCTTCTTGATTGAAGCATTTAACCCATCATGAAAGAAAAGCAAATCCCCTGTCGGTCTATCCATGCTTCGTCCAACTCGTCCACCAATCTGAATCAAACTAGACTTGGTAAACAGGCGATGATTTGCCTCTACTACGAAAACATCCACGCAAGGAAAGGTCACTCCTCGCTCCAATATCGTCGTACTGATCAGTATTGTCAGTTCTCCATCTCGAAATGCTTGTACCTGCTCTAATCTATCCTCTGTTACAGAAGAGACAAAGCCAATTTTCTCATTTGGAAATTGCTCTTGTAAGATTTCTTTTAACTGTTCCCCTTTCTTAATTTCTGATGCAAAAATGAGTAACGGATAAGCTGTCTTTCTCTGCTTCTCAATATAGGACTTTAACTTTGGTGACAAACGATTTTTCTCTAAACAGTGATTAAAATCCGATAACCAGACAAGTTTAGGAATAATCAACGGATTTCCATGAAATCGTCTTGGCAAGCTCAATCGTTTTAGTTCTCCTATGCGAACCTTCCTATCTAACTCATCGGTCGAAGTCGCTGTTAAAAAGATTCTCAAGCCATTCTCCTTTACACTATTCTTGACAGCGTAGTAAAGCGTGGGATTGTCAACATAAGGATAGGCATCTACTTCGTCCACTATCAGCAAATCAAAAGCATGATAAAATTTTAACAGCTGATGAGTCGTTGCAACAACTAGTGGTGTTCGAAAATACAGCTCTGATTCTCCGTGTAGCAAAGCTATCTCGCAAGCAAAATCCTGTTGTAGGCGCTTGTATAGCTCCAAACACACATCGATTCTAGGGCTGGCCAAACAAACTGCACCACCTTCATCAATCACTTTGGCCACAACTTGGTAAATCATTTCTGTCTTTCCAGCTCCTGTCACTGCATGAACTAAGGTTGGTTCCTGATTGTCTACTGCTTGAATCAATCCCTCTGACACTTTTTCTTGAAAGGGAGTTAATTGACCACGCCATTTAAGAACATCTTGTTTAGGAAAATCCTCCTGCGGAAAATAGTATAAAGCTTGATCACTCCTAACTCGCTTCATCAGCAAGCACTCTCGACAATAGTAAGAACCAATGGGTAAATACCATTCCTCCAGAATAGCACTATTACAACGTTGACAGAAAAGTTTCCCCTTCTCCTTTCTCATTGCTGGAAGTTTCTCCGCCAACTGACACTCCTCTTCTGTTAATTCATTCTCCGTAAACAAACGACCGAGATAATTTGGATTTACTTTCATACTTCTTTATTCGTAAAAACCTAGCGCTTTAGATGATTTTTTAGTACAATTAAATCATGGAATTTAGAACAATTAAAGAGGACGGACAAGTCCAAGAAGAAATCAAAAAATCTCGCTTTATCTGTCATGCCAAGCGTGTTTATAGCGAAGAAGAGGCTCGTGACTTCATTACCACCATCAAAAAAGAACACTACAAAGCTACGCATAACTGCTCTGCCTTCATTATTGGAGAACGTAGTGAAATCAAACGGACAAGTGATGATGGTGAACCCAGTGGTACTGCTGGCGTTCCCATGCTTGGAGTGCTAGAAAATCACAATCTCGCCAATGTCTGTGTGGTAGTGACGCGCTACTTCGGTGGCATTAAGCTAGGCGCTGGAGGATTGATTCGTGCTTACGCAGGTAGTGTTGCCCTAGCTGTCAAAGAAATTGGCATCATTGAAATAAAGGAACAAGCTGGCATTGCTATTCAAATGTCTTACGCTCAGTACCAAGAGTACAGTAACTTCCTTAAGGAACATGATCTCATGGAACTTGAGACAAACTTTACAGATCAAGTCGATACGATGATTTATGTTGATAAAGAAGAAAAAGATAATATTAAAGCTGCACTTGTGGAGTTTTTTAATGGAAAAGTCACTTTGACTGATCAAGGTTTACGAGAAGTTGAAGTTCCTGTAAACTTATTGTAAACAATAGATAATACAGCGTTTCATTGACATTTTTACCGCTACTTTAATTAGCAACATAAAGAGGTACTTGCCAAGACCTACTAGAAAATGAAGCAATTCAAAAAGAAAACGGATAGCGTTCTCCTTTACACCTATTTACTAGAATTAGCTTATCACAATCGCTTGAAAATTAATGGCTTAGACCTATGATATAAAAAAATCCTATCGCTCCGATAGGATTTCTATATTTTACAAATGGTATAGATAGCGTTATACTAGAAATATCTTATACAAAGAGGTGTATTATGGCTATTTATAACAACATTACTGAACTAATCGGACAAACACCGATTGTTAAACTCAACCACATTGTGCCAGAAGGTGCTGCAGATGTCTATGTAAAACTTGAAGCATTTAACCCTGGTTCTTCTGTAAAAGACCGTATTGCTCTTAGCATGATTGAAAAAGCTGAACAAGACGGTATTCTGAAACCTGGTTCTACTATTGTTGAAGCAACAAGTGGAAACACTGGTATTGGACTTTCATGGGTAGGTGCTGCTAAAGGGTATAAAGTTGTCATCGTTATGCCTGAAACGATGAGTGTAGAACGACGTAAAATTATCCAAGCTTATGGTGCTGAACTCGTCCTAACTCCTGGTAGTGAAGGAATGAAAGGTGCTATTGCCAAGGCCCAAGAAATCGCTGCTGAACGTGATGGTTTCCTTCCTCTTCAATTTGACAACCCAGCAAATCCAGAAGTACACGAAAGAACAACAGGAGCTGAAATACTAGCTGCTTTCGGTAAAGATGGACTAGATGTCTTTGTTGCTGGAGTGGGTACCGGTGGAACAATTTCTGGTGTTTCTCATGCACTCAAATCAGCAAATTCAAACATTCAAGTTTATGCAGTGGAAGCTGATGAATCTGCTATTCTATCTGGTGAAAAACCTGGTCCTCACAAAATTCAAGGTATATCAGCTGGATTTATTCCTGATACACTTGATACAAACGCCTATGATGGTATTGTTCGTGTGACATCAGACGATGCTCTCGCACTTGGCCGTGAGATTGGTGGAAAAGAAGGATTCCTTGTTGGTATTTCTTCAGCTGCAGCTATCTACGGAGCAATTGAAGTTGCTAAGAAATTAGGTACAGGTAAGAAAGTCCTTGCTCTAGCACCAGATAACGGAGAACGTTATTTGTCTACAGCACTCTATGAATTTGAAGTGTAGTCTCATAAATGCACTTAGCCCTTATAATAGGGCTTTTTGTTTTAACTATAGTAGATTCAAATAAGATGTGAACAAATCGATTAGGAAAGTTAAATTAATTTCTAAAAATATTTTAGCAGCCATATTGTACTATTCTAGTTTCAATCCACTATATTTCTAATCGAGTGAGGCTTGGCAAAAAACAATTTCAGGAGAAAATCTAAGCTCTATACAACAAAAAAGGAAGCCAAATTGCTTCCTTTTTATTATTAGTTGTTCAAGGCTGCTGCCATTGTAGCTGCAACTTCAGCTTCGAAGTCATTTGCAGCTTTCTCGATACCTTCACCAACTTCAAAGCGAGCGAACTCAACTACTGAAGCGTTAACTGATTCAAGGTATGCTTCAACTGTCTTGCTATCATCCATGATGTAGACTTGTGCAAGAAGTGTGTAAGCTTGGTCAACTTTAGTGTTGTCAAGCATGAAGCGATCCATTTTACCTGGGATAATTTTATCCCAGATTTTTTCTGGTTTGCCTTCTGCGGCCAATTCAGCTTTGATGTCAGCTTCAGCTTGGGCGATCACTTCATCAGTCAATTGAGATTTTGAACCATACTTCAAGTGTGGAAGAGCTGGTTTATTAACCATTGCACGGCTTTCATTGTCTTGGTCGATAACGTGGTTCAATTGTGCCAACTCATCTTTAACAAATTGCTCATCCAATTCTTTGTATGAAAGAACTGTTGGTTTCATAGCAGCGATG
>JAWERV010000042.1:0-17153 GCA_032481955.1 Streptococcus mitis | reverse complement strand
CTCGCTCTAACTGAAGCTGTTTCCGTGTGAGACGGCCTACATGCTGTTAGAAGACTTTTGTTTCCCTAATAATACAAAAAATAGTCGGTCAACACTTAAGTGTGAAGTCGTACACCACAGCGTTTCTATGTTTATATAATACCACTTTTTCAAAAAAAATCAAGAGGAAAGTGCAATTTTTTGAAAAGGATTTCAGATTTTTCGCAAACGGTCGATAGCTTCCTTTCTTTGAGCCAAAGCCCGTTCATATTTACCAGTATCTTCTGCTTGGAAATAGTGATGATTACGAATTTTTTCTGGCAGATAGTCTTGTTTAACCCAATTTCCAGGATAGTTGTGTGGATAGAGATAGTCTTGGGCATTTCCCAGTTCCTTGCTTCCGCTGTAGTGTCCATCACGCAGGTGTCGCGGAATAGGCAAGTGCCCTGATGTTCTGAGGTCAGCAAGTGCCTTATCCATAGCTACATAGGCTGAGTTGGATTTTGGAGAAAGGGCCAAATCAATCACGACATTGGCAATGAGAATGCGGGCTTCTGGGAACCCAATCTTCTGGGCAGCATCCAGAGCAGTCACGGTATGAATCTGGGCTTCAGGGTTGGCCAAACCGATATCTTCATAGGCGATAACGGTCAAGCGACGAGCGAGACTTGGCAGATCCCCAGCCTCAATCAAGCGGGCAGCATAGTGAAGACTGGCATCAACATCTGAGCCACGGATAGACTTTTGCAGGGCAGATAGAACATCATAGTGACCGTCTCCATCCTTATCCATAGTGATGTAGCTCCGCTGTAGGCTATTTTCCATGATGTCGAGGGTGATGTGGCGGATGCTCTTATCATTATCAGGGGTAGAGAGAACAGCCAGGTCCAGTGAGTTGAAGGCAGAGCGAAGGTCTCCGTTTGTAGAGGTAGCAATGAAATCCAGCGCATCCTCATCTAGTTCTACTGGAAAATCAAAACCACGCTCAGGGTTACTTAGAGCTATCTGCAGGGCCTCTTTGACGTCTTGGTTAGACAGAGGTTCCAACTCAAAAATCTGAACACGGCTACGGATGGCAGGAGTGACAGAAAAGAAAGGATTTTCAGTCGTAGCGCCAATCATGATGACTAGTCCACTTTCCAAGAGAGGCAAGAGGAAGTCTTGCTTGGTTTTATCTAGTCTATGAATCTCGTCTAGTAATAGGACGAGACCACCAGAAAATTTAGCCTCTTCAGCGATTTCTTGCAGTCGCTTTTTACTATCAACTGTCGCATTGAAAGTTCGAAAGGCATACTTGGTCGTTCCAGCGATGGCAGAGGCAATACTGGTTTTACCGATTCCTGGAGGTCCATAGAGAATCATGGAGGACAGGCGATTAGCTTCCACCATGCGGCGGATGATTTTTCCAGGTCCGACCAGATGTTCCTGACCAATGATCTGGTCGATGGTTTTAGGGCGCATGCGAAGCGCGAGATTGTCTGGCATAGCAGTCCTTTCTAACGTGGATTTTCTGATGTATATGTGGTAAGATGGTAGTATCTATTTTAGCATATTTCCGAGCAATCGGGGCGATTTAAGAGTCGCATAGAAAGAGGACAAAATGGCAACATACGGATTTTTAGATGTTTTAGAGGAAGAGTTGGAGAAGAATTTTCCATTTGACTTTGAGATTAGTTGGGATAAGCGCAATCACGCGGTAGAAGTGAGTTTTCTATTGGAAGCGCAAAATGCTGCAGGTGTGGAGATGGTGGATGAAGATGGAGAGGTTTCATCAGATGACATTCTCTTTGAAGAAGCAGTGCTTTTTTACAATCCTGCTAAATCAACAGTCAATGAGGAAGACTATTTGACTGTCATCCCTTACTTGCCTAAAAAAGGATTTTCCCGCGAATTCTTAGCTTATTTTGCGCTATTCCTTAAAGATACTGCCGAGGTTGGACTAGATGCCCTCATGGACTTTTTGGAAGACCCAGAAGCAGAAGAATTCGTCATGGAATGGAACCAAGAAGTCTTTGAAGAAGGAAAAGTTGGTTTGGAAGAGGGAAAATTTTATCCTTATCCAAGATACTAGGGATTATTGGGAGAGTTTATGAAAAAAATTGTGACGTATTTGATTCAGACAGTGTCTGTTCTTGTGATGATGCTAGCTTTTTCTTGTGGAACAATCGCATTTGCAGAGTTGGGATATTCCGCAGTTTTAGTCTTTACTTTTGGTTATGCCTTCGCTCTTCTAAGCATGTATGTAATCTTTATTCTTCATGAGCTTGGTCATGCATTTTGTGGTTATCTGACAGGCTATCGGCTGGTGGCTTTTGGATTAGGAAACTTTCTTTTAACCAAAAAGTCAGGAAGGCTTCATCTTAGTCGAACAGCAGTTATAAAAAATGTTGGTGCTCAGTATATTGGTTTAAAAGAGAATGAAAGTGATCAAAGAATCATCTTGATGCTTTCAGGAGGCTTGATAGTTCACCTTTGCTTGATATTATTGGCAACACTTTTTGGTTTTTTGACAACAAACTGGTATTTTGCAGGCACTTGGATTTGTCTAAATTTATCTCTTCTTCTATTTAATGCTCTGCCAGTTGGGATTACCGATGGAGCAAAAATTTGGGAATTACTACAACACCCTGAAAATACAAAATACGCCTACCTGATGTTGAGGCATTCTGCCCAGACCTTGCTAGCTCCTCAAGAATATGATTTAAAAGACTTTGTCATGTCTGTTGATGAGGATGTGAGAGGGAGTTTTGCAGAAAGTGTTCAGACTCTTCAGGGCTTGGTATTCATATTGGATGATAATATAGGGCTTGCAAAGCAACAGTTTCAGTCTGTGCTAGAGAAAACAGATAATCCAATGTCTAAAACTAGTTCTCAATTATACCTTCTTCAAGTTGCTCTGATGGAAGGAGATAATAAGAAAGCGGAAGAATATGCAAGTATTCGAGGGGTCAAATCCTTTTTATCTCTAAAAACAGCAGATATGCAGGTCATTCAAGCTTGGTATCAATTTAAGGTAAGGAAAGATGTAGTTCAAACCCACAAGGCTATGAAGATTGCTAGACAGAAAATGAATAGTAGCCGTATGTTACGGGATGAGAAAAGCTATTATCAAAACTGGTTATCCGAGCTGGAAAAGGAATTAACCGAAGGAGTCTAATATGGAAATAGAAATTTCTGATTTTACAGGATCTAAGATTGCCTTGATTTGTGGGGATAAGGTCTTGACTATCTTACGTGATGACAAGGACGATATTCCTTGTCCCAACATGTGGGAGTTGCCAGGTGGTGGTCGTGAAGGGGACGAAAGCCCTTTCGAGTGCGTAGCGCGTGAAGTTTATGAGGAACTGGGAATTCATTTAAATGAAGATTGTTTGCTTTGGGGCAAAATTTATCCTAGCGTAATCTTTGAAGGCAAGCAATCGGTCTTTATGGTTGGTCAGCTAAGACAAGAACAATTTGACAATATTACCTTTGGAGATGAAGGACAGGCTTATAAACTGATGCCTATTGAGGAGTTTTTGAACTCTAAACAGGCAGTGCCTCAGCTCCAGGGGAGGTTGAGGGATTATTTGGAGGAAAGTTTATGATAAGACTTGAACGAGCAGGAGCAGAGGATTTAGAGACCATCATTGCGATTCAAAGAGCTAGCTTTAAGGATGTCTATGACAAATACCAGGATGAATATGATCCCTATCTAGAAGATCGCGAGCGAATCAAGTGGAAACTAGTCGAGCGTCCCAATAGCTATTACTATTTTGTGAAAGAAGATGAAGAAAAGATTGGTTTTTTACGAATTCAGACCAATGACGAGTTAACGAAAGCTTGGTTAGGAACGGCAGCGATTTTGCCTCCGTATCAGGGAAAAGGGTATGGAACTGAAGGATTGCGTTTGCTAGAAGAGGAATTTCCAACCGTTAGACAATGGGATTTGTGTACGGTGTTACAGGATGCAAGCATGGTCGCGTTCTACGAGAAGAATGGCTACCGTCAAACTCATATCGAGCCTGAAAAAGAAGGTATGGATATGGTCTACATGAAAAAATGCATAGAGAAATAGAAAGGATGGTTCAGTTAAATTTCTAAACTGAACTCGCCCTAAACACTGTGCCAAAAAGATAAACTTCTCTTAGACACAAGCGTCTTCAGAGAATTTCCTATTTTGGCTTTGTGTTTTACGGGCTTGGTATCTTAAATATGGAAACATGGCAAGAGTTAAAAGTTACAGTTAAACGTGAGGGAGAGGAGTTGGTTTCCAATCTCTTGATTGAGCTAGGAGCGCAAGGTGTTGCGATTGAAGATAGCATGGACTATGTGGGAAATGTGGATCGTTTCGGAGAGATTTTCCCAGAGGTCGAGCAACAGGAAGAAATTGTAGTGACAGCCTACTACCCTGACACGGTGGATGTGGCAGTGGTTGAAGCAGATTTGCAGGCTCGCTTAGCAGAATTAACGGATTTTATGGATTTGGGAGAGGTCAAAATGGGTACGACTGCCTTGGCTGAGGAAGATTGGGCAGATAACTGGAAGAAATACTATGAACCTGCTCGCATCACTCATGATTTGACCATCGTGCCGTCGTGGACAGACTATGAGGCGACTGCTGGGGAAAAGATTATCAAGCTAGATCCTGGGATGGCTTTTGGTACTGGGACCCATCCAACTACTAAGATGAGCCTCTTTGCCTTGGAACAGGTTCTTCGTGGTGGCGAGACAGTGCTAGATGTAGGGACTGGTTCAGGCGTTCTTTCTATTGCCAGCTCGCTTCTAGGGGCTAAAGAAATTTTCGCCTATGACCTAGATGATGTAGCAGTTCGGGTTGCTCAGGAAAATATTGAGCTCAACCCTGGTATGGAAAATATCCACGTTGCTGCTGGAGACTTGCTTAAGGGTGTTGAGATTGAGGCAGATGTGATTGTGGCTAATATCTTGGCGGATATTCTTATTCATCTGACGGATGATGCTTATCGCTTGGTCAAGGATGAAGGCTACCTCATCATGAGTGGCATTATCAAGGACAAGTGGGACATGGTGCGCCAATCAGCTGAGTCAGCTGGATTTTTCCTTGAAACCCACATGATCCAAGGGGAATGGAATGCCTGTGTCTTTAAGAAAACCAAGGATATTTCCGGTGTGATTGGAGGCTAGCATGCAACAGTATTTTGTCAAAGGCAGCGCTATCTCTCCTGTCACCATCGAGGACAAGGAAACCAGCAAGCATATGTTTCAGGTTATGCGCTTGAAAGAAGATGATGAGGTGACTTTGGTCTTTGATGATGGAATTAAGCGCTTGGCGCGTGTGCTGGATGTGGAAGCCCGTCAGTTTGAGTTGATCCAAGAATTGGCTGACAATGTGGAACTGCCAGTCCAAGTGACCATAGCATCAGGTTTTCCCAAGGGGGACAAGCTGGAGTTTATCACTCAAAAAGTAACCGAACTGGGTGCCAGCCAGATTTGGGCCTTCCCTGCCGATTGGTCTGTTGCTAAGTGGGATGGCAAGAAGTTGGGTAAAAAGGTTGAGAAACTGGAAAAAATTGCCCTTGGAGCAGCAGAGCAAAGCAAGCGTAATGTTGTTCCAAGTATCAAGCTTTTTGAGAAAAAAGCAGACTTTCTAGCCCAACTTGACCAATTTGACCGCATCGTAGTGGCATATGAAGAGTCGGCCAAAGAAGGTGAAGCCGCTGCTCTTTTACAAGCAGTTACTAGACTAGAGAAAGGAGCCAAACTGCTCTTTATCTTTGGTCCAGAGGGTGGTCTCTCACCTGCAGAAATTGAAAGTTTTGAAGCTAAGGGAGCAGTCTTGGCAGGACTTGGTCCTCGCATTTTGCGAGCAGAAACAGCACCACTTTACACCTTATCAGCCCTTAGTGTTTTATTAGAATTAGAGAAATAAGAGGAAGAAAATGGAACAAAAACACCGTTCAGAATTTCCAGAGAAGGAACTTTGGGATTTAACAGCCCTATACCAAGATCGTGAGGATTTCTTGCGTGCAATCGAGAAAGCTCGCGAAGACATTAATCAATTTATCCGTGACTACAAGGGTAATCTTCATACTTTTGAGGATTTTGAGAAGGCCTTTGCGGAATTGGAGCAAATCTACATTCAGATGAGCCATATTGGTAACTATGGTTTTATGCCTCAGACAACGGACTATAGCAATGACGAATTTGCCAATATTGCTCAAGCTGGGATGGAATTTGAAACAGATGCTAGCGTAGCCTTGACCTTCTTTGACGATGCCTTGGTGGCAGCAGACGAGGAAGTCTTGAATCGTTTGGGTGAATTGCCTCACTTGACGGCAGCTATTCGTCAGGCCAAAATCAAAAAAGCCCACTATCTAGGGGCTGATGTGGAGAAGGCCTTGACCAATCTGGGTGAAGTTTTCTACAGTCCGCAGGATATTTACACTAAGATGCGAGCTGGGGACTTTGAAATGGCTGACTTTGAAGCCCATGGCAAGACTTACAAAAATAGCTTTGTGACCTATGAGAATTTCTACCAAAATCACGAGGACGCGGAGGTTCGTGAGAAATCCTTCCGTTCTTTCTCGGAAGGGCTTCGTAAGCACCAAAATACAGCTGCGGCAGCCTATCTAGCTCAGGTTAAGTCTGAAAAACTATTGGCAGATATGAAGGGCTACGACTCAGTCTTTGATTACCTTCTAGCTGAGCAAGAAGTGGACCGTGCCATGTTTGACCGTCAGATTGACCTCATCATGAAGGATTTTGCGCCCGTTGCTCAGAGATACCTCAAGCATGTTGCCAAGGTCAATGGTCTTGAAAAGATGACCTTTGCAGACTGGAAATTGGACTTGGACAGCGCTCTTAATCCTGAAGTGACTATTGACGATGCCTATGATTTGGTCATGAAGTCAGTAGAACCTTTGGGGCAAGAATATTGTCAGGAAGTTGCTCGCTATCAAGAAGAGCGCTGGGTGGATTTTGCTGCCAATAGTGGCAAGGATTCTGGTGGCTATGCAGCGGACCCATATCGCGTGCATCCTTATGTTCTCATGAGCTGGACAGGCCGTTTGAGCGATGTCTATACCTTGATTCATGAAATCGGTCATTCTGGTCAATTCATCTTTTCAGATAATCATCAGAGTTACTTCAATGCTCACATGTCGACCTACTATGTTGAAGCGCCGTCAACTTTCAATGAATTGCTTTTCAGTGATTACTTGGAGCACCAATCTGACGACCCACGTCAAAAACGCTTCGCTCTGGCTCACCGCTTGACAGACACCTACTTCCATAACTTTATTACTCACCTCTTGGAAGCCACCTTCCAGCGTAAGGTTTATACATTGATTGAAGAAGGGGAAACCTTTGGGGCAAGCAAACTTAACAGCATTATGAAGGAAGTCTTGACAGATTTTTGGGGAAATGCTATTGAAATCGATGATGATGCGGCTTTGACTTGGATGCGTCAAGCTCACTATTACATGGGCTTGTATAGTTACACCTACTCAGCTGGACTTGTGATTTCGACTGCAGGTTACCTTCATCTTAAAAATTCAGAAACTGGAGCTGAAGATTGGCTCAGTCTCCTTAAATCAGGTGGTAGTAAGACACCGCTTGAGTCAGCCATGATTATCGGAGCCGATATTTCAACAGATAAACCACTCCGTGATACAATCCAATTCTTGTCAGACACAGTTGACCAGATTATCGCCTACAGTGCCCAGTTGGGAGAGTAAATTAAAAGAGTCTGGGACAAAAGTTTAACCTTAAATATAAAAAACGAACAAAATGAGTTATCTGACACTCAGAATTCTGTCTTGTTCGCTTTTTTTCTAATCTATCGATTTTAAAAATTTATAATAAAGAATTCCTAAAATCAAAATTTTTTGTCCTGGCCTCTTAAATTATCCCCAAAAGTTATCTTCTTCAGCTTGATCTGAAGAGAAGAGCCAAACTTCTTTGATTTTTCCGTCTTCAATACGGAAGAGGTCAATCCCGTTCATATTGAGTTCAGTACCATCAGCACGTGTTCCAAGAAAAGTAACATTGGCTGCGATTAAATCCTTATTGTCAGAAACCCAATTTGTTACCACCTTAAAGGTTCCATTAGTTTTCTCAGCAAATGTAGCCAGGTGAGTTCCTAGCTTGTCCTTACCAACAACTGTAGCAGATATACTATGAGTACCAGGTTGATGCCAGATAATGTCGTCTGCCATCGTTTCAAAGATACCAGGAAAGTCACCAGCAATTAAAGCTTGGTTATAAGCATTGAAAATTTCTAAGTTTGTTGACATATCTATTCTCCATTTCTTTTTTATGATATAATTGTAACAGTTACAATCGAAAAAACAAGTAGACACTTTTTCGATAGCTGGTATCAAAAGTGGTACTATTGTTGATACTAAAAGATAAAATTTTTTTAAAAAATAGAAAGAAGATATTTTATGCCAAATAAAGTGAGCGAGTATGGTATTTGTCCATTTGCGACAACGCAGAGGGTTTTAACAGGGAAATGGGCCCTGGTAATCATTTATCAGTTGAGTACGGGTACCAAACGATTTAAAGAATTGCAGAGATTATTGCCTGGGATTACTCAAACTATTTTGACCCGTCATCTCCGTCAATTAGAAAAGGATAAGATTGTTCAACGAAAGGTCTATGCCGAAGTTCCCCCACGAGTTGAGTACAGCTTAACCGAAATGGGGCAGGGATTCAGAGTTGTTTTAGATGCTGTCGAGAACTGGGGTCTAGATTATATCAAGTTGCTAGAAATGTAGAGATATTGACCATGTATCAAAAGTTACTTAGAAAAATAGCAGAAGAAAGACCAAGTTATCATGAGGAAGAAATCCAGTGGTTGCTTGACCATTTGGGAGATCCTTCTCCAGAAATTCGCGACGATCTTGTTTTTACAAGCTTTGCTAGAGGGATTCAGGAAGGGTTATTTACACAGGGGCAATTTCATTTCATTGCTGAAGGGGTTTCATATGATGGAGGACTAGACAAAGAGATTGATAAGGTAGGCCTGTCAACCCTTGAACGTTCTTTTAGGGCACTTATTTATGCAAATCTCTTATCAGCTGATGGTAATGAACACTCTATTTTTTATCAAGTGCTGCAAACTCATATCAGAAATACGATGCTCGATCAAGGTTTGTATTATCTTTCAAAAGAAAAGGATACAACGGGTTTTTCAAGTCAGTATGGTTGGGTTCACGCTTTTGCACATGGATCCGATTTACTGACAGAGGTGGTTTGTCATCCAGACTTTCCTAAAAACAGAGTTCATGAAGTATTTGATATACTTGGCCAACTATTTAAAAGAATTTCGATTCGTTTTACAGATGATGAAGATTGGCGTTTAGCGAGAGTACTTTATGAGCCTATTTTAAAAGGGAAGTTAGAGCAAGAACAAGTAGCTTCTTGGATAAAAACTGTTGATTTCCCGATAGAAGAAAGGGAAGATTTTTATAAATTTTCTAACTTCAGATCCTGTTTGTTGGAAGTCTATGTTCAACTTGACCAGAGAAATAGTTTACAAGATGACTTGAAACAAGCTATCCAGTCTTTTCAATACTAAGAACAAGTGAGTTGTTTCATGATTTTCAAGAAAATTTCCAATCAATTTTCTTGAAACCCTTTCCTACTTTTGATAGACTAGTATCTAGTTTTTGAAAAAAGGAGAAAGAAAATGAAAAAATTTGTCGCTGAGTTAATCGGTACGTTCATGCTTGTGTTCATCGGAACAGGAGCTGTTGTTTTTGGAAATGGTCTTGATGGCCTAGGTCACCTTGGAATCGCCTTTGCATTTGGTCTGGCAATCGTAGTTGCAGCTTTCTCAATCGGAACTGTTTCAGGGGCTCACTTGAACCCAGCTGTTTCTATTGCTATGTTTGTAAACAAACGTTTGTCATTAAAAGATCTTGTCAACTACATCCTTGGACAAGTAGTTGGAGCCTTCTTAGCATCTGCTTCTGTCTTCTTCCTCTTGTCTAACTCAGGAATGTCAACTGCTAGTCTTGGTGAAAATGCCTTGGCAAACGGTGTCACTGTCTTTGGTGGTTTCTTGTTTGAAGTCATCGCAACTTTCTTGTTTGTCTTGGTCATCATGACTGTGACATCAGAAAGCAAGGGCAATGGCGCGATTGCTGGTTTGGTAATCGGTTTGTCCTTGATGGCAATGATTCTTGTTGGATTGAACATCACTGGACTGTCAGTAAACCCAGCTCGTAGCTTGGCCCCAGCTGTCTTGGTAGGTGGCGCAGCTCTTCAACAAGTTTGGATTTTCATCCTTGCACCAATTGTTGGTGGAGTTCTTGCAGCTCTTGTTGCAAAAAACTTCCTTGGAACAGAAGAATAATTGAAACTCAAAAAGTCTTGCTCCTCATCTTGAGGAACAGGGCTTTTTGTATGAGTTTAACGGTTGTCAATTTTCTCTGGATAGAGGTCGTGTTGGAAGAGGCGTTGCTCTGCCAAGCCTTCATACTTAGTTCCTGGCTTACCGTAGTTGTAGTAGGGGTCAATTGAGATGCCACCGCGCGGAGTGAATTTTCCCCAAACTTCTAAATAGCGAGGGTCTAGCAAGTTAACCAAGTCTTTCCCGATGGTGTTGATACAGTTTTCGTGGAAATCTCCGTGGTTTCGGTAGCTAAAGAGATAAAGCTTGAGAGATTTTGACTCAACACAGAGCTTGTCAGGGATGTAGGAAATATAGATCGTTGCAAAGTCTGGCTGAGCGGTAATAGGGCAAAGTGAGGTAAATTCAGGACAGTTAAATTTGATGAAATAGTCATTTTCCACATGACGATTGTCAAAGGATTCGAGGACTTCTGGTTGATACTCGAAAATGTAGTTGGTTTCTTTGTTGCCCAGTAGGCTTAGGTTTTTCATTTCTTCTTGTTGTGACATGATTTTTTCTTTCTAATTTTAAACACCACGTTGATTATCGTAGAGGAGGGTATGGAGTTGAGGAAGGACGCGGACATTGCCCCAACTATCGTCATTAGCGACGCGTTCCCAGAGTTCTTTGAGACGGTCCAGTTGGTCTTGGACAATATTGCCTCTAGCCTTGGGCTCAGGATTTCCAGCTGATAAGAAGAGAACATCAGGTTGGTAGCGTTCTTGAATTCCTTTAGCAAAGGCCAAATCGGCATCATCAAAGACAGGGATTTTAAAGGTGACCTTGTCTGGATCAAGTTGGGAAACGATAAAGTCCAAGGTCTCAAAGTTGACTTCCATCTTGGATGAAGGAGGTTTGGGACTCAGGGTGACTTGGTCGATGTCTTTCAACCAATTTTGCCAGCGAGAGCCTTGAGTTTCAACAGCCAGAGTGACACCACGTTCCTTGAGTTTAGTGACGAGTTCAGCCATGTTGGCTGCAAGGATAGCAGGATTTCCCCCAGATAGGGTTACATAGTCGTAGCTCCCCAATTTATCCAAGGCAGCAATGACCTCGTCAGCAGTCATACGAGTTGGCTTTTCAGAGCCATCCCAAGTAAAGGCAGAATCGCACCAGTCGCAGTGGTAGTCGCAACCAGCAGTGCGGACAAACATGGTTTTCTGCCCGATTGCACGGCCTTCGCCTTGAAAGGTTGGGCCAAAAATTTCCAGAACTGGTAGTTTGAGAACACGTTCCCTAGTCATCTAACCACTCCCGTCTAAACTCTGCAAAGGCAGTCGGAGTCTCATAGAGGCGAACGTATTCCAAACGGAGACCTCGTTCGTCTGGCAACTCTTGACTCATGGTTTGGAAAATCCAGTAAACCATATTTTCAGCAGTCGTGTTCATATAGGGAAGAGTTTCATTGAGATAGCGATGATCCAAGTGGGGCTCTAAGTAGTTCTTGTAGATCGCTTTGATGTCTCCGAAATCGTAGGCCATGCCACGTTCATCTAAAAATCCACTGACAGCAATCTGCAGATGATAGGTGTGACCATGCAGGGATTTGCATTTTCCCTCATAGTGAAAGAGGTGGTGGGCAGCGTCAAAGGTAAATTCTTTTGATACCAAGGTTCTGTGAGGATTGTAGACCAGAGACTCCCCAGTTTCCTCTTTGATTTCTTTGGGTGCAAAAAACATTAGGCCTCTCCTTTCTGTGACAGATAAACATCTAGACCATGTTGACGTAGATGGCAGGCTGGACAATTTCCACAGCCGCTCCCGATAATCCCGTTGTAGCAGGTCAAGGTCTTTTTACGAACATAGTCAAAGGCACCGAGTTGATCGGCTAGCTCCCAAGTTTCAGCCTTGTCTAGCCACATGAGAGGTGTTTGGATAACGAAGTCGTAATCCATGGCAAGGTTGAGAGTAACATTGAGAGATTTGACAAAGACATCTCGACAATCAGGGTAACCTGAGAAGTCTGTTTCGCAGACACCTGTTACGATATCTTTAATACCTCGTTGCTTAGCAAGAACTGCCGCAAAGGATAGAAAGAGGTGGTTACGACCATCAACGAAGGTATTGGGAACCTCTCCCTCTTTTTGCTCAATTTCCAGATCAGAGGTCAGGGCATTTTCAGTAATTTGTCCCAGCAGAGACATATCTAGGATATGATGACGAATCCCCTGTTCCTTAGCGATTTCTCTAGCAACTTGAATTTCGAGATGATGACGCTGACCGTAGGCAAAGGTGACAGCTTCGACTGTTTCATAGTGTTCTTTAGCCCAAAAGAGGCAGGTTGTAGAATCTTGACCGCCACTAAAGACGACCAAGGCTGATTGACGTTTCATAGTACTCCTTTCAAAATGGGAAATGTTCAGAGCACGCAAAAAGCTCCCTTGAGGGAGCTAAAAAATACCAAGTAGAGGTTTTTTTTAGCGATGGCATGTCCCAAACATCGTAATATTCTATATACAGTCTAGCATATTTTTTGAAAAATGGCAAAGGGCAAGAAAAAAGAGACCAAAGAAAGTACTTGGTCTCTAATGTGATTAGCTCAATTCAGCAACGATGGCCTTGATTTGTTCTGCTGTGTGAACACCAGCGACTTGTTTTACCACTTGGCCGTCTTTTTTGAAGAGAAGAGTTGGGATAGACATGATTCCAAAAGCACGAGCTGTGTTTGGATTTTCATCAACGTCCATTTTAACGATTTTCAAGACATCTTCTGAAAGTTCTTCAGACAATTTATCCAAGATTGGACCTTGCATACGACATGGACCACACCAAGTTGCCCAGAAGTCTACCAAGACCAAACCGTCTTTTGTTTCTTGTTCGAATGTTGCATCTGTAATTGCTTTTGCCATTGTATTTCTCCTTTTTTAGTTATATTGGCTTAAATCTTGTTTCATGAGATAGAAGAAGACATCTCCGTAAGTCCCATGGTAGTCCAAATCATGACCGTTGTAAGTTAATTTTTGGACAGGGTAGTAGTCTGCGACGCCGATAAGGCAAGCTTGTTGTGAACGATCAAAGTCTTCATAAGATTCGAAGGTTACAGTTCTTGCGTTCTTGCTGGCATCTAGATAGGTAATTTCAATCATGTTTAAAACTCCTTTGTTTGATGATGATTTTATTTTACTCCTTGTAAAAGAGAATGTCAAGAAAAATGATTGCGCACGCAACTTTTTTCTAAAATCATCTTAAATCAAGAAGTCCAAACCAGTTTCCAAGCTTGCTTCGACAGACTTTTGTAGAGAGGCCAGTGTTTTTTGCCCATCACTTGTCAGGCAGATAAAGCTAGATCGTCTATCTTGATCACAACACCTGCGACTAAGTAGACCGCAATTTTTAGCTTCCAAGCGAGCCACCATCCGAGAAACAGCGCTCGGGCTCAGATGAAGCTTATCTGGCAGGTCAATCTGGCGTAGAGATTTTTCTTGAGCCAAGTCCAGATAGTAGAGCAGATAAAACTCTTTCAAGGTCAGACTTTGTTCACTCTGATTAGCAACAGTCTCTTCCAAGAGACTTTCAATTTCTTTCTGACGACGATTGAAGTCAAACCATTTTTCCAAATAGGTCATAGTATCTCCTTTCTTTTTAGAGTTGTAAATAGAAGAAAGTCCATTCACGGACATCTCTTCATCACAAGATGATTGCGCATGCAATAATTATACTACTTTTCAAGAATGCTGGCAAGAAGGACACTGGAATCTTTTATCCTAAATTACGCTGTTTTCACTAGTCTTTAATTGTCTGTATCCCCTTTCCTCTCTAATTTTCATTATCTCTTGTGCATTTCCTTGAAATTTTCTGAAAAAAGAGTAAACTGGTATGCAGAAGTCTATTTCGTGGAGTTTAGGATGAAATTATATGTTCAATTAATGATTCTCTTTGTGATTTCTCTAATCGGAGAGGGAATCTCCAGTTTCTTTCATCTGCCCATCCCAGGCAGTATTATCGGCTTAATCATTCTCTTTCTAGCCCTACAATTCAAGTGGCTGAGAACCAGACATGTCAACATGGTAGGGAATTTTTTGCTGGCCAATATGACCATTCTCTTTTTGCCGCCAGCAGTGGGAATCATGGAAAAGTTTGATGTGATTGCTCCCTATCTTTTGCCAATTGTTTTGATTGTCTTTTTTGCAGCAGTCATCAATATTATCCTTATTGCTTTGGTGGTTCAGTTTATCAAACGACGGTTTGAGGGAGACTATGAGAAAGGAGATGCCAAATGAGCGAATTTGTTTCCAATCCCCTGTTTGGACTTGCCCTATCAATCCTAGCTTATCTAGTAGGAATGCTGATTTACAGACGTTTTCCCCATCCTTTGACAACGCCCTTGCTTTTGTCAGCTGTTTTCATTATCATCTTTCTAAAGCTGACAGGGATTTCTTACCAAGATTACTACCAAGGTGGGGTTTATCTGAACAACTTGATTGTCCCATCGACAGTGGCTCTGGGGATTCCGCTTTATAAGAGTTTTCATCTGATGAGGCATCATGCTCGGAGTATTCTCTTTGGTAGTCTGTTAGCAGTAGTTGTCAATACCTCTTTCACAGCCCTTGTGGCTAAGATTTTTGGCATGGACTTTTTCCTAGCCATTTCTCTCTTTCCTAAGTCAGTTACCACTGCAATGGCAGTGGGAATTACAGAAAAATTGCAAGGTTTGACGACTGTGACTTTGGTGGTTGTAGTGGCAACTGGGATTTTAACCAGTGTTATCGGGCCAACCCTTTTGAAGTGGTTGAAAATTGACGATCCAGTAGCTGTTGGTCTTTCCCTTGGAGGAACAGGCCATGCAGTTGGAACAGGAACAGCCTTTCGATACGGCTCTGTAGCAGGAGCCATGGGTGGCTTGGCTATCGGTGTCACCGGTATTCTCTATGTCTTTGTCAGCCCTATTGTAGCCAGTTTGATATTGAGTTAAAAAGCAAGGAAATTGAGTTCCTTGCTTTTTCAAATCGTATGTTATAGAATATTACTTTTCTCTGCTTAAGTGAATGACTTGGTCATAGTGTTTTAAGTCTTCTTCTGTGTAGTGATGAATGACTTCAATGACTGTCTGAGGTAGGGAGAAGAGTAAGTCACTGATCTTTCTGCTATTTTCCGAGTCAAGATTGGCCTTAATCTCGTCTGCTAGGATGAGTTGGCTATTATGGTAGAGAGCGCGAGCGATTTCAAGGCGTTGTTTCTCGCCACCAGACAGACTGTCATTGCTGAGCGTTCGATTTTTCAAATGTTCTAATCCCGTTTTTTTGAGGATGTGAGTTAAAATTTCTTCTTTTTTATCCAGTCCTAGAAGGATATTGTCGTCCAGAGATAGTGTGTCAAAGTAATGGCTATCTTGGAGGATATAGGAACTAATACTTGTGATTTCTTGACGTGACAGGTTTTGACCAGCAAAGCTAATCTGACCACTTGTTGGTGTCTCTTCTCCATGAATGATATTGAGCAGAGTTGTTTTACCAGAGCCACTTTCCCCGATAATGGCGATTTTTTCTCCTTGCTTGATGTGCATGGAAATCGGAGATAAGAGGATATTCCCATCTTTTTCAAGGCAGATATTGTCAAGTTGGATGGGGAAAATGTTTTCTATGCTTCTAGGCGAGATGGAGTCAGACTGGTCCAAAAGTTTTTGGTATTTGTTGAGAAGACTTCGAGTTGCTTTTCGGGTGTTGGTAAAGTAAGCCAACTCTTGGAATTGATAGCCAATATTATGGGAAACCAGATAGATGGCCACAAAACTAGCAGCATCTAAATAATTATAGTAGGTCATAAAGCCACCGATGACGATAGGTGTGACTGAGCAAAAGGCATCGATGCTATTGATCAAGAGACTGTTTAAAGTGCGTTGTTTTTCATAGTTGATTTCGGCATCTAGACTGGTTTGTAATTGCTTTTGGTAGCGATCAAAAAAGAAGTCCTGTCCTTGATAATGGCGAATTTGTTGGCTACCACCAATAAAATTTGTCAAGCTTGCTAAGTAGCTCTGGTTAACAGTGGAGCGCTTTTCAGAAAGTGAATCCAAACGCTTTGATCCGATAGCACTGCAGAGGACTGGAAAGGAGTAGAAGAGGATGAAAATCAAGCCCAGGTAAAAATTACTCCACAGGGCATAGAGGATGGACACAGTTGTAAAGCCCAGAGAAGAAATAATGATGACTGTTGGTTCGATATAGCTTTCTTCAAGTTGCTTGACGTCGTTTTCTAGGTCGGACAAAATATCCTTTTCACCAATCTCATAACTGTTTAAAAATCGCTTAAAAATAGCACTCTTGATTCCATATTTGAAGTCAGTAATTAAACGGGCATAGTAATAGCGTTTCCCAGCCAAACCTAGTAAGAGGATGAGATTACCAAGGATTCCTAGAATCAAAACTTTCCAAAGAAGGCCTAGTTCTTGATTGGTAAAACTGGCAACAATATTTTGAACAAGGGCTGGCGTGATAATTGCTTCTAGCCAAGTAATGGCAATAGAAAAGAAGTAAAGTACGAGGTGCTTCTTACTAACAAATCTTCTCAGCATAAAGAGTTGCCCTCCTTATTGATATACATGTAATCAGTTTTAAAGTTATTATACTCCTTTATCTCAAATACTTCATATAAAAATGTAAATTTTTGGGGGATATACACTATCAATGTTTATCAGGATATAGCAAAAAATTATAAATATATGAAATAAGTGTGTTTAATGAGTGTTCATTTTTTATCAGAATGAATCGCTGATACGGGATTAAAAGAACTAAGTATTTCTTTTTGTTTTGAATGAGATACGTGAGTATAGATTTGTGTGATTGATATAGAACTATGTCCAAGAATTTGTTGAATA
>JAWERV010000041.1:0-17402 GCA_032481955.1 Streptococcus mitis | reverse complement strand
TCCTTCTTTTACAAATTCTCCGACTTTTTTATTCCATTGGACGATTTGTCCTTCTGTCATATCCACGCCGGCTTTTGGCATAATTACTTCTAAGGCCATGTCTTCCTTCCTTTATCTATATCTTTAAAATGAATACTCTTGTTCTTAAATAAACATTGAGATGGGATTTTCAATCAATTCTTTCAAGTCCTTCATAAACTTAGCACCAGCCATACCATCTACGACACGGTGGTCAATTGTTAAACCAAGACTCATGATAGGGCGAATCACAATTTCACCATTGACGACAACTGGTTTCTCAATTGTCGAACTGACACCAAGGATAGCTGAGTTTGGTTGGTTGATGATAGGACCAAAGGACTGAACGCCAAACATTCCCAAGTTACTGATAGTAAATGTTGAATTTTGCAGTTCACTTGGAGCCAATTTGCCATCCAAGGTACGGCCAATAACATCCTTGAAGGCTACAACCAGTTCAGAAAGACTCATCTTCTCAGCATTGTAAACAACTGGTGTCATCAATCCATTATCCATCCCAACTGCCATGGCAAGATTGACATAGTTGTGAGTGATAATAGTTTTACCATCTTCAGTTAATGAAGCGTTGATGTATGGGTGTTTCATAAGAGTCTTAACAACTGCAAGTGAAAGCAAGTCTGTAACGGTAATTTTCTTACCAGTTGCTTCCATGATTGGTTCAAGGACTTTCTTACGAAGGGCCAACATTTGAGACATATCGACATCGTAGTTAAGCGTGAAGGTTGGTGCAGTCAAGTAAGATTCAACCATACGTTGAGCAATAACCTTACGCATTGGTGTCATTGGAATACGTTCGATTTCACCGTATGGTGTTACGTTATCAGGAACTTCTTCTACTTTTTCGATTTGAGCAGGAGACTTGATGGTGTCGTTTTCGATGTTTTCAGGAAGCAAGGCCAAAACATCCTTCTTCATGATTTTACCACGATGACCAGTTCCTTGGATTTCCTGCCAAGCAATATTATGTTCGAGGGCAATTCGTTTTGCAAGTGGCGAAATGCGAACCACGTTTGTGTCTTTATAAGTTTCCACGTCTTCTTTGTGGACACGACCGTTTGCACCTGAGCCAGAAACGTCGTAGAGGTTGATCCCTAAATCATCCGCTAACTTTCTAGCTGCAGGAGTCGCTCTTAGCTTGTCATCAGTCATGACCTCTCCAATTCTAATTATGATACTAAGGGCGTTAAAAGCGACTGAAAAATAGAAAATCGACGATGGCTTCGATGAAGCCAAGGAGATTTATCTTTTTTCCGAGCTTTTAGCCCGTGTTCGAATATAAGATATTAAGGACGAAGAGCTCTGCACCTAAAAGATACAAAGTTTCTCGTCAGCTTTATTTTGTTTACATAACTTATCTTATGTAGTTTTATTCTTTACTATAAGTTTTACGGATGGCATCTTTGATGCTTTCAACGGTTGGAATCATTGCATTTTCTAGGTTTTGTGCGTAAGGCATTGGCACATCTTCTCCTGCACAACGGCGGATTGGTGCATCTAGATAGTCAAATGCTTCCGATTCTGAAATGATAGCTGAAATCTCACCGATATAGCCACTTGTTTTGTGGGCATCGTTAACCAGAACAACCTTACCAGTCTTCTTAACTGAGTTGATGATGATATCCTTATCAAGAGGGACAAGGGTACGTGGGTCCACAATTTCAACTGAAATTCCTTCTTCTGCCAATTCTTCAGCAGCTTGAACCACACGGCGAAGCATTTTTCCATAAGTAACAACTGTTACATCTGTACCTTCGCGTTTGATTTCCCCAACTCCAAGTGGAATTGTGTAGTCTGGATCAACTGGCACTTCCCCTTTTTGGTTAAATTCTGACTTGTACTCAAGAATAATAACTGGGTTGTTATCACGGATAGAAGACTTGAGCAGTCCTTTCATGTCCGCAGGTGTTCCAGGTGCCACAACCTTAAGACCAGGGATGTGAGTAAACCAGGACTCTAGAGACTGTGAGTGCTGGGCGGCAGAGCCAACACCATTACCAGCTGCGCATCGAACAGTCATTGGAACCTGACCTTTACCACCAAACATATAACGTGTTTTAGCGGCTTGGTTGACGATATTGTCCATGGCAATAACCGAGAAGTCCATGAAGGTCATATCAACGATTGGACGAAGTCCTGTCATGGCTGCTCCTGCTGCTGCTCCAGAGATGGCAGCTTCAGAAATCGGACAATCACGAACACGTTCTGGACCAAATTCTTCAAGCATTCCAACAGAAGTTCCGAAGTCTCCTCCAAAGACACCGACATCTTCTCCCATTAAGAACACATTTTCATCGCGACGCATTTCCTCAGACATAGCAAGGATAATGGTGTCACGGAAGGACATTGTTTTTGTTTCCATTTTATCTCTTTCTCCTTAGTCTGCGTAAATATCTTCAAATGCTGATTCAAGTGGTGGGAATGGACTTTCTTCCGCAAATTTAACAGAAGCTTCTACTGCTTCCTTGACTTGCGCTTGGATTTCTTCCAATTCTTGGGCACTTGCAATAGTGTTTTCAATGAGGTACTTGCGAAGGTTTTCGATCGGATCTTTTTGTTTCCACAACTCGACTTCTTCACGCGTACGATATTTACCAGGGTCAGATGATGAGTGACCAAGCCAGCGATAAGTTACACTTTCAATCAAGACCGGACCTTTACCACCACGAACATGGTCTACAGCTTTCTTAAATCCTTCGTAGACGTCGATGACATTGTTTCCATCTTCGATGAACATTCCAGGAATTCCATAAGCAGCGCTACGTTGATGGATATGCTCCACATTAGTCATCTTCTTGATATCCGCAGAGATTCCATAACCGTTGTTAATGCAATAGAAAATGACTGGCAGGTTCCAGATAGAAGCCATATTTACTGCTTCGTGGAAAACACCTTCGTTGGTCGCACCATCACCAAAGAAGCAGACAACGATTTTTCCAGTATGTTGCATTTGCTGACTAAGGGCTGCACCAACAGCGATTCCCATACCACCACCTACGATACCATTAGCACCAAGGTTCCCAGCATCAAGGTCAGCGATATGCATAGAACCACCTTTACCTTTACAGGTTCCAGTGTATTTACCAAGGATTTCAGCCATCATTCCGCTTAGGTCAATTCCTTTTGCAATAGCTTGTCCGTGACCACGGTGGTTTGAGGTAATTAGATCATCTGGCTTGAGAGCCAACATAGCACCCACGTTAGCTGCCTCTTCTCCAACAGAAAAGTGCGTCATTCCTGGCACTTTCCCCTTCTTTACTAATTGCGCAATTTTTAAGTCCATACGACGGATTTCTTCCATCTTGCGGAACATCTCTAGCAAAAGATTTTTATCTAAAGTTGACATCTTCTTGCCTTTCTAACTTTCTTCTTACCTTACTATTTTACCGTTTTTGGTAAGTACTGTCAAAGTTTTTCTAAAGAAAATTTCACAAATTAAAAAAGAAAACCCCATAGGAATAAGGGATTTTCTTGTTAAGAATATTTTTTCACAAACTTTTTTTATCTTTTAGATTTTGCTAAAGATTCAAATCTCTTCATAATCACAGTTAGACGCCAACGGTAGAGAGCCCCGCTCACGATTAGACTAATAATCAAACCAATCCAGTAAGAATAAGCTCCAAAATCTGTTAGAGAGTCGAATACCATAGCTACTGGGAGTGTCACCCCCCAGTAACCAACCAAACCAAGGTAAAAAGGAATAACTGTATCCTTATAACCCCGCAAAATTCCCTGAAGGGGTGCCGCAAAGGTATCTGCTAACTGGAAGAAAAGACTATAAGTCAAAAAACGCGCTGTCAAATCGATAAATTCTGGGTCGTTACCATAAAGATTGGCCACATTTTCCCTAAAAATGTAAAGGAAAGATAAGGTGAAGCCTGCAAAAATAAGTGCTGTCCATCTTCCTAGACCAATATAGGTTTTCGCATCATCAAATCGCTTGGCTCCCACTTCATAGGAAACGACAATAGCCATAGCAGATGAGATACTCATAGGAAAGGCGTACATAAGACTTGAAAAGTTCATAGCTGACTGGTGACTAGCGATAATCAAGGATGAGAACTTAGCCATAATCAAACCAACCACGGAAAAGATAGCCACTTCCGCGAAGACAGTTCCCCCAATAGGCAGACCTAAGCGAACCCCTTCCTTGATTTTATCCATATTAAATGGAATTCGTTTCTCAAGATGTAGGGCTTTGAGCTTCTCCTGTTTAAATAAAACTAGAACAGAAATCCCCAGCAAAACCCAATAAGCCAATGAAGTACCTAAACCAGAACCAGCACCTCCCAGTTCTGGAACACCAAAGGCTCCGAAAATCAAGAGATAATTAAATCCGCTATTGAGAGGAAGCAACAAAAGCATGAGATACATGGACAGCTTGGTCAACCCCAGCGAATCCAGCAAGGAGCGAATGACACTAAAGAGCAACAGGGGGATAATGCCGATAGATAAAAACCAAAGATAGCGAACCGCTACTGCCGCCACTGGAGCTTCTAGTCCAATATGATTCAAGATTGGTGGTGCCAGGAAAAGTACCATCCCCAGCAAGACCACAGATAGACCCAAGGCAAGATAAATGAACTGGTAAAAATCAGACGCCACTTCTTCCTTTTTACCTCGACCAAGATGGTGACCAATGATAGGCACCAAGGCTGATACAATCCCTGTTAGGAATGTAAAGAAAGGATTCCAGATACTGGTTGCCATAGACACACCAGCTAGGTCGATAGTGCTGTATTGACCTGTCATAGTCGTATCAACAAAGGAGGCAGAATAATTGGCAAATTGATAAATCAGGATAGGGAAGAAAATTTTTAAAAATAATACTAACTTCTCTTGTAAACACTTTGTCTTATACATACTTCTCTTTCTATTCTGATTTATCTAAACCAAAGAGTTTCAGACCATAGTTTTTCAAACTTAGCGGAGGGTTATTAGATTTTGAAGTAGTATGCCAACACGCACATGTACGACAATAATAGCTTCTAACTAAACCTCCATTATCATATTGAACCGCATGGTCAGCTTTTTCTTTAGTTTCATATTGAATTTTAGAACGATTAGCTGCGGGACAGTAAATGCCGCTATTAGATTTTGCTTGTCTCTCCCTACGTTTTCGAAAATAATTCATATTCCAACTCCTATCAAGCTTGATAGACGATTTGTCCTTTACAGATGGTATATTTAACCTGCCCTTTTAAGCTTTCACCAATGAATGGTGAATTAGCTGCTTTGGAAGCAAAATGGGAGTCCACAAGGCGGTCAGCCTTAGCATCAAAAATAGTGATGTCCGCTGGACCATTCTCAGCCAAGTAACCTGCTTCAAAGTTGTAAAGCTTGGCTGGGTTGTAGGTCATTTTTTCAAGTAATTCCATCAAGCTCAACTCACCAGCTTCCACCAAATAAGTCAATCCGAGGGAAAGAGATGTTTCTAAGCCAGTCATACCAGACGGCGCTTTGGTAATATCCTCAACATTTTTTTCATCCGCATGGTGAGGCGCGTGGTCAGTCGCAATAACTGTGATGACGCCTGATTTAAGGCCTTCAATCACGGCACGACGGTCTGATTCCAAACGAAGCGGCGGATTCATCTTTGCATTGCTTCCTTGTGTCAAAAGGAGCGCTTCGGTCTTAGAAAAATGCTGTGGCGCTACTTCTGCTGTTACTTGCGCTCCCAATCCTTGAGCAAACTCCACTACCTTGACACTTTCTTCCTTAGACAAATGCTGGATATGAACATGGGCCTGGGTTGCATAGGCAATCATGACATCACGCGCCATCATAGCGTACTCAGCCACTCCAGTCGCACCGCAGATATGGAAATGCTCTTTAGCAATATTTTCGTTAAACCCAAGAATCCCATTCAATCCTGGATCTTCCTCATGAAGACTAATAAAGGTGTTGAGTTTTTTGGCTTCCTCCATGGCTTCCTTGACCACTTTACTGCTTTCAAGCGGAATACCGTCATCTGAAAAACCAACCGCACCTGCTTCTAAGAGTGCCTTAAAGTCTGTCAAGTCTTTCCCATTAAAATTCTTAGTAATGGTCGCAACTGTTTTGACATTAATCTTTTCTTTGGCAGCTGACTGAAGAACTTCTTGCAAAGTCTCCACGTCTGAAATGGTTGGACTAGTATTAGCCATCATAACAACAGTTGTAAAACCACCTGCAGCGGCTGCTAGGGCACCAGTATGGATGTCTTCCTTGTGGGTCTGACCAGGTTCACGGAAATGAACATGAATATCAACCAGGCCAGGAGCAACTACAAGACCACTAGCATCAATCAGTTCTGCTCCTTCTTCTTTAATCTCAGGCGCAATTTTGACAATTTTCCCATCTTGGACCAAGACATCACATACTTGATCCAAACCAGACTTGGGATCCATTACACGACCATTTTTGATTAGTAGCATCTGCTTTCTCCTTTATTCATAGAAATCAACTTGGGTATCCAACAATTTATCCCCATCATAGACAAACTTGGCTGAAAAGAAGGGTTTATCTTCTAAAAGCCACCCAACAAAGGTATGGTCGCCTTCCCAAGTCGGCTTGCTCAAAACCTCGTCATAAGGAACCCATTCTAGCGTCCCCTCGTTGCAGTCAATCAATTCACCCTCAAACTCCGTCACCTTAAAAACATAAGTGTACCAGTCTAAATCTGGTGTGAATTCAGGAAATGTGATAACACCTTTTAGAACTGGCTTGGCTTTCAGTCCCGTCTCTTCGAGGATTTCACGCGCCGCGCATTCCTGAGGGGTCTCACCTCGCTCTAGCTTGCCACCCACACCAATCCATTTCCCTTCATGGACATCATTTGGCTTCTTATTACGATGGAGCATGAGTAGTTCTTTCCCGTTATCAATGTAGCAAATTGTCGCTAACTGAGGCATATTTTCTCCTTATCTAAGCCAATCGATTGGCTCTTGTCCTGTCTCTTTTAAGAATGCATTGGCCTTGGAAAAAGGCTTGGAACCCCAAAATCCTCTATAAACCGACAAAGGACTGGGATGGGCTGATTCGATAATCAAGTGATGAGGATTGGTAACCAAGGCCTTCTTCTTACGTGCATAGGCTCCCCAGAGTACAAAAACAATCGGTCTATCTAGATGATTAACCACCTGAATCACTGCATCCGTAAAAGGCTCCCATATCTGACCAGCATGACCATTAGCTTGTCCAGCAGGAACCGTCAAACAGGCATTTAGAAGCAGGACTCCTTGCTCAGCCCAAGCCGTTAAATCATGAGATTTCTTAACCCCGATATCATCTGCTAATTCTTTCAAGATATTTTGCAAGGATGGCGGAGCTGGGACAGAGTCCGGTACAGAAAAACTCAAGCCCTGCGCTTGACCTGGCCCGTGATAGGGATCTTGCCCTAAAATAACCACCTTAACTTCTTCAAGCGGTGTTGTCAAGAGAGCCTGAAAAACCTTTTCCTTGGGTGGATAAATAGTCCCTTGAGCATAGACCTGCTCCATAAACTGATTGATTTTCCCAAAATAACCCTCAGGTAATTGCTCCTTAATCAAAGCATGCCAAGACGAGTGTTGCATAGCTGACTCCTTCATTTTTACTGCCTCTATTATAGCAAAAAGTGGCTATCTAAACCACTTTTTACAGTTTATCTAAACAACGCTGCAAGTCTTGGTAAGAATGAACTTCGTAGGTCGGCTGAGCTTGTGTGTGATTTTCGAGGTGATGAGGATTGTACCAAATCGTGTCAATTCCAGCATTATTGCCACCTTGGATGTCTGCGGTTAGAGAATCTCCAATCATCAGTGTCTTTTCTTTGCTAAAGCCAGCAATCTGTTGACCAATCTTTTCATAAAAGAGAGCATCAGGCTTTTGTGTTTGCAATTGTTCAGAGATAAAGACTTGATTGAAATAAGGTGCTAGACCAGATTGAGCCAAACGCCCTGTCTGAATGGCAGTAATACCATTTGTCGCAGCATATAACTCATAATCACACTCTATGAGGCTGTCTAAGAGTTCATGAGCTCCCGAAATCGTTTGTCCCTGCTGAGCGAGATAAAATTGGTAACGTTGGGCTAGAAAACTACCGTCTTTTTCCTGTCCAAAGTGAGCAAATAAACGAGAAAAGCGCGTGTTAACCAGCTCTTGTTTACTAATTTTCTTTTGCTCTAAGTCCTTCCAGAGAGCCTTATTCATAGGAACATAATAGTCTTTATAAGCCTGAATATCTGTAACTCCTTCTTCTTTTAGGAATTGCGTCAAAGCCACATCCTCAGCAGCATCAAAATCAAGCAAGGTGTGGTCGAGATCGAAAAGTAGAAATTTGTAGGACAATTTGAGGTTTTCCTTTCTAAGATAAACAACTTTCACTTCAGCCAGCTGTTCAATGTAAAAACTTAAAAGTGGTATAGTATCACAAAGAATAATCGTTCCAATTGATTAACTAACTCATACTATTCTAGTCAAGTTTATTTTTATTGTAGAAAAATCTTCTATAAATTCGAGCAATAGTTAAAATAAATACAGAGATTACCCCTATAATAGTTAAAGATGATTTTCCTACACTTGTATCAGCATTTATTATGTAAGTGTGAAATAAAGGTACTAGACCTAGCAAAACATATAAAATGTAGAAAGCTAATTTTATCTCTCCGAGACCAGCAAAAAAAATGTTTCATTTTAAATATCCCAATTTTACCTTTCATCTTTATAATCCACTAACAAATCTATTGACTTCTCATTTTTTTGAATAATCTTGACAGCAAATTTACTCCACTTAATGCCACTAAAACTTCAATGGGCAAAAAATAGTAATCCCATATCAAATGAGAAATCAGCAATATTAGAAATAGTATACAGTCAATATAACTATTCTGAAAATACTCTGTAATTACATAATACAAAAACACCACAACCACCAAAATTAAAACAACCATCATAATACTATCATCCTGTTCTTCTCACTAACGCTATTTCCAAAATTTAATTTTTTTATGACTTAGTAACGCAATTCCAATTAGCAATACACCTAAAATAAATAAAAGTATCTCCCAAAATTTATTCTCAGTTTTAATAAAGCCACCATATCTATCTCACTTCTTGTTCTTAAATAATTCATACTCTTTTTCTCTGATAAAGGGAAGTGAGAAATTAGAAAAAATTAGTAGAATTGAAAACAGATATCCGTCTTTTTGCATTGCTAAAACATAGCCTAAAAATAAATAGACAATCAAATCTAGTACAAACAGAGAAAATATTCTCCTTTTCATTACCTCACTTGTCTTAAAGATTCTATTTAATAGAAACTTTATCATAGTATCTACACAAATTTTTATCAAAAAGATAAGAGCCAATACACGATTATCAACTGTACCATGAAGAATAAATGGAAATATAGTTAATATAAAACTAGAAATCTCTAAATATTTTATCCAAGGAGATTGAGACATCTTACTTTTAAACTGACTGATTTTTCTATACTCACTAGCTAATTTAGTATCAAAATCTTTACCAATTTTATTAAAGATTAAGAACTCCAGGATAAAATTACTTATTAATACGATATAAGTAGAAACATTTCCTGGGAAAAATTTATTGATTAAAATTGGAAAACTCATTAATAGGATCGAGTTTATAGCCAAACAAATAGATACTATTTTATTCTTCACAGAGTATATAGGTAGCGATACTATCGAATAGAGAAACGCTAAAAAAATAAGCAAGAAATACTCAGTGTTGCTAATTACTGGGGCTCTTAATGATAAAAATAGATAGGCACTCCACACGATGATATGCGCTTTACGAATTGACTCTAGATTACTCATCTACTTACTCCTAATATGTAAAGGGAATCCATTTTTAGTTTACACTCTCTTTCCAACAAGTCATAAGCATTTTATGATATTTCCTTCTTCTACATTAGATAAAGTTGAAATACATTTTTTTGCAAGTGAAAATATAATTGTTATTTAAAATCCCAAATATCTATCCCTCTTCTAGACCTAAACCAAGTCAGATTAAAGGTACAAATATAATGGTAGGGCTTTCTTTTACTTTAGACTACCATAAAACAAGGAATCTTTCAACAAAATTCATTGGCAAACTACTATTCTAGAAGATTGACAGCTCAAATCTTTCAGAATAGAACAATCCTAACTATCGAATACACTAACTTCATGAATATCCATGTAATTCTAGACCTAGAATTCCTATAAACTAAATGTTTTCGCACTATTCTAAGCCATTGATTGCCTTAAATTTTAATTTTTGAAGAATTCTAAAGCTAGAATAGTCCCATCACAATCAGTTTTAAATGATTAACAATTTAGAAACGCTATGATGCTACTCCTTTTACATTAAAAAGGAACTGCCCAAAGCAATCCCTTTCTGATTTTGAAATTATTTACTTAACATTTTATAGTTGAGATAATCAATAGTCCACCTATAAAAAGGGTTATAGTTAAATTCCTTATTTATTGATTTCAAGCTCCGCCAACTGTGTTTGAATAACTGATAGTTCTGCACCAGCCTGAAGAAGAGCTGCTGCAGTATAGGCTCCTTCTACAATTGGAACCCTGTTGATGATGATACTCTTATCACTGAAATCAGCCACCATTTCTAAGTTCATTTTAGCAGAGCCGAGGTCAAAAAAAGCTAATAAAGTATCTGATGGATTTTCAAAAACAACCCTGTCTACTTGATCAAAACTCGTTCCAATTCCTCCATCTTCGGTTCCTCCTACATAAGTAATCGGAACATCTTTAGCTACTTCACTAATTAGTTCAACGACACCTTGTGCAATGTGTTTGGAATGTGAAACGATAACAAGACCAATACTTCCCATTAAACCACCCCAGTTTCTAAAAGAGCAGTAAAGAGTAATCCTGATGAAAATGACCCAGGATCAATATGTCCAAGAGAACGTTCTCCTACATAAGATGCCCTTCCTTTAGTTGCAAGTAAATCTTTGGTAGCATTCACTACCTCATCAATAATCTCATGAGTCAATTGACCAGCAGACAAGGCAGCAATAACGGGAGTCCAAACGTCAACCATTGTCTTCTCTCCAACTTCTGCTTTCCCACGTTTGACAATCATATCCAGACCACTTTGTAAGGTTTCTTCTAATTTTGAATGAGAATCAGCCTTGGCCATGCCCATAAAAGCAGAGCCATACAAGGGACCAGAAGCACCGCCTACCTTACTCAGTAGTTGCATTGAGACAAGTTTAAAGACATCACTGCTGGTCTCAAATTGCTTTCCTTCTAAGTTTTCCATAACTGCAGCCATTCCACGCGCCATATTTCCACCGTGGTCTCCATCTCCTATAGGAGTGTCTAGCTCACTAAGATAATCTTTCTGTTCTTGAATCTTTTCATTAAAAAGCTTCATCCATTCAAGAGCTTGTTCAGCATTCATTCGACATTTCCTCCTTGAGTTTTACCAAGCTGATGTTGTAACAGGTGCATTTAAAGCATCCAACCACTCATCATCTGCCAATCGAATCAATGTCAATGACAAACCAGCCATATCGATTGAAGTCATATAGTTTCCAATTTTCTTAAATGCCAACTCAACACCTTTTTCATGGAGTAATTTAGCCACATCATTTGCAAATACATATTGCTCCATCAGAGGGGTGCTTCCTAAACCATTGATGAGAAGGCCATAGCGTTCACCAGCCTTAAGTTGGAAACCTTCAGATAGTTTTTCAACCAATTCTGAGGCCAATTGTGCTGAAGGTTGCATTTTCTCTTTTTTATATCCTGGCTCACCGTGAATACCAACACCATATTCAAATTCATCATCTTCTAGAACAAATCCTGGTTTACCAACTTCAGGAACAGTTGCTCCAGACAAGGCCAGCCCAATTGTTTTAATTTCTAAGACAAGTTTATCAGCCAGTTCCTTCATTTCAGATAAAGATTTACCAGAACGAGCCGCATCACCCAAAATTTTATGGACTAATATAGTACCAGCAACACCGCGGCGACCTTGGGTATAGAGACTATTTTCAACAGCAATATCATCATCGACTACAACACTTGCTACATCAATACCTTCCATTTCAGCAAGTTCTTGTGCAATTTCAAAGTTCATGATGTCTCCAGAATAGTTCTTGATAACCATGAAAACTCCAGCACCTTCATCAGCTGCCTTAATGGCTTCTAAAATTTGATCCGGAGTAGGTGAAGTAAAGACTGCTCCACAAATAGCAGCAGACAACATTCCATCTCCTACAAATCCAGCATGACTTGGTTCATGTCCTGAGCCTCCACCTGAAATGAGCCCAACTTTCCCTGTCTTTTCTACCTTTCTAACGATGACATCAAAACCATCTAACCGTTCTACCAAGTCATCATGCATAAATGACAAGCCCTGCAACATTTCATCAACAACTTGTGTCGGTTCATTTATAATTTTTTTCATGAGAAACTCCTTTCGGTATTTACCTTTGTTTTCGCTTTCATTATATATTTTTTACTGCTGGCTGATAAGGGACAGATTCTATTATTTGTCCCCTTTTAAACCCGTTTAAAAAAATTTTTTGGTAAAATGAAGTAAGTAAAAGAAAGGTTTCCTATGGCATCATCACTTATTACAAAAAAACGGATTGCTAAGGCATTTAGAGACCTATTAGCTACTAGAGAATTTGACAAAATCTCTATTGTAGATATCATGGAATCAGCTGGCATCCGTAGACAGACCTTTTATAATCACTTTCTTGACAAATATGAACTGCTAGACTGGATATTTGAAACTGACTTAACCGAGTACATCACCAACAACTTGGACTTCATTTCAGGCCAAAAACTATTACAAGAATTATTTTTTTATTTCGAACAAGAGCGTGATTTTTATATTCAACTTTTTGATATTCAAGGGCAAAATAACTTCTATGACCACTTTATAAGCTACTGTCGCTTGCTTGTATCAAAAATTTTAAAAGAATATGGGCAGATTGATATCGATTCATCTGCTTATACTTGTTTTTTGCTAGACTATCATTCACATGCTCTAGCAGAAACCGTGAAAGCTTACGTCAATAAAAAAAGTCCAGTTCCACAACCAGACTATCTCATCATGACGATTATTGGAAAGAGACCACAATGACATTTATTTCAAATTATAAAGAGAAAATTATTTCAAGTTACATTTCAGCTACTGTTAACAGTCATCCTGAATTAGAAAAACACCCTACTTTACCACTAGTTTATCAAAAGAATCGCAACCCTCATCAGGTTCCAATATTGTCAGGTGGAGGTTCAGGTCATGAACCTGCTCATATTGGATATGTGGGAGAAGGAATGCTTACCGCTACTATCTATGGTCAATTATTTACTCCACCTACAAGAACTGAAATCTTAGAGTCCATTCGTTTTTTAAATAATGGACAAGGTGTCTTCATCATTGTAAAAAATTTCGAAGCAGACATCAAAGAGTTTAGCTCGGCCATTAACACTGCTAGACAAGAAGGAATTAAAGTCGGCTATAGTTTATCACACGATGATATTTCAATCGAACCCCACAATAAATTTCAAATTAGAGGGAGAGGACTTGCAGGGACCATTTTACTTCATAAAATCCTGGGGTGTGCCGCAAAAAATGGAGCCAATATTGAAGATTTAACCAACCTAGGTCATCAACTTGCTCCCGAAATCGCAACGATTGGCTTTGCAACAAAATCGGCTAGTCTCCCTCAAGCCACCCTTCCACTATTTAACTTGGAAGAAGGAAATATTTCCTATGGTATTGGGATACACGGCGAAGAAGGTTATCGTATCGTCCCATTCCAATCGTCAGAAATCCTGGCAAATGAAATTATAAGTAAATTAAGATTGCACTATCACTGGAAAAAAGGAGATCAATTCATATTACTTATAAATAATCTAGGTACTAGTACCAACCTAGAAATGGGCATATTTATCAATGATCTCCTTCAACTCTTAGAAATTGAAGGAGTCACTATTACCTTTATAAAATCAGGAACATTTATGACCAGTCTGGATATGGCAGGTATATCCGTAACTCTTTGCCCTGTAAAGAATAAGCAATGGTTAGAAGCCCTCAATGCTCCAACGACAGCTTTTGCATGGTAATTTGCTTGTATAACTCAAAAGGGCTACATCACTTGATAGCCCTTTTAATCTTATCTCATGTTTAAAAGAATTCATTCTTTCTATTTCAAGAAATCCATCTATCCCTTACAATTTTTCTGATGAGCTTTGAGTTTTTTCAGAGCCCAATCATAGTGACTGGAGGTGCTACTGACAAAGTAGGAACCTAGACTTGTCCCTCCCGTCCACTTATAGACACCTTTGGTAAAGAGTTCGTCATTGCTAAAAACTTCTATCAACTCTAAAACCTCTTTATGCGATTGCTCTAGTAGTCTAGTCGCTTCTTCTAAGGACGTTTTCTGGTGCTTCTTCCAAAAAGCGTCATTCATTTGTCCATAAGTTTTCCAATTATAAGGTTCAGGGAGAAAAGGTCTTTCGTGACCTTTTTGATTAGAATGTACCCAAGTCAAAAGTAACTGCTGCCATTCATAAAGATGGATCAAGACATCCCGTAGATTTTTATCCCTTTTCCAGTGTGCTTCTTTTTTCTTTGGGTCTCTTGAAAAATCAAATGGAGTCTGTAGCTCATCCTCACTTAGTTGGGAGATGAAACGATTGAACTTTTCATAGTTTTCCTTAGAGGCCAGCACTAGCTCCTCTTTTGTTTTCGGTCTAGGCACAGGAGTACTCCCTTCATATCTCTAGTTATTATTAGAAATTTTTTATCCTTTAAATCTCTATAACTTATCCTTTAATTTCTCAACAAAGAGATAGGCTGCTGGACAGGTCAAGGTATTTTTAATCGTCAAATGGTTGATTTGATGGATCTTTTTACGGTCAGTATGAGGGAATTCACGACAGGCCTTTGGACGAACATCATAGATGGAACAGAGGTTATCTCCTCCTAAAAATGGGCAAGGCATTGATTTGAAAACCTTGTCTCCATCTTCATCCACCTGCAGAAACTCCGCTTCAAAAGCTGGTAATTTCATCTTAAAGTACTTAGCAATACGAGTGATGTCTGCTTCCTTGAAGTCAGGCCCCAATGTCTTGCAACAGTTAGCGCAAGCCGTACAATCAATCTCTGCAAAGACTTCTTGGTGAATCTGCTGGGCTATCTTATCTAGATTTTTTGGTGGTTTTTTCTTTAGATTGGCTAAAATTTTACGGTGTTCCTTCTGCTTTTGCAAGGCTAGCTGATGGTAATACTCAATATCAATTTCTTTAGACATGGTTTCTCTCTTATTCTAATTACTTTCCCCTATTATACCATGCCTCCGGAGCATTGAAAAGTGGACTTTATAAGACTATACTTTTCCAAAATGTAGCAAAAAACCTTGCAACTAGGTTACAAGGTTGATGACATTAATCAAAGTTAACGTATTCTTTTTGAAGTTCAAGAACTTCTTCCATTGTTGAACACTCTGTAAGGGCACGGTTTGCGTACTCTTCCATCTTAGCAGTGTCCAATTTCTTCATCAAGCTACGTGTACGAAGGACTGATGTTGCTGACATAGAGAACTCATCCAAGCCCATGCCGACAAGAAGTGGAACAGCTTTTTGGTCACCAGCCATCTCACCACACATACCAGCCCATTTACCTTCAGCGTGTGCTGCCTTGATAACGTTGTTAATCAAGCGAAGGATTGATGGGTTATATGGCTGGTAAAGGTATGAAACTTGCTCGTTCATACGGTCTGCTGCCATTGAGTATTGAATCAAGTCGTTTGTACCAATTGACATGAAGTCTACTTCTTTTGCAAATTGGTCTGCAAGCATTGCTGCTGCAGGGATTTCAATCATGATACCAACTTGGATGTCATCCGCAACTGCAACACCCTCAGCAAGAAGATTTGCTTTTTCTTCTTCATAAACTGCTTTAGCTGCACGGAATTCTTTCAAAAGGGCAACCATTGGGAACATGATACGCAATTGACCATGAACAGAAGCACGAAGAAGGGCACGGATTTGTGTACGGAACATTGCATCTCCAGTTTCAGAAATAGAGATACGAAGGGCACGGAATCCAAGGAATGGGTTCATTTCATGTGGCATATCGAAGTAAGGAAGTTCCTTATCACCACCAATATCCATTGTACGAACAACGACTGGTTTACCATTCATTCCCTCAAGAACAGCTTTGTATGCTTCATACTGCTCATCTTCAGTTGGAAAATCTTGAGAATCCATGTACAAGAATTCTGTACGGTAAAGTCCAACAGCTTCTGCACCGTTGTTGTTAACACCTTCAACGTCTTTTGGAGTACCGATGTTAGCAGCCAACTCGAAGTGTTTACCGTCAGCAGTCACTGTTTGAGCATCTTTCAAAAGTGCCCATTCAGCTTTTTGTTTAGCATAAGCTTCACCAGCTGCTTTAAATTCAGCCGCTTGTTCATCTGTTGGGTTGATAATGACTTCACCAGTAATTCCGTTAACGGCAAGGATAGCACCGTCTTTAACGATTTCAGTGATGTTATTCGTTCCCAATACAGCTGCAATTTCAAGTGTACGTGCCATGATAGCTGAGTGGCTTGTACGTCCACCGATATTTGTTACAAAAGCTTTTACAAAGTTTTTGTCCAATTGAGCTGTATCAGATGGTGTCAAGTCATGCGCAATCACAATTACTTCTTCGTTGATAGAAGCTGGGTTTGGCAATTTCTTACCAAGAAGGTTTGCCAATACACGTTTTGTCACGTCGCGAATATCCGCTGCACGTTCTTGCATGTATGGGTTGTCTTCCATGCCTTCAAAGATAGTGATGAACATGTCAGTCACTTCTTTAAGACCTGCTTCTGCATTGACTTTCTTAGCACGGATTGTTTCTTTAATCTGACCAATCAATTCTGGGTCAGCAAGAACCATCAAATGAGCGTCAAAAACTTGAGCCGCTTCTTCACCAAGCGTACCTACAGCCTTCTCACGGATAAGAGAAAGCTCGTTTTGAGAAGCTTCAAGAGCTACATCCAAACGAGCCTCTTCTGCGTTTGTATCTTCGACTGAAACAGTCTCGAATGACAAATCCGGTTGAACGAGTAGATATGCTTTTGCAACTGCAACACCGTCAGATGCTGCGATTCCTTTAAGCATTTCTGTCATTTTCCTTATGCCAATCCTTCTTTTTCCATTGTTTCTGAGATTGCAGCGATAGCGTCATCTGCATCTGCACCTTCAGCTGAGATAGTTACGTCAGCACCTTGGCCAACACCAAGACTCATAACACCCATGATTGATTTAAGGTTAACTGATTTACCTTTGTACTCAAGAGTGATATCTGAAGCAAATTTGCTAGCAGTTTGTACCAACAATGTTGCTGGACGTGCGTGAATACCT